>NZ_JBHSLU010000038.1:0-75118 GCF_042655245.1 Allobosea massiliensis | reverse complement strand
GCTACCTTGCTCGCGAGGTCTTCGCCCTCATCATGCAGCGCCAGAAGGAAATCAACGCGACACGTATCGCTGCTTGACAAACAGAAGGGCGTCCAGGGCAACCTGAACGGCCGACAGCTGGCGGAGGGCGCGCGCGCGACGGCGCGGAGCTTCGCGCTGCTGATCGCCGAGGCGCCGGCGCGCAACGAGCAGGAACTCGAGCAGAAGATCCAGATCTACGAGACGATGAACTTCCTGCCGGGCGAGATGGAACGTTCGCGCACGGCTTACATGGTGGAGATCGCCATGCACGCCGACGCGAGCGCGCTCGGCATCAAGCTGCGCAAGGAGCCGGTCGCGACTGGCTCCGGCGGCGTGCAGTAGGAGCACGCCGATGCCCTTCATCGTGTACGATCTCGAGACGAGCGGTCTCGATCCGGCCTGGAACGTGCCGCTCCAGGCCGCCCTCATTCACGTCGATGACGAGCTGCGCCCGCTCAGCGAGCTCTCGTTGAGGTGTCGTCTGCCGGCTTACATCGTGCCGTCGCCGGGCGCCTTGCTGACCACGGGTATTCGCCCGGACCAGTTGGATCAGGCGCCGATGTCGAGCCTCGAGCTGCTCGGCCAGATCGGCCGGGCGCTGCGGGCGTGGGCGCCTGCGACGATTCTGGGCCACAATGTGCTGCGCTACGACGAGGAGGTCCTCCGCCACAACTTCCTCACCCATCTGTTGCCGCCCTATGCCACGCAGTCCACCGGGCTGAAGCGGGCCGATACCCTTGTCATGCTTCGCGCGTCGATCCTGATCGAGCCGGGCGCGATCACGGTTCCCGTCGACGGCAACGGCAAGCGCTCGCTTAAGCTCGGCGCGGTTTGCCGCGCCAATGGGATCGCCCTCACTGAGGACGAGGCGCATGATGCGCTGTTCGATGCCCGCGCCACGTTGGCGCTGTTTCGGCTGCTGCGCGAGCGCGCCCCGCGCAGCGTCGAGCTGATGCTTGCCAACGCGCACAAGTCGGGACCGATCCGTCTCCTCTCCCGCGGTGACCTCATCTGCCTCGGCGGCCAGTCGGCACTGGTGCCCGCGGTCGGTGTCATGGCCAACCCCAATAACGCGACGTCCTGGGCCGCGCTCGATCTTTCGATCGACCCTGCAAGTTATCTCGACGGCTCCGCCGAGGACGTCGCCGGCCTGCTGACGCGGTCGGGCGCAAGGCCGGTGCGGATGGTCAAGACGAATGCCCAGCCGATCGTGCTGGCCTGGGAGGATGCCCAGCACGCCTTGCCGGCCGATCGGCTCGATGACGCGGTCTACAACGACCGCGCTCGCCAGGTGCGTCGGCATCCGACCTTCCAGCGCCATCTCACCGAGGCGCTGAAGAACCGCTTCGCCGATCGGGAGCCATTGCCATATCCGGAGGCGACGCTCTATTCCGGGGGCTTCCTCTCGGATGCCGACATGCGCATCTGCGCGCGCTGGCATGAGCTGCCCTGGGATCAGCGTGGCGCCCTGGTCAAGCACCTAGGCGACGTCCGGCTCCAGGCCTTCGCCAACAGGCAAATGTTCCTGGAGGCGCCTGAGTGCCTCGCGCCGGAAGCCTGGCGCAAGGGCCGCGACTGGCTGCGCGAGCGCCTGACGACGGAGACGGACGTTCCTTGGCTAACCTTGCCTAAGGCGATCAGGGAGGTGGCGGAACTGCGTTCCTCGCTCGATGCGCAGGATGCGGATCGCCATGCCCATCTCGATGCGATCGAGCGCTGGCTGCGCGAGCGCAGCGACCGCCAGCAGATGGCGGCGTGAAGGGTAAGAGGCCGGCGCCCGAAGCGCCGGCCATTCCGGAAGGAAGCGGAGAGGCGCTGCCACGAGGCAGTAACCCCCAAAAACTTCTGGATCCGACATGAAGACCACCATCCCGACCACCTCGCTTGAGGACATCGACCTCGAAGCGACGATCCGCCCCGTCACCGACGATCTCGACGGGATCGCGCGCAGGCTTCCCCTCTCCGGCGATCGCGACACGGCTTATGCCGCCTTCGCCGGCGAGCGCTTCCTCGTCAGCGCCACGGCCGGCCGTGCGCTCGGCTTCGCGGAAGAGACCGAGCGCTTCCTCGCGCTGGCCGCGACCTCGCCCCAACCGCAGGTCGCCGCCTGCCTCGACATGCTGACGGCGCTGACGCTCCTCAACTCGGCCAGCGTCATCGCGCTGGCGATCATGCCGCCGCGAACCGGTGAGGATGTGTTGGCGCGCGCGTTCATCGCCGACAGCGTCGACTCCAAGCTCCGCCTGACCGGCGATCCCGCCATGGTCGAGGCTGCGGCGCTCGCCTTCGAGATCGGCCCCTTGCCGATCACCATCGGCGAGCGCCAGCGCAGGACCTTCGTGCTGGCGAGCGCTGTCCCGTCCTCGGTGAGGAACGCGCGGCCGGGCGAGCCCGCCATGCTCGCTCTCGAGCAGGGTCTGAGCCTGACCGCCTTCATGCGGGATCTGCCGCGGGTCGCGGCGCTGGTCGAGCGAGCCGCGCTCCAGCTCGATGATGTGGAACGCCACGCACGTGAGATCGCCGACGGCGATATCGGGCCTGAGGCCCTGGAGCGGCTCGAACGAGCCCGGCACGGGGCCGCCCTGCTGGCGACCTGCGACCTCGCACGCGCTTGCCTCTACGCCGACCTCGTCGATGACGGGGCCGCGGCCAAGGATCGTGCGCGGGCTCTCGCCTCGCGCCTCCCCGAGCCGAGGCTGCGCAGCATCGTCGCCTTCGCGGCGATGACGGGCGCGGTCATCGGCGAGCTCGGCAGGACGGCTCGCACGATCTCAGCGGCCCTGCGCGCCCGCTGAAGTCCAAGAGCCTGCAGGAGAAGAAGGGGCGTCCCCGCGGGCGCCCCTTCGTGATTCCAGAGAGGGGGGAAGGGATGCAGTCGAGATGGCTGTCACCCACGGAAAAACACATCATGTCCAAGAATGACGATCAGGGCAGGCTGCCGCCGCCCCAGAACACCACCCTCGCGCTTCGCGAGGGGGAGAGCTTCCCCGACCCGATCGAGGCGCTGACCTCGGGCCTCGGCGATGACCCGGCGCTCGGCGACCTCATCGCCTTCCGGCAGAGCCGGCCCGACCTCAAGGAGGCGGCGCGGATGTCGCGGCAGTTCAACAACGAGGCGCATCGCGTCGCCTATGCCGTCGATCGGCACCCGCAGGCGAGCACGGTCGCAGCCGGTCTCGGACTCGCAGCGCTCCTCTTCGACAGCCTGGTCTGCGTCTGGCCGGCCGACAGCCTGGACGAGGTCGATGCAAAGCTCGCCCTCGCGCACGCGCGGGGGCCGTTCGGCACCGACCAGGAGGCAGACTACATTGCGGCGCTCGAGCCCGCGACGGCGCGTCGGATCCGTGTGATGCGGGCCGCGTTCCATGTCGGCGAACTGACCGTTCCGCCGGCGCCGCCCGCGCCCTCGCTCGACGACCGCAACCTCGCGGCCTGGCCGCGCCTACGCTACGATCTGCGCGACCTCCTGCCGCTGCGCGGCGGTCAACCGGTTCTCACCATCGCACCGGAGAGCTGGATCGCATTCGCGCGCAGCGGTCCCGACTTCGGCGGCTTGCGAGACCGGATCGTCCGGATGCTGGCGACCGCTGAGCGGCTGTTCGACCTCGCCCGTGCCAATGAGGACGGCAAGAGCCGCGAACTGCGGCTCGCCGCCGAGGGTGCCCAGATCCTGGCCTATCTCACCGCGTGCCAGGCCATGGTCTGGCCGGCGCGCTCGAAGGCCGACCTTGATGTGAAGCGTGACGTCGCGCGGATCATCAACGATCGCGCTTGCCGCCCCGATCCCCTGCACCAGCAGGCGGCCGTGCGGCACATCGTCGACGAGGCGATCTGGGTTCACCGTCGGCTTGGACTGAGCGAGCCCGCGCTGTTCACACCCGACTGGATCGAGATCGTCTGACCGCTGCGCGTCATCGACATCGATCAGGCCAGTGCGAGGCGGCGCCACCCGGCGCCGCCTTTCATCTTGGGACGGGCGTGGGCGGAAGGCCGGGATGGCCGACCCCGCGGAAGGCAGAATGTCTCGCGGAACCGCGGAACGCGATGATGACCCAATCCGCCGACGATGAACGGGCTGGAACCGCTCAAGACCATGCCCACGCCGCAGCTTCGCCGGACGACCCGGCCCAGCTGCGCGCCGATCGACTCCTCACAAGGCCTGGCTCGGCTGACCGCATCGGCGGCGTCGAACTCGGCGATGACCCGTGCGGTGTCACCTTAGACGCCATCTGGAGGCGCCATAGCGCGCAGATCTTCGATCCCGGCGACGTCTACGAGCAAATGCGGCTCCTTGCAGCCGGAGACGATGACGAAACCGCGCATCTGTCCAGCGAGGACACGACACGTTTTGAGAAGCTGCGCTGGCTCTCCAGGCAGAGCGCGAGGAAGCCGGTGCTCTTCGGCACCGTCCCGATGCGCGAGCAGCTGAGCGAGCTGACAGCCCGCTGTCCCGGCTTCGTCGCCGTGACCGCCCTCGTCGATCGGGCGGTCGCCTTGTCGATCATGACCGGCACGCCGCTGAGCCTGCCGCCTCTGCTGCTTGCCGGTCCACCAGGCATCGGCAAGACGCACTTCGCGAAATCGCTCGCAGCGGTGCTCGGCGTCCCCACGCACGCGTGGTCCTGCGCCACCAACTCCGACGCCATGCAGCTGATCACCGGTCACCCGACGTCCTGGCGCGGCGCAAGGATGGGCCTGCTGACCGAGGCGATCGTCACCTCAGGCTCGGCGAACCCGGTCGTGCTGCTCGACGAGATCGACAAGTTCGTGACGCATCGCGACGAGCAGCCCTACAACATCCTGCTGAACGTGCTCGAGAGCGAGAATGCCGAGGCCCTGCTCGACGAGTACCTGCGGGTCCGGTTCGACGTTTCGCGCGCCTGCATCGTTGCGACCGCAAACGACGTCTCCGTGCTGCCGGACTTCATCCGGGATCGGTTCCTGATCGTTCGGATCGTCTCGCCGACGGGCGCCGACCTGCTCGCGCTCACGCGGCAGATCGCAGCCAAGATCATCACGCCGCTCGGTCTGCCCATGCCGGGCGACACGGTGATGGCGGCGCTTGCCAGACATCATCCACGCCGGATCGCGCGCGTCCTGCGCCTGGCGCTGGGCTTTGCCGCTGCCCAAGGCCGCGACGCGCTCGTCCCCGCCGACGTGGCGGCGGCTGATGCCCTCGCATCGGCGCAAGCCGCCGGTCCATCGATCGGATTCATCCGCCCGAGGAAAGAGACAGAAGCAGATCGGGAGTGAGGTGAGATCGGGAATGCCCCCGGGAAGCCCCAGACGGATGGATCAGATCATGACGACCAAGACCGACGACACCAGCGGGAAGCCGCACGCGAAGCGAGAGATCGGCAGCGCGCTCCTGCCCGAAGGCTCGGCCGGCGCTGTCCGGCGCTGGTACCCGACGCAGTGGCCGCGCATCTGCGGCACGAAGCTTCTTCCGCTGCCCGCCGATGCGTTCCTGACAGACGCGTTCCTCTCGCGTTACCGGCCAGGCTTCCTTACCTTCGCCTACGCGGCTGGGTGCGGCTACCACCCGCACAACCCCGCGGCGCAGGGCCTGGCCGGGATCGCCCGGCGGCTGAATGCTCCCCTGCACAAGCTGTCGGCGACGACACAATCGGACCCAACGGAACGGCTACGGGAGCTGAATCTCGACCGCTATGGCGCGCTCACAATGACCGAAGAGGGCCATCTGTGCAGCGAGCTCGGCTTCAACACGTGGACCTTCCAAGTCCTGCTTCCGGTCGGCAAGCCGCTCGAAGGATCGCCGGTGACGGTTCAGAAGCGTGGCCTGTCCGTGCGCCTGCCCCACAACCTCGGCAGCGAGGAATTCGAGAAGCGCATGCACGACCTGATGCAGGGCTGCTCGCTCGGCGCCTGGCTCGAATCGCCTGACGGCATCGCCCATTGCAAGATGGCCGATATCGACCGCCGAACGCTGCGGCGCTACTCGGCCTACGGCTTCAACGCGACCTGGCGCCGCTCGGTCGCAAACGAAATCTACTTCTTCCGGCCGAAGACCGACGATGTCGATCGCCTGATCAGGATCATCGAGGTCATCATCCATCGGCACGTCACGCTCGGGACTGCCGTCGCGAATGTGAGCTTTCTGTCCCGCGGACAGGGCATCGAGAAGGAAGGGGACTTCTGAAGGCTCAAGTCCGTCAAGAGCCTTTTGCGAGGTGGCCTGCAACGGGCCCGCCACGCTGGGACGCGGTCGGCTTTCCTAGGGAATGAACCGGGCTTTCGCTCATTCGGGGACGGCGCGTGGCGCCGCCCCGTGATGCGATCCGTCGTCCGCCAACGACACGAGCGGCCGACGCCATCATGACTGGACTATAGGGCGTAGCGGCGGAACCTCTTCATCGCCTTGGCCAACTCGGCGGTGGTCGGTCTTTCGTACTTGCGTCCGACCGATCCCGGCGTGTGCCCGGTGATCGCGTCACGGTATCGTTCCTCGATACCGAAGCTCGCTGCGATCGACTTCCAGGTACCGCGCCATCCGTGGTTTGGATCGACCTCTTTCCGTAGGGTGGCCTTGGCGCGGATGAAGACGGCGACGCCTGAAGCCCGAACCTCGGAGGCATCTCGCGATGCGCTATCGGTGCGACCAGACACCTCGGGCGGATCAATGAAGAGGGGCCCTTTGCCGACGCTGCGGACGTAGTCGAGAAAGCCGATTTCGATGACGTGCTCGTGAATCGGAACGGTTCGGTCCTCGTCCGTCTTGGTCTTGAAGAGATCCATCACCCACGTGCTGCCCTCCTTGCGGATATGCTCCGCCTCGAGGCTGACGAGTTCTTGGATGCGAGCACCCGAATAAGCCGCGAGCCAAGGCGTCCAGCGGTTGCCCGCGGCGGATTTTGGATATCGCCCTCCCATCTCGACCGCGTTTGCGGCCGTGAGGATCGAAACGATTTCGGCATCATGGAAGCGTCTCTCGTGCTTCGTCTTCGCGGCCCTGGGCAGTTTGATCTTGAGGCCGTGGATCGGATTTTCCTTGATCCGCGCGCCGCCTTCCTCCGTCATCGCGAAGTTCAACACCGACTGGACGGCGACGAGGTCGTTGTTCCTGACCGTCTTTTTGCTGATGCCTTCCTGGGTCGTTCGGTGCTTGATCCAAGCGTTGACACGATCTTTGGTCAGCGAGCGAAAGTCGGCATGGTCGGTGAACGCAGAGAGCTTCTCGATCGTCGACTGGTAGCGACGCAGCGTCGAGGGCTTGACGAACTCCAGCATCGCTTCGCGCATCGCCTCGAAGAGCTGCGCGATGCTCATGGCTCCATCACAACGGGAGGCTGGTGGCAGCGTGGCAGATGACGCCGCCAGCGGAGGCTGAGGGGGCTCAAAGGGCGGAAAGTAGGCCGGCTTCTCTTCGTCGCTGAAATCGCCCTCGAGCATGCGACCAAGCGCCTTGCTGCCGGCCAACTCCGCTCGACGGAACTCCCATAGGAGGTGAGGGCGGCTGACGTCGTCGGACTGAACGCCCTTGAGCGCCAAGGCAGCATCGACGCGGGCGCCGTAGCGGCTCTCCAGAGCCATCGCTTCCTTCTCAGCCGAAAAGACGCCCGGAACCACGGCTGCCAGGATCGCGATGAAATCCGCCCCCTGTTCATCAAGAAGGCTTTCCAGCCAGCCTACGAGGGCTGTCTGTTGATCGTCGGGACTGAGATGGGGGTATTCTGCGAGAAACCGGTCGAACTGGGCGTTCATCGCCTCGCGCGAGGTCACGGCCGAGGGATCGTCGATCTCGCTGATTCGTTCACGGTACGCATCGGCCGACAGCGCGACCACCTGACGCTTCGAGAGCGATGTCGGACCGTCCTTGATCGCCTTCCAGTGCCGGAGCAGGGCCTCATGGGCTTCCGCGTACCGCCGGGCCGCCTCATCGGGGTCGGAGGTGCGGAGGCTGACTTCGACGTAGCCGGCGCTGATCGCAACAGGCGTTCGCTTGCCCGCGATGGGCAGGACGACGTGTCCACGTGCCTTATCGGCGATTTCCGAGGGAACACGCACTTTGAGGAGCCAGTTGGCGCTGGATCCCCGCTTGATCGGTCTGGCCATACGTAGAGCCATTGAGTGAGCTTCCTGAGTGAGAGTGAATCTCACGGAAACCCTCGTTTTCACTTAACTCCCTGCGATCAAACAGGAAGAAAAGTGGTGCCCAGGAGAGGACTCGAACCTCCACGCCCTTGCGAGCGCCAGCACCTGAAGCTGGTGCGTCTACCAATTCCGCCACCTGGGCAACGGCGGTTCGTTTACGGACGCGCTGCGGGGCTGTCAACGGCCCCGCAGCGATTTGTTGGCAATCGTGCAAAATTCATGTGACGGGTCGCTCAGGCGGCGCGGCGCTGCACGGCGGCCGGGGGCGCGACAGCCCCGCCCTCGGACCCTGTGCGGAACGCGGCGACGAGGTCGTTGAGCTGGCCGATCTTGCTGGCGAGGGAGCCGGCCGAGGCCGCGCTCTGCTCGGACAGCGCCGCGTTCTGCTGGGTCATCTCGTCGAGATGGGCGACCGCCTGGCTCATCTCGTCGACGCCGCTCGCCTGCTCGCCGGATGCCGCCGAGATCTCCGCGATGGTCGCGGCGACCTTCTGGGAGGCGCCGAGAATCTGCTCCAGCGCCTCGCCGGCCTGCCGCACCAGCTTCACGCCTTCGCCGACCTCGGTGTTCGAGGAGGAGATCAGCGCCGAGATGTCCTTCGCCGCGGCGCCCGAGCGCTGGGCGAGGGTCCGAACCTCCGAGGCCACGACGGCGAAGCCCTTGCCGGCATCGCCGGCGCGAGCGGCTTCGACCGCGGCATTCTGCGCCAGCAGATTGGTCTGGAAGGCGATGTCGTCGATCACGCGGATGATGTCCGAGATCTTCTGCGAGGCGCTCTCGATGCGCGCCATCGCGTCGACCGCCTGGCCGGCGATCGAGCCGCCGTTCTGCGCCGCCCCCATCGCCTCCGTCGCGATCGCGGCCGCCTGGCGCGAGGCCTGGGCGGTCGCCTTGACGGAGGCCGCCAGCTGCTCCGTCGTCGCCGCGGTCTCCTCCAGGCTCGAGGCCTGCTCCTCGGTGCGCTTGGACAGATCGTCGGCGCCCATATTGATCTCGCGCGCGGCGAGCCCGACATCCGCCGAGGTGACCTGGATGGTGCGCAGCGTCGCGGAGAGGCGGTCGACCGTGTCGTTGATCGCGCCCTTCAGATCGGCGAAGCGGCCGCGATAGGCCGCATCGACCCGTACCGTCAGGTCGCCGCTCGCGACCGCCGACAGGGTCCGGGCGAACTCGCTCGTGGCCGAATCGACCACCGCATTGATCTCGTTGATGCCCGCGACGAGCTTCTGCATCTGCTCGTCGGCCTGGTCGATCTGCAGCCGCGCCGAGAAATCGCCGGCGGCCGCAGCGGCGACCACCTCGCCGACATCGGACACCACCGCTTCCATCGACTGCGCCCGCGCCAGACGTGCCGCGGCTGCGGCTTGCTCCTGCTGCTGCAGGACTGCGACCTTCTCGCTGGTTTCGCGCAGCACGGAGACTGAGCGCGCCATGGCGCCGATCTCGTCGCGCCGCTGCGCATGCGGAACGTCGATGGCGGTGTCGCCCGCGATCAGCCGATCCATCACGGCGCCAAGATCGAGCAGCGGCTTGACGATGGCGCGTCGCGACAAGGCGATGGCCGCCGCGACCGAAATGCCCAGAAGGACCAGCAGCGTCAGCGGGATCAGAACCCGCATGCGGGCGCCATAGGCGGAGGATTCCGCCTCGATGGCATCGCCGGCCTGCTCGTTCAGCCGGCTGAAACCGGCGAGTTCCTCGATCAGGGCCGTTCGATTGCGACGGCTCGCCTCGCTGTTGCCCCAGGCATCGGCGGCCCGGCCCGAAACCTCCTGCGCGAGCTTGGCCGTCTCGGCGCGGATCCCGGCGAATTCGGCGACCAGCTGCGCGATCTTGTCGGCCCGCCCCTTTTCATCGGCGGGGACGATCGCGGTGAACAGCCGCAGCCGCTCGTTGAGCTGGGTGAGTCCCTTCTCGATCGCAGCGGCGGCGTTCTTCGCTTCGTTGGGGTTGCGCGACATGTAAGCCAGACGCGAATCCTCGCTGAGCTGGTTGACCGCGACATTGAGCCGCTCGGTCGCGAGCGCGACGTCGTTCTGGCGTGAAACCCGCTGCCCCATGCCTTCGATGCCGGACAGCGCGACCAGCGCGAAGACGAGGGCGATGGCGGCGCCGGCTGCGACGATGCCGATCAGACCGAGAATCTTGTTGCGAATGGATGCCACGACCAACCTCGACCTGACGTTTGGGAAGATGTCGCGCAGTTTACGGCTGAAAATTGAAGGGCAGGTTAAGTACAGGCAAAACTTCGCAAGAACATCAGTCTTAACGGGCTGTTGTCGCGGGCGTGAATGCCTCAATTGCGGGCGTCGCTGCCTGATCCGGCGGCAATTCGCCATCTTCCCCGACGACACCGGTCCGCCGCGCAAGCACCTTTCCAGACGGGGGTGAAATGCATTAGGAGCCATGCAACTCCGCGCGCATGAGGCCAGCCGACGATGGCGAACGATCTATCCCTTCCGAGCCAGCAACTCGTGACGGTCTTCGGGGGCTCCGGCTTCGTCGGCCGCCATGTCGTGCGCGCGCTGGTCAAGCGCGGCTATCGCGTCCGCGTCGCGGTGCGGCGGCCGGATCTCGCGGGATTCCTGCAGCCGCTCGGCATGGTCGGTCAGATTCACGCGGTCCAGGCCAATCTGCGCTATCCCGACTCCGTCGCCGCAGCGGTGAAGGGGGCATCCGCCGTCGTCAATCTCGTCGGCATCCTTCAGGAAGGCGGCCGCCAGAACTTCGCCGCGGTCCAGGCGAACGGCGCCCGGGTGATCGCGCAGGCCTGCGCGGCGGCCGGCATCGCCCGGCTGGTTCATATCTCGGCCATTGGCGCTGACGCGGGCTCCAAGTCGCTCTATGCCCGCAGCAAGGCCGAAGGCGAGGCCGCGGTGCTGGCGGCGGTGCCGGGCGCCGTGATCCTGCGGCCCTCGATCGTCTTCGGTCCGGAAGACGGGTTCTTCAATCGCTTCGCCGCGCTGGCCCGGATGCTCCCGGCGCTGCCCCTCGTCGGCGGCGGCGACACCCGCTTCCAGCCCGTCTTCGTCGGCGACGTCGCAGAGGCTGTGGCGCGCGGCGTTGATGGTGTCGTGACCGGTGGTCGGATCTACGAACTCGGGGGGGCGGAGGTGAAGAGCTTCCGCGAACTCCTCGCCTATATTTGCGAGGTTATCGACCGCAAGCGCCTGCTGCTGCCGCTGCCCTTCCCATTGGCCCGCATCCAGGCGGGCGTCTTCGAAATCCTCGACACGCTGACGCTCGGCCTGCTTCCGGATGCGATCAAGCTGACTCGCGATCAGGTGACGCTGCTGGAGAGCGACAATGTCGTCTCGGCGGCTGCCGTCGCCGAGGGGCGCAGCTTCGAAGGGCTCGGCATCGCTCCCGTCTCGGTCGAGGCGATCGTTCCCTCCTATCTCTGGCGCTTCCGCAAGACCGGGCAGTTCGACACGGCGCGGGCTGAGTGAGCACTGCCGGACGGCCGGCCGGCATGCCCGATCTCGTCATCTACGACTGCGACGGCACGCTGATCGACACCGAGACGCTCTATGGGGAGGTCAGTCTCGCCGCCTGCCATGCGCTCGGCCTGACCAGCTGGACGCTCGACCACTATGTCGACAGCATCGTCGGCATCCCCTGGTCCGAGGGCATCAAGATCATCGAGGCGGCGCATGGTCGCCCGCTGCCCGGTGACTTCGAACAGACGATCGAGGATGCGGTGGCGCTGCGTCTCGAGAGCGAACTGCGCGCGCTGCCCGGCGTGCGCGAGGCCGTGACGGCCATCGGCGGCCGTCGCTGCGTCGCCTCCTCGACCAGTCTCGCGCCGCTGCGGCGCAACCTCGCCATCACCGGGCTGATCGAACTGTTCGATCCGCACATCTTCTCGGCCTCGCAGGTGGCACGCGGCAAGCCGCATCCCGACGTGTTCCTGCACGCCGCGGCGAGCATGGCGGCGGCGCCGGAGGCCTGTCTGGTGATCGAGGATTCGGTGCCGGGCGTGCGGGCCGCGCTGGCGGCGGGCATGCGCGTCGTTGGCTTCACCGGCGTCGCCCATGACAAGGCGCGCAGCGCCCGGCGCCTGGCCGAAGCCGGCGCTTTCGCGGTGATCGACGATTTCGCGCAATGGCCTCGGCTGGTGGCGGGGCTGCGCGCCTGAGCAGCCCGGCTGCCGCCGTCAGAGCATGCTGGGCAGCACGCGGTCCGGCGGCTTGTGACCGTCCATGAAGGTCTTGATGTTGACGATGACCTTCTCGCCCATATCGGCGCGGCCCTCATGGGTCGCGGAGCCCATATGCGGCAGCACCACGACGCGGTGCTGGCGGGCGAGCTTCAGCAGCCGCGGATTGACGGCCGGCTCGCTCTCATAGACGTCGAGACCGGCCCCGGCCAGTTCGCCCGCCTCCAGCATCCGCGCCAGCGCCGTCTCGTCGACGATCTCGCCGCGGGCCGTGTTGACCAGGATCGCGTCCGGCTTCAGCAGCTTGAGCCGGCGGGCCGACAGCAGGTGATAGGTCGCCGGCGTATGCGGGCAGTTCACCGAGACGATGTCCATGCGCGCCAGCATCTGGTCGAGCGAATCCCAATAGGTCGCGTCGAGCTTCTCCTCGATGCGGGAATCCAGCCTCCGGCGGTTGTGGTAATGGATCGAGAGCCCGAAGGCGGCCGCGCGCCGCGCGACGGCCTGGCCGATCCGGCCCATGCCGACGATGCCGAGCCGCTTACCCGTGATGCGCCGCCCCAGCATCCAAGTCGGCGACCAGCCGGCCCAGTCGTCGTCGGGGATGACGCGCGCACCCTCGGCGATGCGCCGCGCGACGGCGAGGATCAGGGCGATCGTCATGTCGGCGGTGTCGTCGGTCAGGACGCCGGGCGTGTTCGTCACGGTGATGCCGCGCTGGACCGCGCTGGCGACGTCGATATTGTCGACGCCGTTGCCGAAGTTCGCGATCAGCCGCAACTGGTCACCGGCCTGCGCGATCACCTTCGCATCGATCCGGTCGGTCACGGTCGGCACGAGAACATCGGCCGTCTTCACCGCCTCGACCAGGGCGGCCTGCGACATCGGCGTGTCGTCGATGTTGAGGCGCGCGTCGAAGAGTTCGCGCATCCGCGTTTCCACCACGGCGGGCAGCTTGCGGGTGACGACGACGAGCGGCTTCTTCTTCGACATGGACGCCTCCTCCTCCGCTGCCGCAGTCTCCCGCCGCCTTTTGGCCTCAACCCCCCATTAACCGCGGGGCTTCAGGAATGAGGCGGCGGAACGCTCGGCTTCGCCCGTTCTCTAAGTGGCGTGACGGCGGATGACAACATGACCCTTCGCCGGGGGTCCCCCGGCCCAGGGCCCGGCGAATGGATGGAGACAGGACGGATGGCGGCGGCGAGGCGGAGCGTTCTGGCGGGGCTGGTCTTGCTGGCGGCAATGGCGGCCGCCCCTCTGGCGAACGCCCAGGACATGCAGGCGGGGTCGGTCACGGGCCTGCCGGTGCCGCGCTATGTCAGCCTCAAGACCGACCGGGTCAATCTCCGTGAGGGCCCCTCGAAGGAACACCGCACCCGCTGGGTCTATCAGCGTGCCGGGCTGCCGGTCGAGATCGTCGCGGAATTCGAGACCTGGCGGCGCGTGCGCGATGCGGATGGCTCGGAAGGCTGGGTGCTGCACAGCCTGCTCTCGGGCCGCCGCACGGCCCTCGTCGCGCCATGGTCCAAGACCAAGGGCGAAACCTTCCCGCTGCGGCGCGAGGCCGAGGAGAATGCGGCGGTGGTGGCGCGGCTGGAATCGGGCGTGATCGCCAACGTCCTGTCCTGCGCGGGCAGCTGGTGCCGGATCAGCGTCGGCGACACGCAGGGTTTCCTGCGCCAGGACCGTCTCTGGGGCGTCTATCCCAACGAAAAGGTCGACTGAGCGGCGGGGCGCCTCAGCCCTCGGCCGCCTCGATCTTGCGCAGGCGCACGACCACGTCGACACGCGCGATCTCGTAGCCCGCCGGCGGCTCCGGCAGGGCCGCGACGTCGACCGCCTCGGCCGGGATGTCGATGACGGTGTTCTCGCCGTCCACGACGAAGTGATGATGCTCGCTGCTGTCGGTGTCGAAGAAGGTCTTGGCCCCGTCGATCGCGAGTTCGCGCAGGAGTCCGGCCTGGGTGAACTGGTGCAGCGTGTTGTAGATCGTCGCCAGCGAGACCGGGATCTTCTCCTTCATCGCCTCTTCGTAGAGCATCTCGGCACTGATGTGCCGATCGCCCCGGGCGAACAGGACCCAGCCCAGCGAAACGCGCTGCCGCGTCGGCCGCAGGCCGACACGGCGCAGCCGCTGTCGGATGTCATGAAACGGGCAGCCCTTGCGAACGCTCGATCCATAGCCCGCATCCTGGGAAATCAGATCGCTCATTGCCGCCGGCGAAGCTCCCTCGAAGATGGAACGCATGTCCACCTGCTTGTTGAGAACGGATGTAATCTTTCGCGGCCGGGCTCGCAAGCACTCCACGCCGGAGGGGCGGCTGGGGCGCGCGATCCATCCGCCCTTTCGTTTGGGCGCGACGGCGTGTTAGGCACGGACGGAGGGTCGCCCGGAGGCGGCCGGTATGGAGCGACACGGGATATGCAGCGGCAATCGTCTTTCAGCTACGAGGAGATCCTCGCCTGTGGCCGTGGGGAGCTGTTCGGGCCGGGCAATGCGCAACTGCCGCTGCCGCCCATGCTGATGTTCGACCGCATCACCCAGATCTCGGAAGAAGGCGGCGAGCACGGCAAGGGCCTCGTCCGGGCCGAGTTCGACATCAAGCCGGACCTCTGGTTCTTCGATTGCCATTTCAAGGGCGATCCGGTGATGCCGGGCTGCCTCGGCCTCGACGCGCTCTGGCAGCTTACGGGCTTCTTCCTCGGCTGGCTCGGTCTGCCCGGCCGCGGGCGGGCGCTCGGCGTCGGCGAGGTCAAGTTCGCCGACCAGGTTCTGCCATCCGTCAAGCAGGTCGTCTACGGCGTCGATTTCAAGCGCGTGTTCAAGTCCAAGCTCGTGCTCGGCATCGCCGATGGCTGGCTGGAGGCCGACGGCAAGCGCATCTACACGGTCAGCGACATGCGCGTCGGCCTGTTCAAGCCCGAGGCGGCCTGAACTTCCCGATCGCGCGGGTCACCCCGCCGGCGCGGTGATTGACGGGAGCGTCTTTGGGGGAAAAGCGCGCCGCGACCTTGCGCGCGCCAGCCGCGCGGTCCATGTGCGCGGGATCGACGAATGCGCGCCGGGCCCCGATCCGTCCGGCACAGGCGCGATAAAGCCGGAGATAGAGAGCATGAGACGCGTGGTGGTCACCGGGATGGGCATCGTCTCGTCCATCGGCAACAATACGCAGGAAGTGCTGGCCTCGCTGCACGAGGCGAAATCCGGCATCTCCTTCATGCCGGATTTCGCGGAGCATGGTTTCCGCAGCCGCGTCGCCGGCGTGCCGACTCTCGACCCCTCGACCGTCCTCGACCGCCGCGCCATGCGCTTCCACGGCGGCGGTTCGGCCTGGAACCAGGTCGCGATGGAGCAGGCCATCGCCGACGCCGGTCTCGAGGAGAAAGAGATCAGCCACGAGCGCACGGGCATCGTCATGGGCTCCGGCGGTCCCTCGACCCGCGCCCTGATCGACGCCTATGACAAGGCCCGCGAGAGCGGCTCATCGAAGAAGGTCGGTCCCTTCGCCGTGCCCAAGGGCATGTCCTCGACCGCCTCTGCCACGCTGGCGACCTGGTTCAAGATCAAGGGCGTCAATTATTCGATCTCCTCGGCCTGCGCGACCTCGAACCACTGCATTGGCAACGCTTATGAGCTGATCCAGTGGGGCAAGCAGGACGTCGTCTTCGCCGGCGGCTGCGAGGAGCTGGACTGGACGCTCTCCGTCCTGTTCGACGCGATGGGCGCCATGTCGACCGACTATAACGACACCGCCTCGCGCGCCTCGCGCGCCTATGACCTCAACCGCGACGGCTTCGTCATCGCGGGCGGCGCCGGCGTCGTCGTGCTGGAAGAGCTCGAGCACGCCAAGGCGCGCGGCGCGAGGATCTATGGCGAGATCGTCGGCTACGGCGCGACCTCGGACGGCTACGACATGGTCGCTCCGTCGGGCGAGGGCGCCGTGCGCTGCATGAAGATGGCGCTGCAGGGCGTCAACGCGAAGGTCGACTACATCAACCCCCACGGCACCTCGACCCCGGTCGGCGACGCCAAGGAGATCGAGGCGATCCGCGAGGTCTTCGGCGCCGGCGAGAAGAGCCCGCCGATCTCCGCGACCAAGTCGCTGACCGGTCATTCGCTCGGCGCCACCGGCGTGCAGGAGGCGATCTACTCGCTGCTGATGCTCAACAACGACTTCATCTGCGAGAGCGCCCATATCGACGAGCTCGACCCGGCCTTCGCCGACATGCCGATCGTGCGCAAGCGCATCGACAATGCCGGGCTCGGCTGCGTGCTCTCGAACTCCTTCGGCTTCGGCGGCACCAACGCCACCATCGTGATGAAGAAGCTCGAAGCCTGAGGGAACCGATCATGCTCTTTATGGTGATCGAGCATTTCGACCAGGCGCGGGTGAAGGAGATCTATGCCCGCTTCCATGAGAAGGGCCGGATGATGCCGGACGGC
The DNA here is from genome assembly GCF_042655245.1 of Allobosea massiliensis. Classification (NCBI taxonomy): domain Bacteria; kingdom Pseudomonadati; phylum Pseudomonadota; class Alphaproteobacteria; order Hyphomicrobiales; family Alloboseaceae; genus Allobosea; species Allobosea massiliensis. The sequence goes on along the minus strand of NZ_JBHSLU010000038.1, from coordinate 58,382 downwards.
CTGACCTATGTCGACAGCTGGATCTCCGCCGATTTCGCGCGCTGCTTCCAGGTGATGCAGTGCGACGACGTCACCAAGCTGCAGGAATGGGTGCTGGCCTGGGGCGATCTCGCCCGCTTCGAGATCGTGCCGCTGGCCTCGTCCAAGGACACGGCCGCGGCGGTGAAGAAGCACTTGTAGCGTGACGGGTTGTGTCTAGACGGTTATAAGCCTCGTCTAGACGGAGGCGCCGGGATGGCTTTTCACATTCGCGATCCAGAGGCCGACCGTGCCGTGCGGGAACTGGCGGCGCGTAAAGGCGTCAGCCTGACTGACGCGGTGAAGCAGGCCGTCCAGAACGAGCTTCGTCAAATGGACCAGAGCGTTCCGTTTCTGGAGCGGATACGGGATTTGCAGCAGCGCGTCGCGGCTTACCCCAAAACCGGATTGAAGGCTGATAAGGCGTTCTACGACGAGCTGTCGGGCGACATTTAGCATGTATGTCGATGCCTCGGTCATTGTCGCCGTACTTCTCGAAGAGGCTGGTTTCGAACAGTTCGGGACGCCGTTGACAGGCCCGGATCGGCGTTTCACCTCGCCGCTGGCGATCTATGAGGCGACCGTCGCCCTGGTGCGGGTGCGCGGCATTGCATTCGATCTGGCCAAGGCGACGGTGCTGGAGTTTCTGGCACGAGGCGCGATCAGTGTCGCGCCTCACGAAGCTGCGCATGCCGATGGCGCACTCGCTGCGTTCGACCGCTTCGGCAAAGGCCGGCACCCGGCTGCGCTCAACATGGGCGATTGCTTCGCCTATGCCGCGGCGCAACTCGCCGGAGCATCGATCCTCTTCAAAGGTAACGACTTCAGCCAGACCGACCTGCCTTCCGCTCTCCCTTGCTCCTGACGCCATAACCGAACGGTCCCCATGCTCCCCCTGATGCACAACAAGCGCGGCCTCGTCATGGGCGTCGCCAACCAGAATTCGATCGCCTGGGGCATCGCGCGCACCCTGAAGGCCCACGGCGCCGAGATGGCTTTCACCTATCAGGGCGAAGCGCTCGGCAAGCGCGTGAAGCCACTAGCCGACAGCGTCGGCTCGACCCTCGTCCTGCCCTGCGATGTCGAGGACATCGCGACGGTGGACGCGACCTTCGCCGCGATCGACGAAGCCTGGGGCGGCGATCCCGAGCGCAACACGCTCGACTTCATCGTCCACGCCATCGGCTTCTCCGACAAGAACGAGCTCAAGGGGCTCTATGCCGACACCAGCCGCGAGAATTTCTCGCGGACCATGGTGATCTCCTGCTTCTCCTTCACCGAGGTGGCGAAGCGGGCCGCCGAGCGCATGCCGAAGGGCGGCAGCATGATCACGCTGACCTATGGCGGCTCGACCCGGATCATGCCGAACTACAACGTGATGGGCGTGGCCAAGGCGGCGCTGGAGGCCAGCGTGCGCTATCTCGCCGGCGACTACGGCCCGCGCGGCATCCGCGTGAACGCGCTCTCGCCCGGGCCGGTGCGGACACTCGCCGGGGCGGGCATCTCGGACGCGCGTGCGATGTATTCCTGGCAGCGGGCGAACTCGCCGCTGCGGAAGTCGGTCTCGCTGGAGGAGATCGGCGGCTCGGCGCTGTATTACCTGTCCGACCTCTCGGGTGGGGTGACCGGCGACGTCCATCATGTTGATGCCGGCTACCACATCACCTCGATGCCGGTGCTCGACGGGCTGCGCGCTGCCGATCAGGGCGATTGAGGGAACCCGCGCCGGCTCCGTCGGGTTGCTCTCCCGCAATCAGGAGAGCTGCGATGGTCACGGTCAGATATGAAATCGTCGAGCATGACGGCGGCTGGGCCTACAAGGTCCAGGATGTGCTCTCGGAAACCTATCCATCCCACGAAGCCGCGCTGAAGGCGGCGAATGACGCGGCCGCGCGCCAGACCCTCGCCGGCACGACGGACGGCATCGTCTATCAGGACGAGCAGGGCCGCTGGCACGAGGAGGTCGCGGACGGGCGTGACCGGCCGGCGACGCGCGTAGTCGACGAGCCCTCCGCCTGATGCGGAGGGCCGCCGCCCTCAGCGGGCGGTGAAGAAGGTCAGCAGCACCTTGTCCTTCTCGCCGAGCAGGCAGAGGAAGCGCCGGGGCTTGTCGGACCGGTCGGTCCGCAGATAGGCCTCGGCCATGATGATGCGCGTGACAGGAGTATCTTCGACCTTCGTCTCCGAGACGGCGATCGTCGCGCCATCCTCGTCGACATAGATGTCCTTGATCTCGGGCTCTCGCGCCGAAAGCGTGTGGAGTGCCGCATTCTTGCAGAGTGCGACCGCGGGCGAGGCCGGCTTTTCGGCCGGCGCGCCCGAGGTCGGTCCCGCGGTCTGGGCTTGCGCCGTCGCGGCGAGCAGGGCAGCGGCGAGGAGGGTGGTGGGCATCAGGCGGATCATGACAGGGCCTCTCGGGAGCAGGTCGCTTCCAACGCCCGAGAGACCGTTTGGTTCGGCTTCAGCCGCGTAGCGCATCCGCGATCGTCGTGGCGAAAGGCGTTGTTGGTCTGCCGATGAGCCGCGAAAGCGTCCGCGTGCCGTCGTCGAGAGCGCCCTTGGCCGCCGCCGCATCGGAATCGGCGATCAGCGCCGCCAGAGGCTCGGGCAGTCCGGCGCCCAGAAGCGCGCCTCGATACTGGGCCTCCGGCATATCGACATAGGGAATGGTCTTGCCCGCCTGGCGGGAGAGTTCAGCGGCGAATTCGGCCAGCGAATAGGAGCTGTCGCCAGCCAATTCGTGCACGATGCGCGGCGCATCGTCGGAGACGAGCGCGACGGCTGCCGCTTCCGCATAATCGCTCCGTGCCGCGCTCGCGATCCGGCCGGCTCCCGCGCTGCCGATGAAGGCGCCATGCGCGAGAGCCGGTGGGATCGAGGCGGTGTAATTCTCGGTGTACCAGCCATTGCGCAGCAGGCTGTGCGGCAGGCCGGATGCGGCGATGACCGTCTCGGTCTCGCGATGCTCCGCGGCAAGGCCCAGCGGGGACGTGTCTGCTCGCAGGACGCTGGTATAGGCGATCCGCGACACGCCGGCCTCCTTGGCTGCGGCGATCGCGTTACGATGCTGCGGGATGCGCTGGCCAACGGCGTTCGACGAGATCAGCAGGACGCGCTCAATGCCGGCGAAGGCTGAGGCCAGCTCCTGCGGTTTGTCATAGTCGCCCCTGCGGACGCTGACGCCCTCGGGGAACAGCCCGGCCGCCTTGGCGGGATCGCGGACGATGGCTGCGACAAAGGCCGCGCCGACCCGCGCGACCAGCGCCGCGACGACGAGGCGGCCGAGCTGGCCGCTGGCGCCGGTGACGGCATAACGGGGATTGGACATGGAATACTCCGGTCTCATGTGGTAACTCGGTCTCAGATAGAGACTTGGTGGGGCCGGCGAAAGACGGCACTTTCGCGTCACCAGGTTACCGTGGAGGAACCCGATGGATGCTTGCGCGGCGCTGGGCGCCAAGTTCGAACTCTGGCGGACCCTGCAGCTCGATCCGGAAGGCTGTCCGGTGAGGGGGCTGCTGGACAAGCTGGGCGACCGCTGGTCGACGCTTCTGATCTGCAGCCTCGCGGCCGGGCCGAAACGCTTCAGCGCGCTGCACCGCCAGATTCCGGACATCTCCAAGCGGATGCTGACGCAGACCCTGCGAACCCTGGAAGCGGACGGCCTCGTCCATCGCGACGTGCAACCCACCGTCCCGCCCAGCGTGACCTACTCGTTGACACCGCTCGGGCGCAGCTTCGCCGGCCCGCTGCTCGGCCTCGTGGAATGGGCGGAGACGCATTACCCGGCCGTGCTGGAAACGCGGGCGGAAACGAAACGGGCCGCCTGAAAGGCGGCCCGTGATCGCAGTGTCGAGGTCCGGTCGCCCGGCTCAGAGGCCGAGCTTCTTCTTGCGCTGGCCGAGCGTGCGCAGGCGCAGCGCGTTCAGCTTGATGAAGCCGGCCGCGTCGCGGTGATCATAGGCGACGGCGCCTTCCTCGAAAGTGACGAGGTCCTGGTCGTAGAGCGAATACGGGCTGGAGCGGCCGATGACGTGGACACCGCCCTTGTAGAGCTTGAGGCGGACCTGGCCGGTGACGAACTCCTGGCTCTTGTCGATCAGTGCCTGCAGCATCTCGCGCTCCGGCGAGAACCAGAAGCCGTTATAGATCAGCTCCGCATATTGCGGCATGATCTGGTCCTTGAGATGGGCCGCGCCGCGGTCGAGCGTGATCGACTCGATGGCGCGATGCGCGACAGCCAGGATCGTGCCGCCGGGCGTCTCGTACATGCCGCGCGACTTCATGCCGACGAAGCGGTTCTCGACCAGGTCGAGCCGGCCGATGCCGTTGTCGCGGCCGAGTTCGTTCAGCTTGGCAAGCAGCGTCGCCGGCGACATCTTCACGCCGTCGATCGCGCAGGCGTCGCCGGTCTCGAAGTCGATGCTGACGATGGTCGGCCGGTCGGGCGCGTCCTCGGGCGAGACCGTGCGGGAATAGACGTAATCGGGCACTTCCTGCGCGGGATCTTCCAGCACCTTGCCCTCGGAGGAGGCGTGCAGCAGGTTGGCGTCGACCGAGAACGGCGCCTCGCCGCGCTTGTCCTTGGCGATCGGGATCTGGTGCTGCTCGGCGAAGGCGATCAGCTGCTCGCGGGAGCGCAGGTCCCATTCGCGCCAGGGCGCGATCACGACGACGTCGGGTTTGAGCGCATAGGCCGTCAGCTCGAAGCGGACTTGGTCGTTGCCCTTGCCGGTGGCGCCATGGGAGATGGCGTCGGCACCGAGCCGCTCGGCGATCTCGATGAGCTTCTTGCCGATCAGCGGCCGCGCGATCGAGGTGCCGAGCAGATAGACGCCCTCATAGGCCGCATTGGCGCGAAACATCGGGAAGACGTAGTCGCGGACGAATTCCTCGCGCAGGTCCTCGATGAAGATGTTTTCCGGCTTGATCCCGAGCAGCAGCGCCTTGTCGCGCGCCGGGCCGAGCTCTTCGCCCTGGCCGAGATCGGCGGTGAAGGTGATGACCTCGCAGCCATAGGTCGTCTGCAGCCATTTCAGGATGATCGAGGTGTCGAGCCCCCCGGAATAGGCGAGCACGACCTTTTTCACGCTTTTCTCGGTCATCTGGGTCATCATCCTGCTGCTGCGGCTTGGCGGCGTGGAAGCCGCTTTTCGAACGCAATGGCGCACTATCCCAGCGTCGGGGGCGACGCAATCGGAACCTTTTGATCGGTCGCGCGTCCTCGCCTGATGGATGGGTGTTGATGACTCGGGTGGATGACGCTTGGGCATCGCGCCTTGTCTTGCAGTCGCGCCGCCGGAGGCTCACCTTGCCGAGGCGCGACGCCACACCGAACTGACTGCTCCGGAGGCCGAATGCCGAACCGTCCTGTTCTGGACTTCTGGTATGAGTTCGCATCGCCCTATTCCTTTCTAAGCGCGTTGAGGATCGAGCCGCTGGCGGAGGCTGCCGGCGTCAGTCTCCGCTGGCGCCCCTTCTTGCTTGGGCCGATCTTCGCCGCCCAGGGCTGGTCGACCTCGCCCTTCGCGCTCTATCCGAGCAAGGGCCGCTATATGTGGCGGGACGTGGAGCGCCGGGCCGGCCGGATCGGGCTTCCCCTCGTCAGGCCCGAGACGTTTCCGCAGAACTCTCTGATCGCCGCCCGGCTCGCCTTGGCCGGTCGCGAGGCGGGTTGGCTGCCCGCCTTCTCGAAAGCGCTGTTCCGCGCCGGCTTCGGTGAAGGCCGCAACATCGCGGAGGAGGCGGTTCTGAATGCGGCGCTGAAGGAGGCCGGGGCCGATCCGGGCACTGCCTACGCCGCGTCCCGCAGCGAGGAGGTCAAGGGCCGCCTGCGGGCCGAGATCGAATACGCCAAATCGCTCGGCATCTTCGGCGCGCCGACTTTTGTCACGGAGGATGGTGAGATCTTCTGGGGCGACGATCGTCTGGAGGAGGCGCTGGACTGGTCGCGCCACGGCCGCTGAGGCCCTTGACTCAGGGACTGGCGCTTCCGCCTCCGGGCGGCCGCGCCCAGGGACCCCGGGCGGCCGGATCGACACCTGCGGCCGATTCCGCGACCATCGTCGGCAGATCTTGGCGCTCCGCCACGCGCGGCGGCTGCGGCGGCATCGCCGGCATGCGCCCTCCGGCGGTCTGGATCAGCGCCTGAACACGCTTCGTCACCGAGGGATGGGTCGAGAACAGGTCGGCGAAATCGTCGGGATCGTTCTCGAAACACATGTCCATCACGCCGGACGGCACGCCCTCGATATCGGCGCGGCCGGCGATCTTGAGCAGGGCCGAGATCATCGCATCCGGGTTCTTGGTCAACTCGACCGCCCCCGCATCGGCGAGATACTCGCGCGAGCGCGAGAGCGAGAGCCGGATCACCACGGCCAGGAACCAGGACAGCGCGATCACCGCGAAGCCGATCAGGATCGCGACGCCGCTGCCCTTCTTCGCATCGTCGGACGACATCCGGATGCGGCTGCGCGACAGCCCGCGGAAGACGATTTCCCCGACCAGCGAGATGACACCCGCGATCACGACGGCGATGATCATCAGGCGGACGTCGCCATTGCGGATATGGGTCAGCTCATGCGCCAGCACGGCCTCGACCTCGGCATCGTTGAGCTGCGCCAGCAGGCCGCTCGTCACCGTGACCGTGAACTGCTTGTCGTTGACGCCGCTCGCGAAGGCGTTCAGCGCCTCGCTCTCGACGATGGCGAGCTTGGGGACGGTCAGCCCGCGCGAGATGCAGAGGTTCTCCAGCATCCGGTAGAGCTTGGGGTTGTCGTCCCGCGTCAGCCCCTTGGCTCCCGCCATCGCGCCGATCAGCCCGACATTGATGCGAAAGCCGATAAAGACCCAGGCCCCGGCCGCGAGCGTGGTGAAGGGCAGCCACCGCCAGAAGGTCCGCCCGGCCTCGGCATAGGCGGTGGTTCCGCGCGGCACACCGCCATAGCCATAGCCCACCAGCAGCAGGCCCCAGACCGTGACATAGACGAGGGCGAACAGCCCGGCGATCAGGAAGCCGGACCTGATCCGGTTGTTGCGCATGTGGCTGTAGAGCCCGAAGGCCTGGCCCAGCATCGCAGCCGCCCCGTTCGCCGCCTGCGGCGCCGCTTCAGAACTTCACGCTCGGCGCCACCTCGATCTGAGCGCGCGTGGTTTCGCCGACATCGAAGAATTCGCGCTGGCTGAACCCCATCTGCGGCGCGAACAGCACGGCCGGGAAGGCCTGGATCGCGGCGTTAAACTCGCTGACGGCGTTGTTGAAGAAGCGCCGCGCCGCGGCGAGCTTGTCCTCGACATTGCCGAGATCGACCTGGAGTTGCTGGAAGTTCGCGCTCGCCTTGAGATCGGGATAGGCCTCGCCCAGCGCCAGCAGCCGCCCGACCGCGCCGGACAATTGCTGCTCGGCCGCCGCCTTGTCATGGACGCTCGTCGCGCCCTGCGCGGCGTTGCGCGCGGAAATCACCGCATCGAGCGTCGTCTTCTCGTGAGTGGCGTAGCCCTTCACCGTCTCGACGAGATTGGGGATCAGGTCGTGGCGCTGTTTCAGCTGCACATCGATGTCGGCGAAAGCCTGGTTGACGCGCTGCCGCATCGCCACGAGGCCGTTATAGGTCATGATCAGGTAGACGGCGATCGCGGCGATCAGCCCCAAGACAACCCAGCCCATGGCGTGCTCCTCAAGCGCAGGCGAGACCGCCGCAGCGTGACACGAAGGCGGCTGGCGGGAAAGCGGCCAGACGGGAACCGCACCGCTGACGACCATGCGGCGGATAAAAATCCAGAACCCTGATGTGGATTGTAAAGGCTTCTTAACTGTCGTTGCGTCAAGCTGACAGGAAGGCTGTCAACTCGTCTTACCTTCTGCGTGATCCAAGCCATGACAATCCCCTTTTTTCGCCGCACCGGGACCCAGGCAGGTGAATGGGCCGCCATTCGGCGCTCGCAAGCCGTGATCGAGTTCCGGCTCGACGGTACGATTCTGGACGCCAACGAGAACTTCCTGAAGGCCGTGGGCTACTCCAGGGACGAGGTGGTCGGTCAGCATCACCGCATGTTCGTCGACGAGGTCGAGCGGGAATCGAGAGATTACGCGGCCTTCTGGGACCGGCTGAATCGAGGCGAGTGCATCGAGATCCCGTGCCTGCGCATCGCGAAGGGGGGGCGCCGGATCTGGCTGCTGGCGAACTACACGCCAATCCTAGACGGCAGTGGAAAGCCGGTGAAGGTCGTCAAATTCGCCAGCGACATCACCGCGCGGCGCGAGGCGATGGCCAATCTCGAAGGCCAGATCGCCGCCATCCGCAAGTCGCAGGCCGTGATCGAATTCGACCTCTCCGGCCATATTCTCGATGCGAACGACAACTTCCTCTCGGCTGTCGGCTACAGCCTGGCCGAGATCAAAGGCAAGCATCACCGCCTCTTCGTCGATCCTGCCGAGCAGGGCAGCGAGGCCTATCGCTGCTTCTGGGAGAAGCTAGGACGCGGCGAATTTGACGAAGGGCAGTATCGCCGGCTCGGCCGGGGCGGCCGGGAGATCTGGCTCCAGGCGACGTACAACCCGATCTTCGATGCCATGGGCCAGCCCTGCAAGATCGTGAAATTCGCGACCGACATCACGGCCAACAAGCAGGTTCAGCTGGCCCTGCGTGCCGCCGTGGCCGATACGCGTGGCGTGGTTCAGGCTGCGATGGCGGGAAATCTGACGCGCCGGATTTCGCTAGCGGGCATGACGGGCGAGATCGCCGAACTCTGCGGGGGCGTGAACGAACTGGTGGATGCGGTTGCCCAGATTATCGGGACCGTCACGACCATTTCTCAGGACATCATCGTCGGGGCGGACCGGATCGGCCATGGGAGCCGCGAACTCGCGCAGCAGGCCGAGGCCCAGGCCGACTGCCTCCAGGAAGCAGCGGCGACGACCGACACGCTCTCGGCCTCGGTCAAGCGCAGCGCCGGTCGCGCCCGCGAGGCCACCAGCCTCGGCGAAGCGGCCAACGGCATCGCCAATCGCGGCGGTGGCATCGTCGGCGAGGCGGTTGGCGCGATGGAGCGCATCGAGAAAGCCTCGGGCGACATCGCCGAGATCATCACGGTCATCGACAACATCGCATTCCAGACCAATCTGCTCGCGCTCAATGCGGCGGTCGAGGCGGCCCGGGCGGGCGATGCCGGCAAGGGCTTCGCGGTGGTCGCTTCCGAGGTGCGGGCCTTGGCGCAACGCTCCAGCGACGCCGCCAACGATATCAAGGCTCTGATCTCGAACTCGACGCAGCAGGTCGCCACCGGTGTGCGCCTGGTCAAGGACGCCGGCGCGGCGCTGGCCGAAATCGTCGAGTCCTCGACCAGTGTCGCCGCGGCACTGGCCGATATCTCCAGCGCCTCGACCGAGCAGGCCAATGGCATCGGGGAGGTCGCGAAGGTGGTCGCCCAGATGGACGACATGACCCAGCGCAATTCCTCCATGGCCGAGCAGAGCGCCGGCGTCGCACGCGAGCTACAACAGGCAACCAACGAGCTGCGCAGGATGGTCGAGCGCTTTTCGATCGGTGGTGCGCCCAGCCGCACCCTCGACGCGAGCATTCGCGCCGAACTGCGCGAGATGGCTCCTCACATGGCGCCTGTGCGGGCTGCAGCCACCCGGGCCGCGCCCCCAAGGCTGCCCGCTGCTGCTGCGACCACGCGCCGTGCCGCAGAGACGGGCTGGTCGGAGTTCTGACGCCCTCCGGTCGACGATGCCTCAGTCGTCGCTATAGCGCTGCTCGGTCCACGGATCGCCACGATCGTGATAGCCGCGCACCTCCCAGAAGCCGGGGCGATTCTCGGCCGTGAACTCGATCCGCTTCAGCCATTTGGCGCTCTTCCAGAAGTAGAGCTTCGGAAGCACGAGGCGAAGCGGCCCGCCATGCTCGGCGGAGATCGGTTTGCCCTCCCAGGAATGGGCGAGGATGGCGTCCTCGCTGGCAAAATCGGCCAGCGTCAGATTGGTGGTGTAGCCGTCATAGCTGTGCAGCACGACGAAGCCGGCCTCGGGCCTGGGGTGCGCGAGATCGAGGACGGTGCGCGTCGCAACCCCGTCCCAGCGGTTGTCGTAGCGCGACCAGGTCGTGACGCAGTGGATGTCGGAGACCTCCGTCGCCTGCGGTTGAGCCATGAGATCATCCCAGCGCCAGTGCAGGGAGTGGTCGACCAGCCCGTCGATGTCGAGCGTCCAGCTGGAAAGGGCGATCGCGGGCTGCAGGCCGAGATCGAGCACGGGCCAGTCCTTCACCAGATGCTGGCCGGGCGGCAACCGCTCGTTTTCAGGCCGCGCGACGCGGCCGGTGATGAACTTGCCCGTCTGCGCCCAGGCCTGCTTGGTCCGGGTCAGCTTCGTTGCCGGGGGCGTTTCGGGATCGTCGGGCATGGCCATCTGATGTATATACGAGGATTGACATGGCGGAGCGTGCTGGCCACGTCTTCAATCAGAGCATGATCTTCTTGCAGGAGGAAGCCGATGGCCACGACCCGCGCCTTCAAATCCGGCAATAGCCAGGCTGTGCGCATTCCTGCCGAAATGGCGTTCGAGGATGGTCAGGAACTGACGATCACCCGGCATGGCGACGTGTTGACGATCTTGCCGAAGAGCGAAGGCCTCCGCCAGGTTCTGGAAGAACTTCTCGCGGCCCCGCCGCTCCCGCCTTCCGGGCCGCTTGAACGGATCGAGCTTCCCGAGCGGAAGCGATATTGAGCGTGGCCTTTCTCCTCGACACCAACGTCGTTATCGATGCCCGCGACGGCGTGAGGTCCGTTCTGAGGAAAATGATGGAGCACGAGGGCGCCGTGCTGGTGTCGGCTCTGAGCGTCGCCGAGCTCCAGAGAGGGCTCAGATCGACCGATCCCGATGCGCTGGGCCGCCGCGCGCGGCTGGAGAAGCTACTGGCAAACCTGCCCGTCGTGGCTTTCGGCAAGGCTCAGGCCGAGGCGTATGGCGCGGTACTGTCGGTGCAAGGTTGGGTCCGGGGCCGCGACTTCGATCGCATGATCGCCGGGCATGCCATCAGCCTCGGCGCCACCCTCGTTACCAACAACCAGCGCGACTTCCGCGACATTCCCGGTCTCGCGGTCGAGAATTGGCTGGCGGAAGCCTGACGGACCCTCTTGGCGGCGTCCGCCCTTGCCCCGTCACCAGATTTCCACTACATCGCGCCTGTCCGAAGGGCCGTGATCGATCACAGCCGGGGGCGGCCTTTCCGGCCGGCTCCCGTTTCGTGTTTGGGGCGGACCGTTCGGATGCGGATGCGGAACCGGCGGTTTGGCGCCGTCCGCCGGCCCGGCGCCTCGTGCGCGGGCCTGGCGGCGAGCCTCTCGACGAGGCGCCGACGGGAGCATCCGGCCCGCAACACCAACCCAAACGGGCGCTTGCCGGACATCCGCGGGAGACGCGGCCGGCGTCAGGAGCATACATGTCAGCCGTAGAAAGCTTTTCGGGCCGCGAGGATTTCGCCGCCCTTCTCGAGGAATCGTTCAACCGTAACGAGGCCCTCGAAGGTTCCGTCATCAAGGGCAAGGTCGTCGCCATCGAGAAGGATATGGCGATCATCGACGTCGGCCTGAAGACGGAAGGGCGCGTCGCGCTCAAGGAATTCAACGGCCCCGGCCGTGACCAGGACATCAAGGTCGGCGACGAGGTCGAGGTCTATCTGGACCGGATCGAGAACGCCCTCGGCGAGGCCGTCATCTCGCGCGACAAGGCGCGCCGCGAGGAGAGCTGGGTCAAGCTCGAGAAGGCCTTCGAGGCCCGCGAGAAGGTTTCGGGCGTCATCTTCAACACCGTCAAGGGCGGCTACACCGTCGATCTCGACGGCGCCGTGGCCTTCCTGCCGCGCTCGCAGGTCGACATCCGTCCGATCCGCGACGTCGGCCCGCTGATGGGCCAGCCGCAGCCCTTCGAGATCCTCAAGATGGATCGCCGCCGCGGCAACATCGTTGTGTCGCGCCGCACCGTCCTCGAAGAGACCCGCGCCGAGGCTCGTTCCGAGCTGGTCGCCTCGCTCGAAGAGGGCCAGGTCATCGACGGCGTCGTCAAGAACATCACCGAATACGGTGCCTTCGTGGATCTGGGCGGCATCGACGGCCTGCTCCATGTCACCGACATGGCCTGGCGTCGCGTCAACCATCCGTCCGAGGTCGTGACCATCGGCCAGACGGTCAAGGTCAAGATCATCAAGATCAACCAGGACACGCACCGCATCTCGCTCGGCATCAAGCAGCTGCTCGCCGACCCGTGGGATGGCATCGCGGCGCGTTACCCGGTCGGTGCGCGCCTCAAGGGCCGCGTCACCAACATCACGGACTACGGCGCCTTCGTCGAAGTGGAGCCGGGCATCGAAGGCCTCATCCACGTCTCCGAGATGTCCTGGACCAAGAAGAACGTCCACCCCGGCAAGATCGTCTCGACCTCGCAGGAAGTCGACGTCGCGATCCTCGAGGTCGATCAGGTCAAGCGCCGCATCTCGCTCGGCCTCAAGCAGACCCTGCGCAACCCGTGGGAGGTTTTCGCCGAGCAGCATCCGAGCGGTTCGGTGGTCGAGGGCGAGGTCAAGAACAAGACCGAGTTCGGCCTGTTCCTGGGTCTCGAAGGCGACATCGACGGCATGATCCACCTCTCCGATCTCGACTGGAACCGTCCGGGCGAGCAGGTCATCGAGGAATACAAGAAGGGCGACATGCTGCAGGCTGTCGTTCTCGATGTGGACGTCGAGAAGGAGCGCATCTCGCTCGGCCTGAAGCAGCTCGGCGGCGATCCCTTCGTGGATGCCGGCGAGTTCAAGAAGGGTCAGGTCGTCACCTGTGAGGTGATCGAGGTCAAGGAAGGCGGTCTCGACGTCAAGATCGCCGGCACCGACATGACCACCTTCATCAAGCGCGCCGAGATCGCCCGCGATCGCCAGGAGCAGCGCCCCGAGCGCTTCGCCGCCGGCGAGAAGGTCGACGCCCGCGTCGTCCTCTTCGACAAGAAGGCTCGCAAGATCCAGGTCTCGATCAAGGCTCTGGAGATGGCCGAGGAGAAGGAGGCGATGGCGCAGTACGGCTCCGCCGACTCCGGCGCTTCGCTCGGCGACATCCTGGGCGCCGCCCTCAAGAAGGCGACGACCGAGAAGAAGTGATCGCTCGGCTGCTTCGGCAGCCGGATCGTCCAACCGGCCCGCGCGGAGCAATCCGCGCGGGCTTTTGTTTCGGATCGAGGATCGGACCATGACCCCCGCCGCCATCGGCATCGACTTCGGCACTACCAACAGCGTCGTCGCGCTCGCCGGCGCCGACGGGAGCGTCGTGACACGCTCCTTCGCGACGAAGCAGGGGGCCGTGGACGCCTATCGCTCGGCGCTGATGTTCTGGCGCGAGGGACGCCCGCCCGCGACCCGCATCGCCCATGTCAGCGGGCCCGACGCGCTCGACATGGCGCTGGGCATGACCACCGAACATCGCTTCCTGCAGTCGCTCAAGACGCATCTCTCCAGCCGCGCCTTCCAGGAGACGCGGCTCTTCGGCAAGCTGTTCCGGCTCGAGGACCTGATCGGCGTCTTCCTCGCCGACCTCGTCGCCGGGCTCGATGGCTTGGCCGGGACGCCGCTCGTTTCGGGGCGCCCCGTGGTCTTCGCCGGCGAGCGCCCGGACGAGGACCTCGCGCTGGGCCGCCTGCGGACCTCCTATGCCGAGGCCGGCATGAGCCAGGTCGATTTCGCCTACGAGCCGCTCGGCGCCGCCTACTGGTACGCCCGCGAGCTGACCCGGCCGCAGACCATGCTCGTCGCGGATTTCGGCGGCGGCACCAGCGACTTCTCGGTGATGCGCTTCGAGCCCGGCGCGGCCGGCCGGCTGGAGGCGACGCCGCTGTCGCATGCCGGTGTTGGCGTCGCCGGCGACACCTTCGACTATCGCATCATCGAACATGCGATCTCGCCGCGGCTCGGCAAGGGCACGCAGTACCGTTCCTTCGGCAAGCTCCTGCCGATCCCGGCGCATTACCACGCCGCCTTCGCGCAATGGCACCGGCTCTCGCTGATGAAGAGCCGCGAGACCATGGCCGAGCTCAAGGCGCTGATCCGCGATGCGGTCGAACCCGACCGGCTCGAGGACCTGCTCACCGTGATCGAATACGATCTCGGCTACGAGCTTTACCGTGCAGTCTCCGCGGCGAAGATCGCGCTGTCGGGCGCCGACGATACGGTGCTGCGCTTCGAGCAGACCGGCATCTCGATCGAGCGTCGCATCACGCGAAACGATTTCGAGAGCTGGATCGCGCAGGACGTCGCGGCCATCGAGGCGGCACTCGACCGGGCGCTCGTCGAGGCCGGTGTCGCCGCAGAGGCGATCGAGGCCGTTTTCATGACCGGCGGGACCTCGCATGTGCCGGCGGTGCGGGCGCTGTTCGATCGACGCTTCGGCCGGGAGCGCATCCATGTCGGCGACGCCTTCCGCTCGGTCGCCAGCGGGCTCGCGCTGCTTGCGCTCGACCGCGCGCGCGCCTCGGTCGCGGCCTGAACGGCCGCTGTCGCCTTGCCCCGGCAGGGGGGCGGGGCTACATCACGGGCGCCGGAGCATGATGCCCGGCGCCGAAAGCGGCGTCGCGGCAGCCGAGCCGTCCCGGTCTGAAACCCGCCAGGAGTGCCCTGATGTCGTCCGATGCCGATCTGCTCGCCGACCGTCGCAGCCTGCGCCGCAAGGTGACGCTGTGGCGCCTTCTCGCGGTCGTCGGCGTGCTCGGCGCGGCCGTCGTGGCGGGCCTCGCCTGGACGGGCCGCACGCCGGGTTCGCTGTCGCAGGAACACATCGCCCGCGTCACGATCTCGGGTTTCATTTCCGGCGACCGCCGCACGCTGGAGCTGATCAAGTCGCTGGAAGAGAGCCGCGCCGCGGCGGTGATCCTGCGCATCGACAGCCCCGGGGGCACGGTCAGCGGGTCGGAAGCCCTCTACGAATCCCTGCGGCGGCTGGCCGCGAAGAAGCCGACGGTCGCGGTGGTCGACGGGCTCGCCGCCTCCGGTGGCTACATCGCCGCGCTCGGCTCGGACCGGATCGTGGCGCGCCAGACCTCGCTGGTCGGTTCGATCGGCGTGCTGTTCCAGGTCCCCAATGTCGGACAGTTGCTCGACACGATCGGCGTCAAGGTCGAATCCATCAAGTCCAGCCCGCTCAAGGCGGCTCCGAGCGGTTATGAGCCGACGTCGCCGGAGGCGCGTGCCGCGCTCCAGCGCGTGGTCGACGACAATTACGACTGGTTCAAACGCATGGTCCGCGATCGGCGCAAGCTGGCCGATCCCGAGGTGGCCGTGGTGTCGGACGGGCGTGTCCATAGCGGCCGGCAGGCAGCGGCACTCAAGCTCGTGGACGAAATCGGCGGCGAGCCGGAAGCCATCGCCTGGCTCGAAAGGGACAAGGGCGTCGCGAAGGGGCTGCGCGTCCGCGACTGGCGCCGCACCAGCGAGTCCTCTTCGATGGGGCTGTGGAGCCTGAGCGAGGCGCTCGCCCGCGCTGCCGGTCTCGACACGCTCGCCGCCGTGCTGGCGCGCGCTGCCGACCAGCCGCTCGGTTTGCGGCTTGACGCGCCTCTGGCGCTCTGGCAGCCTGCCGTCGAAAAGTGATGTTGATACAAGCGGTTATATTGCAGCGATGATCAAATCAGAACTCGTCCAACGCATCGCCGAGCGCAATGGTCATCTGTATCAGCGCGACATCGAGAACATCGTGACGGCGATCCTCGACGAGATCGTCAAGGCGCTGTCGCGGGGCGACCGGGTGGAACTGCGCGGCTTTGGCGCCTTCTCCCGCAAGGCCCGCTCCGCCCGCGTCGGCCGCAACCCGCGGACCGGCGATGCGGTCGAGGTCGAGGAGAAGTTCGTGCCCGTCTTCAAGACCGGCAAGGAGCTGCGCCTGCGGCTGAACGGCAAGGCCTGAGCCGGCCGGAGCGCTCGAGGCCGGCCAACCAAGATCCGCGAGGGCGGGGCGCCCGCATTCTCTCGCGATCCCGTCGACGGCGCCCGGCGCCGTCCCACCGCGCGGCCCTTGGGTGCCGATGCGGCGACCTTGCAAAGGAAGTGCGATGAAATCCTTCTTCAAGGCCCTGATCCTGGTCCCGATCGCGCTGGCGGTCGTGCTCTTCGCCGTCGCCAACCGGGCGCCGGTGCGGGTCTCTTTCGACCCCGTCAGCCGCGATGCGCCCCAGTTCGCCTTCGATGTTCCGCTCTTCGCCGTCGTCCTGGCGGCGCTGGCGGTCGGTGTGCTAATCGGTGGTTTCGCGGCCTGGCTGGCGCAGGGGAAACACCGCAAGGCCGCGCGTCGCAACCGCCGTGAGGCCGAGGCGCTGCGCGCCGAGACGCAGATGCTGCGATCCGCCGTGCCGGACTCCGCCCTGCCGGCCCTGACCAACGGGCGCGTCTGATGCGGCTGTTCGGACAGGCCGAGATCGACGCGGCGCTGAGCTTCCCCGGGCTGATCGATACGCTGGCCGAGGCGTTCCGCGGCGAAGCCGTGGTGCCTCCGCGGGCGCATCACCGCATCGAGCGGCCCGGCGAGGAGGCCGTGCTGCTGATTATGCCGGCCTGGAGCGCAGCTGAGGCCGCGCACCCCTACATCGGCACCAAGATCGTCTCCGTCTTCTTCGCCAATGGCACGCGCAACCTGCCGGGGGTGATGGGCGCCTACCTCCTGATGGACGGGCGCACGGGCGAACCGCTGGCGGTGATGGACGGAACCCGGCTGACGCTCTGGCGGACGGCGGCGGCTTCAGCCCTGGCCTCGCGCCATCTCGCCAATCCCGCCGCCAGCAAGATGCTCATGGTGGGCGCAGGCGGCCTTGCCCCCTTCCTGATCAAGGCGCATCGCTCGGTGCGGCCGCTGACCGACATCGCGATCTGGGCGCGGCGACCCGAGGCCGCGGAGGCCGTTGCGGCTCAGCTCACGGCCGAGGGCATCGCGGTCCGTGCCGTGACCGATCTCGAAGGCGAGGCGCGTACCTCCGACATCATCTCCTGCGCCACCAACGCGACCGAGCCGCTGATCCACGGGCGCTGGCTCAAGCGCGACGCCCATCTCGATCTCGTCGGCGCCTTCACCATGCAGATGCGGGAGGCCGATGCCGAGGCGCTGCACCGGGCGCGCGTCATCGTCGACTCGGAGAAGGCCATCGACGAGGGCGGCGATGTCGCGATCGGGATCGACGAAGGCGATTATGCGGCGGAGCGTGTCGCCGGCACGCTGACGGACATCTGCCACGGCCGTGTCCCTGGTCATGCCGAGGGCGGTGAGATCACCCTGTTCAAATCGGTCGGTATGTCGCTGGAAGATCTCGCCGCCGCGATTGCCGTCTGGGAGAACCGCACGCCCCTTTGAGGGCGCGCGGCCATCAACCGTCAGACGCGCACCGGCGCGCCCCCGAGCGCGCCCAGGAGCCAGAGAACCAGCAGCACCACCAGAGCGAGGCCGAGCACGCCGCCGAGCCCCGCGGTGCCATATGAGCGATGTCCGTAATACCCGCCGCCACCGAGCAGCAGGACGACTATCAGGACGATGACGAGCGTGGACATGGCGGCAACCCTTCGACGGCGCATCGCGACGGCGATGCGACTGGATGCCGGGGCAACGCCGCCGCCGAAGGCGGGTTCCCTTCAGGGTGCGCGCCGCAGACTCACTCGACCTTGATGCCGATCTCCTTGATCAGGCCGCCCCATTTCGTCATCTCGCCTTGCAGGAAGGCGGCGAGCTCGGCCGGGGTGCCGCCCACCGGTTCGGCAGCCAGCTGATCCATCTTGGCGCGCAGCGCCGGATCGGCGAGGCCGGCTTTGGTATCGGCCTGGATCTTGTCGATGATGGCTTGCGGCGTCTTGGCGGGCGCGAAGAGCGCAAACCAGGAGGACACGTCGAAGCCCGGCACCGTCTCGGCGATGGGCGCGAATTCCGGGGCGGCCGCCGAGCGCTTGGCGGTGGTGATGCCGAGCCCGCGGATCGAGCCGGCCCGCACATGCGGCAACGCCTGGGTGATGTTGTCGAAGATCAGGTCGATGCGCCCGCCGATCAGATCCTGCGTCGCCTGAGCCGTGCCGCGATAGGGGACATGCACCATCTTCGTCCCGGTCAGCTTCTGGAAATACTCGCCCGAGAGATGCACCGAGGTGCCGATGCCGGAGGAGCCGTAGCTGAGCTTGCCCGGATTCGCCTTGGCATAGGCGATCAGATCCGCGACGGACTTCACCGGCAGGTCCTTGTTCACGACGAGCAGGTTCGGCACCAGCGCGACCATCGTGATCGGCGCCAGATCCTTGACCGGGTCGTAGTTCAGCTTCGGGTAGAGATACTGGTTCGTCGCCATGCCGACCGAGACGATCAGAAGCGTATCACCATTGGGCTCGGCCTTGGCGACGGCATCCGTGCCGATATTGCCGCCTGCGCCGGCGCGGTTCTCGACCACGAAATTGATGCCCCAGCTCTGGCCGAGCTTGTCGGCGACGAGGCGGCCGAGCACGTCGGTGGCGCCGGCCGGGGGAAACGGCACCACGAGCTTGATGGTGCGGCCCTGCGGCCACGCCGCCTGCGCGAAGGCGCTGCCCGGTGCAGCGATCGCGCCGGCGCCGAGCGCGGCGAGCAGGCTGCGACGGTCGATCGAGAATGAATTCATCGGTAATCCTTCCCCCAAGCTGGCGGCTTCCATCCGGTCCGCCACTGATTGCACCAGAAGCTGCCGTCTAGGGGCAGGGTTGTCCATCGCCAAATCGTCGGTGGCTTGACCCGCCCAGCGGAGCTGGACGAATCTGGCTCATGCCCCGTTTTCATCGCCGAATCGCTGCCGCCTGCCTGCTGGCCGCAGCCCTCCTGCCCGCGGCCGCCGGCGCACAGTCGACCGCGGAGGAGGAGGCCAAGCGCCGCGCCGCCAACATCGCCGCCTTCCCGGATGCCGCGCGCGCGCTCTTCGGCCAGAAGACGGCGCCAGCCAATATGCAGGCCCGCGCGATCGGCTCTTATGCGCGCGGCTGCCTCGCCGGCGCGACGGCGCTGCCCGTGGACGGACCGAGCTGGCAGGTGATGCGGCTGAACCGCAACCGCTACTGGGGCCACCCCGTCCTGATCGAATACCTCGAGGATCTCGCTCGCGAGGTCCCGCGGATCACGGGCTGGCCTGGCCTGCTCGTCGGCGACATCTCTCAGCCGCGGGGCGGCCCGATGCTGACCGGCCATGCCTCCCACCAGATCGGCCTCGACGCCGATCTCTGGCTGACGCCGATGCCGCGCGGACGGCTCGACCGCGAGGCGCGCGAGAACATGCCGGCGGTCAACATGGCCCGTGCCGACTGGCGCGATGTCGATCCCAGGCACTGGACGCCGGCCCATACCCGCCTGATCAGGGCCGCCGCCAGCGAACCGCGGGTCGAGCGGATCTTCGTCAATCCCGCGATCAAGGTCGCGCTCTGCCGCGAGGCCGGAGCCGACCGCACCTGGCTCAACAAGGTCCGGCCGATCTGGGGCCACAACTACCATTTCCATATCCGGATGAGCTGTCCGGCCGGCATGGCGAGCTGCAGCGGCCAGGAGCCGCCGAATTTCGGCGATGGCTGCGGCCAGGAACTGACCGACTGGATCGAGCGGCAGCGCGCTGCGATTTTCGCGCCGCCCAAGCCGCCCCGCACCGGGCCGGCGCCCAAGCCCAAGCCGCCTATGGCGCTGGACGAGCTGCCGGCCGAATGCCGGCAGGTCCTGGTCTCACGCTGAGCCCGGCTCAGCGGCGGGGTGTCGTCCGCCCGGAGCTGTAGGCGAAGGGGTCGCGCTGGGGCGTGATCAGCGGCTGGGCCTGGTCGTAGCCCTCCTGATCGATGACGCCCGTGCCCTCGTCGTCGCCGATGACGACTTCCTCCGTCGGCGGCACCGAGCCCGGCAGCGTCAGCGGCCCGCGCTGCTCGCCCGGCAGGTTCTGGACGTCGCCCGGCCGGTTGTAACGCGGCGGATTGAGCGGCCGATTGTCGTACTCCTCGAGGAAGCGGCGCTGGGCGTCGAGCCCCTGTCCCTGATGGTTCGCGACCGGATAGCCGCCCGTCGACACCGCCCCCGGCGGCCGCAGGCCGCCCTGGGGCTGTCGCAGCAACGACCCGCCCGCGACCATGGCCGGCGCGCCGTCGCGCAGGCTCGGCTGCGCCGAGGAGTAGGGCCGGGCCGGATCGGGCGGCGGCAGGTTGTGCTTCGGCGTGTATTTGATCACCGGCTTGCAGATGTGGCGGCCCTTCGAATGGCGCGCCAGGTCGATGTGGAAGTGATCGTAGTGGAACATGTCCGCGCCCGGGCCGAGCACGGTCGAGAAACGCTCGCAGGCGCCGACGAAGATCTCGCGCAGGAAGTTCTGCTCCTCGGGCGAGCCGCGCCAGCCATCCTTCACTGTGACCGTGCGGCCGTCATTGAGCCGGAAGGCGAACACGTCCACGGCGTTGCCATAGGCATGTTCGGAGGTGCGGCTGGTCCCGGTGCCGTTGTTCATGGCTCGGCAGGAATAGGAGCCCGCCCGCATCTCGATCACCTGCGCGCCGAGCACGTTCTGCGCCGCCGGCTGCACCACTTCCGCGAGCCATTTGTCGGTGGTCGCGACCACGGGGCAGGCCAGCGTCGCCTTGCTGGTCAGTCCGATGCCGCCATTGGCGAAAGCCGCGACCCTGAGCGGCCTTTCCATGCCGCAGGTTCCGGGCCCGTCGATCGGCTTCTCGCGCAGGCTGACATAGGCGGAGAGCTGCACCTGGCGGGAGGCCAGGCAGGCGGCCTCGGCCTGGTCGCGCCAGGCCGCGCGCTGCGGCTTCTGGAACTTGCCGCAGCCGGCAAGCCCGGTTCCGAGCAGTCCGAGAGCGATGAGGGCGAGGTGAACGCGTCGCATGACCCATCAATTGCGACCCGTTTCGTGAACGGTTTCTCAACCGGGTGAGCCCGGCGCGACACAGCCTCATGAACTTTGCAGGGGCGGTTAACCGTTCCCTAATGCGCCGTCGCCGCAGCGCCGAAAGCGACCGCATGCATCAGCCGGCCCGGGAGCAGCGTGAAGGCGCCGGCGATGACGAGGCCCAGCAGCAGGCCGATCATCGCGGAGCGATGCGCCGCGATGTTGCCGCGCCGGCGCGCGAGCACGGCATAGGGCAGGCTGATGAGAGTCAGCAGCGTCAGCAGGTGGATCGCGCTGTAATGGCCGCTGCGGGCGATCGCGAGCGAACTGACCGCAGCCACCGCCATCGCCGGCACGAAAACCCAACCCAGACGCCGGTGCAACGGCGTCCCCTTGGGCAGCAGGGCCACCGCCACACCGGAGGCGAGAGCCGCGATCGCTCCGGCAACATGGAGCTGGATCACGGGCGAAGCGGTGGCGAGAGGAACGAGGGACGGCATTGCGGAGGTCTCAATGTTAATTGAATTAACATGACGGGGGGCTCCTGCAGCGTCAAGCGGCACGGACAGGGCCGGCAATGCCGGAGGGGCAAGCCCTCATGTCGTCACGCCTCTGGCCTGCATGCCGGGCGCATGCGACACAGCCCGATCCTCGCCGTCCAGGGAGATCGGCCGATGACGGGCAAGGCGCGCTTCATCTTTCCGGTTCTGATGGCCGGCATCATAGCTTTCCTGATGACCGCCCTCGTGACCTGGCTCAATCTCGGCCTGCCCGCCGACTTCGTCCGCCACTGGCTCGCCGCCTTCGCGGTCGCGTGGCCCTGCGCCGCGGTCACCGCCTTCATCGCCATTCCGGTCGCGCGCCGCGCGACCGGCCTCATCATCCGCGTCATCGGAGAGTGACATGCAGAGCCTGCGCGACATCCTCGCCCGTATCGCCCGTGGCGAGACCACGCCGGCCGGGGCGCTCGCCGTCAGCCAGGCGCGCATCGCCGCGCTTGAGCCTCGGATCCAGGCCTTCGCCAGCCGTCCGGACACGCTGCAGCCCGGCGAGGGCCCGCTCGCCGGCGTCGCCTGCGGCGTGAAGGACATCATCGACACGGCCGATCTGCCGACGATGATGGGCTCGCCGATCTATGCCGGGTGGCGGCCGCGGGCCGATGCGCCGATCGTCATGGCGCTGAAGGCGGCCGGCGCCACCGTCGCGGGCAAGACACACACCACCGCCTTCGCCTTTCTCGACCCCGCTCCGACCTTCAACCCGCATGATCCCGCCGCAAGCCCCGGTGGATCTTCGGCTGGCTCCGCCGCCGCCGTCGCGGCCGGCATGATCCCGCTCGCGATCGGCACGCAGACGGGTGGCTCGGTGATCCGGCCGGCCTCGTATTGTGGCGTCGCTGCGATCAAGCCCTCCTATGCGCTGCTGCCGACGGTCGGAGTGAAGCCCTTTTCCTGGTCGCTTGACACGCTCGGCCTGATGGCGGCGACCGCCGACGACGCGGGGCTGGCCCTGGCCGCCATCGCCGGACGCCCGGAACTCGACGCGCCGGCCGCATCGCTCAAAGGCCTGCGCATCGGCCTCCACCTCCAGGATTACGCCGGCGCTCCCGAGCCCGCATCGGCGACGGCGCTGGAGCGATTCCGCGAGCTGGCAACGGACGCGGGCGCGGTTCTGGTCCCGCATGACGGGCCCGCCGCCCTGGCGGAGGCCTTCCACGCGCATGGGCCACTGCAGGACTATGAGGCGACGCAGGCCTTGGCGTGGGAATATGCCCATCACCGGGAGGCGCTGCCGCCGAAGCTCCAGGCCTATCTGGACACGGCCCAGGCCGTGACGCCGGCGCAGTACGACGAAGCCCGTCGCCGATCCCGCCGCGGCCGGGACGCGGCCCGCGCCTTCTTCGCCGAAGTGGACGTGGTGGCGACCTTCGCGGCGCCGGGCGAGGCGCCGGACAGCCGCGACTCGACCGGTGACTCGCGCTTCAACCGGCTGTGGACCCTGCTCGGCGTGCCCTGCGCCACCGTTCCGGTCGCCCGCGGCCCGCGCGGTCTGCCCACAGGTGTCCAGGTCATCACCGGCTTCGGGCGCGACGAGCAGGCCATCGCAGTCGCCAAGGCGATTGAAAACCTTGTCGCGCGCGCTGGTTAGCAGAGATTATCCCCAAGACTATTCAGTGCTTTAAGCGATTTTTAGTCATACTCTTGGCTGTGCCGCCATGCCGCCACGCTGTCGCCCTCTTGCGGCCTTCGCCAGTTCTGCTAGCGTCGTGTCAGGTCAATGACACAGGAGGGTGTGATGAGCCTCACGCTACGTCTCGACCGATTGATCATGGGTGCGGCCTTCGCCTTCATGATCCTCATCGTGCTGGGTGCGTTCTGACCACGTCAGTCTCGAGTCGCTAAGACCATTGGGCTAAAGGCGCACCGCCGGGATCTCGTCCCGGCGGTGCTGCCGTTTTGGAGCCGTGCTCTCTTGTCGTCGCAGGCCTGCTCAGCTCTCGGGACAGGGGTTCTCCGTCACCTGCCAGGACATCATGTTGATCACCCGTCCGCACAGCGCCATGCGGCGCCCCTGGGTGGTGCGGATGCAGGCGGTGCTGCCCTCGGCGATCTTGCGCCCGTCATTCCAGCAGAAGCAGAGCGGTTCGGGCGCCTGGGCCTGCCGGGGGGGATCGAGCGGGATGGCCGGTTCGGCGGCCAAGCCCGAGAAGGGCAAGCCGATCATCGCCAAGGTCATGAAAAACACGTGCGACGTCGGGAAAATTCTTCGCGATCTGCGTGTTGTCGCGGCGACCGCGGCATTGAAAGCAGTCATATCTCGCTCCTGCGAAACGAAAGGTCGTCTGCAGCGCCATTGCGGCTAGTCTAACATGTTCGGCCACCGCATCCCAGAAATCTTATATTTTCATATTATTGTGTACTCGCAGGCGCTTAGTCGCGTGCGTCTTGCAGAACCAGAACGCATGCCCCATATTCCCACGTAGTGAGCCCAAGGGGGGCTCTGGGAGGAACCATGTCTCTGATCTCGCTCGCCCGTCGTGGTCGTGTCGTCGCCGTACTCGCTGGTGCTCTGCTCCTCGTGCCCGTGCTGGCCGAAGCGCGCCCGGGCGGCAAGGGAGGTGTCGGGAGCCGCGGCTCCCGGACCGAAGCGGCGCCCATGCGCACCGACACGACGCCCAACGGCGCCCAGCCCTTCCAGCGCAGCGCGCAGCCTTCGCCGGCGCAGGCCGCTCCGGCCGCGGGCGCGGCGGCCGCTGCCGCCCAGGCCGCGCGCCCCTCGATGGCCCGCAGCCTGATGATGGGCCTCGGCGCCGGCCTGCTCGGCGCCGGCCTGTTCGGCCTGCTGTCCGGCTCCGGCTTCTTCAGCGGCCTCGCTTCGCTGGCCGGCATCGTCGGCTTCCTGCTCCAGCTCGCCCTGATCGGTGGCGTGATCTGGCTGGCCGTGCGCTTCTTCCGCCGTCGCTCCGAGCCACAGCTCGCCACCGCAGGCGCGCCGCTGTCGCGTGAGGCGATGCAGCCCCAGCCGCGTCCGTCCGCTCCGGTCGGCGCCATGGCGGGTGGCCTCGGCGCCGCCGCGGCTGCTCCCGCTGCGGCCCAGACGACGCCGATCGAACTGGTGGGACAGGACTTCAACGACTTCGAGCGGCTCCTGGGCGAAATCAACGCCGCTTATTCGAACGAGGACGAGAAGGGTCTGCGCGAGCGTGTGACCGACGAGATGTTCGGCTATTTCGACGACGACCTGACCGCCAATGTGCGCAAGGGTGTGGTCGACCGCGTCTCCGACGTGAAGCTGCTCCAGGGCGACCTCTCGGAAGCCTGGACCGAGGAGGGCTTCGATTATGCCACCGTCGCGATGCGCTTCAGCCTGATCAACGCGCTCTACGAGCGCTCCAGCGGCAAGGTCGTGGACGGCAGCGCCACGGTGCCTCAGGAAGTCTCGGAGTATTGGACCTTCGTGCGCAGGCGCGGCGGCCCGTGGAAGCTCTCGGCGATCCAGCAGGCCGCCTGAGCCTCTCGAACACGACATCCGAACGGCCGGGGCGACCCGGCCGTTTTTCGTTGTGCGGTTTCGGGTGTCGCGCCCGCCCGATCCAGCCTATAGGCGGACTCCTGCGATCGGGCGGTCTGTGCTGCCTTGGAACGACACGCTTTGGAGATTCGCCTGATGTCGGACATGCGCCTCGTCGTCGTCGGAGCCGCCGGCCGGATGGGCCGCATGCTGTTGCGGGCCATCCACGACGCCCCGGGCTGTACGCTGTCGGCGGCGGTCGAGCGGCCGGGCTCGCCCCATCTCGGGCAGGACTCAGGGCTGCTCGCAGGGCTGCCGGCCAACGGCATTCCGGTCACGGACGATGCGGCGGCTGCCTTCGCCGCAGCCGACGGCGTGCTGGATTTCACCACGCCGGACGCGACCATTGCCTTCGCGGCGCTGGCGGCGCGGACCCGCATTGCACACATCGTCGGCACGACCGGGCTCGAACCGTCCCATCTGGCGAGGCTCGCCGAGGCGGCGCGCGACACCGCCATCGTCCGCTCCGGCAATATGAGCCTGGGCGTCAATCTGCTCGCCGCGCTGGTGCGCAAGGTCGCCGCGACGCTGGGGACGGATTGGGACATCGAGATCGTCGAGATGCATCACCGCATGAAGGTCGATGCGCCCTCCGGCACCGCGGTGCTGCTCGGCGAGGCGGCTGCGGCGGGCCGGGAGGTTGATCTGGCGCAGGAGCGCGTGGCGGTTCGTGACGGGCAGACCGGTGCCCGCGTGCCCGGCACGATCGGATTTGCGACCCTGCGCGGCGGCACTGTCGTGGGCGAGCACAAGGTCATCTTCGCGGGCGCGGGCGAGCGGCTCGAACTCGCCCATCTCGCCGAGGATCGCGGGCTCTTCGCGCAGGGGGCGGTCAAGGCGGCGCTGTGGGGCCGCGGGCGGGCGCCGGGGCTCTATTCCATGGCCGATGTCCTCGGGCTCGACAGCCTCTGAGCGGCGGCTGCGATGACGCGCCTCGCCGTCGCGCCCGGCGTCGTCCACTGGCCTGGCTATCTCGGGCCGGAGGCGCAGGCTGCATTGGTGGCGGATCTGCGCGCGGTCGCGGCGCAGGCGCCTTTCTTCCAGCCGCGCATGCCGAAGACCGGCAAGCCCTTCTCGGTCCGCATGACGAATTGCGGCACGCTCGGCTGGGTCTCGGACGAGACGGGATACCGCTACCAGCCGCTCCATCCCGTGACCGGCGAGCCCTGGCCGCCGATGCCGGACGTCCTGACGCAAGCCTGGCGCGATCTCGCCTCCTATCCGCACGAGCCCGAGGCCTGCCTCGTCAATTTCTATGCGGCCGACGCGCGGATGGGCCTGCATCAGGACCGCGACGAGCAGGAATTCGACGCCCCCGTGCTCTCGCTCTCGCTCGGCGACACGGCGGTCTTCCGCATCGGCGGGACACAGCGCGGCGGCAAGACGGTCTCGCTGAAGCTGGCCTCGGGCGATGCGCTGCTCTTCGGCGGCGAGGCGCGGCTCGCCTATCACGGCATCGACCGCATCCTCGCCGGCTCTTCGGCGCTGCTGCCGCAAGGGGGGCGGATCAATCTGACCTTGCGCCGCGTGACGAAGCCGCCAGCCTGAGCGCGGGCTCAGCGCGAGCCGTCCGACCCGGGCAGGTTCGGAAACGACCAGCCGAGCAGGATCGAGCCCGCGCGCAGGCCGAACCCGGCCGCCAGCCCGCCGAGCATGACGAGGGGTGCGCTGAAGCCCGTCGTGGTGAGAACAGCGGTCGCCCCGGCGCCCGCCGCGGCGGCGGTGACATAGAAGTCGCGGCTCCACAGCACCATGGCGCGGTCGCCCGCCAGAATGTCGCGCAGGATACCGCCGAAGGAGGCGGTGACCGCCCCCAGCGCCACGGCCGAGAGCGGCGGAACGCCTGCCGCCAGAGCTTTCTGCGTTCCCGAGACCGCAAAGAGGGCGAGCCCCGCCGCGTCGGCCCAGATCAGCAGACGCTTGGCGCTCCAGCTATCCATGCGGCCCGGGCGGAAATAGGCGATGGACCAGGCCGAGAGAGCCACCGCCGTGCAGATGATGACGCTCAGCGGCGCCTCGACCCAGGCGACCGGTCGGCCGAGCAAGAGATCGCGCAGCGTGCCGCCACCGACGCCGGTGACGGTCGCGAGCAGGATGAAGCCGAACGGATCCATGCCCTTGCGGGCGGCGACGAGGGCGCCGGTCAACGCGAAGACGGCGACGCCGGCGGCCTCGAGCACGGATCAGTGCGTGGTCGGAGTGCTGTCGCCGCCCTCGGCCGCCTGCGGCTTCGGCGCACCGGCCGACACGCCGACCAGCGCCGGCCGCAGCACGCGCTCGCCGATCTTGTAGCCGGACTGGACGACCTTGGACACCAGGCCCTTGGCGATCTCGGCGTCGGGCGCCTCGAACATCGCCTGATGCAGGTTCGGATCGAATTTCTCGCCCAGCGGATCGATCTTGCGGACGCCATGGCGCTCGAGCGTCTTCAGCAGGTCGCGCTCGGTCAGATCGACGCCCTCGATCAGACCCTTGAGGGCAGGCTCCTCGGTCGTGCGGGCGGTCTCGGGCAGGCTTTCCAGCGCGCGGCGCAGATTGTCGGCCGCGCCCAGCATGTCGCGGGCGAAGCTCGTTACGGCATAGGCCTTGGCGTCGGCGATCTCACGCTCGGTGCGGCGGCGGAGATTCTCCATGTCCGCCAGCGTGCGCAGCAGCTTGTCCTTCAGATCGTCGCGCTCGGCCTCGATCCGGGCGAAATTCGCCTGGATGATGTCCTCGGGAGACTGCGCGGTGGCCTCCTCGACGGCGGGCTCGGCGTTCGGATTGTCCGTCGCAGGGTTCTGCGTCATGGCGTGTTCCAACTCTCGCAAATCAGGGCCGCCGAGGCGCGAACGGCGGGCGGCGTTCGTGGCCGATATCGGGCTTGTCGGGCGTTAAATCAAGCGCGGGCCGGCGCTCGCGCCCGGGTCGCGGCCGCCTTCTCTCCCTCCGGCTCGAACACCTCGAGCAAGGCCTTGCGGATGGCGAGCTGCCGCGCGGTCGAGACGATCTTCGCATTCGTCAGGTCGGTGACATAGAACACGTCGACCGCCTTCTCGCCGAAAGTGGCGATATGGGCGGATGCGATGTTGAGGTTGAGCTTCCCGATCGCGGTGGTCAGATCGTAGAGCAGGCCGGGCCGGTCGAGCCCGGCGATCTCCAGCACCGTGTGGCGGGCCGAGAGCACATTGTCGATGATGACCTCGGGCGCGACCTGGAAGGTCTGGCCGCGCGGCGGCGGCGCCCGGCGCTGGGCGACGAGATCGGCGATCTTGATCTCCCCCTTCAGCGCCCGCTCGATCGCCGCCGCGATCCGCTCGGCGCGGCGCAACTCGTCGTCGTCACGGTCGAAGGCGCGCGAGACCGAGATCGTATCGAGCACGAGCCCGTCGGTGGTGGTGAAGATCTGGGCGTCGACGATATTGCCGCCCGAGGCCGCGCAGGCGCCGGTGACGATGGCGAGCAGGCGCGGATGGTCGGGCGCGAGGATGGTGAGCTCGGTCACACCGCGGAACTGGTCGGTCTCGACCAGCGTCGCGGTGGTGCGCCCTTCGGCCTCGGCGCGGGCCATGAAGCGGGCATGCTTCTCCTGCCGGCCGACATCGGTCTTGATCCAGTAGGCCGGGTAGTGGCGGGCAAGATAGGCGTCGCGGGCGGCGTCGCCCCAGTCCGAGAGCCGCTCCTTGAGGGCATCCTGCTTCTTCTCAACCCGCGCCTTGCGCTCGATCGCGGAATGTCCGCCGGCGAGCATGATCTCGGTCTCGTAATAGAGCGTGCGCAGGAGCTGGCCCTTCCAGCCGTTCCAGACGCCGGGGCCGACAGCCTTGATGTCGGCCACCGTCAGCACGAGCAGGAGCTTCAGCCGCTCCAGCGTCTGCACCGTCGCGGCGAAGCTTTCGATCGTCTTGGGGTCACCGAGATCCCGGCTCTGCGCCACCGTCGACATGTCGAGATGGTGTTCGACCAGCCAGGCCACGGTCTCGGTCTGGCCTTCGGTCAGGCCGAGCCGCGGCCCGAGCTTGCGGGCGATACGGGCGCCGGCGATCGAATGATCCTCGATGCGGCCCTTGGCGACGTCGTGCAGGAACAGGGCGACGTAGAGCGCCCGCCGGTTGGTGATCGTCGGCATGATGCCGTTGGCGAGGGGATGCTCGGATTCGAGCACGCCCGCATCGATCTCGGCGAGAACGCCGATGCTGCGGATCAGATGCTCGTCGACCGTATAGTGATGATACATGTTGAACTGCATCATCGCGACGACGCGGCCGAAATCCGGCACGAACTTGCCGAGCAGCCCGGACTCGTTCATCCGCCGCAGCACCGCTTCGGGCGAGCGCCGTGCCGTGAGGATCTCCAGGAAGATGCGGTTCGCCTCGGGATCGTTGCGCAGCTGCGGCGTCACCAGTCGCAGGGACTGTGTCACCAGCCGGCTGGCCTCGGGATGGATCGCGAGATCGTCGCGGCTGGCGATCTCGTAGAGCCGCAGCAGATTGACCGGGTCGCGCCGGAAGGCGTCGGGATCGACGACGTTGAGCCGCTGGCTCTTCAGCGTGAAATCAGGATGGCCGAGCGCGCGCACGCGCTTGCGCTTAGCGAAGGAGCCGAGCAGCCGGGAGAGTGAGGCGCGCGGCTTCTGCTGACGCGCTTCCAGCGCGGCGCAGACGATCGCCGTCAGGTCGCCGACATCCTTGGCGACGAGGAAATAGGCCTTCATGAAGCGCTCGACCGGCGCCTGGCCGCTGCGCCCGGCATAGCCGATGGCTGCCGCGACCTGACGCTGCAGGTCGAAGGACAGCCGCTCCTCGGCCCGGCCGGTGATGAAATGCATCCAGCAGCGGACGCGCCAGAGAAATTCCTCCGAACGCTGGAACATCAGCAGTTCCTTGCGGTCGAACAGCCCGGCCGCGACGAGCTCGCGCGCGTCGTTGACGCGGTAGGCGTATTTGGCGATCCAGAACAGCGTGTTGAGATCGCGCAGGCCGCCCTTGCCGTCCTTGACGTTGGGCTCGACCAGATAGCGTGAGGTTCCGGCGCGGCGCACGCGGGTCTCGCGCTCCTGCAGCTTGGCCTCGGTGAAGGCCGGGGCGGTTCCCTCCACGACCTCCGCACCGAAGCGCCTGACGAGATCATGGAACAGCATCACGTCGCCCGCGACGAAGCGCGCTTCCAGCATTGCCGTGCGGATCGTCATGTCCGCACGCGCCTCGCGCACGCAGTCGTCGAGTGAACGGACGGAGTGGCCGACCTTCAGTTTCAGGTCCCAGAGAGGGTACAGCATCGCCTCGACGACGCTCTCGCCCCAGGCCGTCTGCTTGTGCGGGAACAGGAAGAGCAGATCGACATCCGAGCCCGGCGCCAACGTGCCGCGGCCATAGCCCCCGACCGCCACCACGGCGATGCGCTCGGACTGGGAGGGATTCTGCGCGGGATAGAACAGCTCGGTCGCCGCCACATGCAGGCAACCGACGATGGCGTCCATCACGGCGGACAGGTGCTGTGCGCAGACCAGACCATGGCGCGGCCGCTTCAGAAGGCTCTTTGCGGAGTCGAGCCCCTGATCGAGGACGCTTCGCAGCGCCGCGACGAGGGCGGGACGCGCCTGGGGCGTGGGTGCAGCCGCCACGTCGGCCAGCAGCGGAGCCATGGCACGGCGCGGATTGGCGAGAACGGCGTCGAGTTCGAGAGCCGGCTGATCGGCAGAGGATGACACCAGCCCTGACCTCGCTTGCTGGAATGCCCGGCGCGGGACCCTTCTGCTGGTTAGCATGGGGAGGAGATTCGCAAAGAAGTTTAAATAGCAGATAATTGACGTGAAATATGACAAACAACATCCCGACATGTCCTGTTTGACATACAGAACGAATGGACCTACAAGGCGGATACGCGCCGATTTGAGCCACCAGCTTGCGGGCGCGAAACAAGTGCAGCTAAAGCGTGGGGCATGGGCGCCAACCTGTCGCTCGGTCCCTTCGCGCATCGAAAGGGACCACGAATGACCATTTCCCGCCGTCTCGCTATCGCCGGACTCGCCGCCTCGCTCGTTCTGTCTGCCGGACAGGCTTTTGCCCAGGCGCCGAAGGAAATCCGCATCGACTTCGCGACCTACAATCCCGTCAGCCTCGTGCTGAAGGACAGCGGCATCCTCGAAAAGGCGCTGGCCGCCGACGGCATCACCGTGCGCTGGGTCCAGTCCGCCGGATCGAACAAGGCGCTGGAGTTCCTGAACGCGGGCTCGCTCGATTTCGGCTCGACCGCCGGCGCCGCCGCGCTGATCGGCAAGATCAACGGCAACCCGATCAAGTCGATCTACGTCTACTCGCGGCCTGAATGGACGGCACTCGTCACCGGGGCCAAGAGCGAGATCACCAAAGTCGCCGACCTCAAGGGCAAGCGCGTCGCGGTCACGCGCGGCACCGATCCGCACATCTTCCTGGTCCGGGCGCTGGCCGAGGCCAAGCTGACCGAGAAGGATGTCAGGCTCGTCCTGCTGCAGCATGCCGACGGGCGCCTTGCGCTCGAGCGCGGCGACGTCGACGCCTGGGCCGGTCTCGACCCGCTGATGGCCGCGGCCGAGGTCGAGAGCGGCGCGAAGCTCTTCCATCGCAAGGCCGCCGACAACACCTGGGGTATTCTCAATGTCCGGGAGGCCTTCGCCAAGGACAATCCGGCCCTCGTCCGCAAGGTGCTGGCCGCCTATGAGCAGGCGCGGACCTATGCCCTCGCCAATCCGGCCGAGCTGAAGAAGACCCTGGTCGCCTATACCAAGCTGTCGGACGCCGTGATCGAGCGACAGCTCACCCGGACCGAACTCACGCATTCCAGCATCGGGTCAGCGCAGGCCGAGACCATCATCGCGGCCGGCCTCGCGCTGCAGGAGGCGGGCGTCGTGCCCGCCAAGACCGATGTGAAGGCCGTGGTCGACGATCTGCTCGACCGCAGCTTCGCCGTCACCAACTGACCCACGCTGGGATCGGATGAGCGCGCTCGGGATCGAGACGGCAGGGCTGGGCGAGCAGGGCGATCCAGCCCGGCCTCGGCCCCGTCGTCCCGGCCTGGCGCTGGCGGGGTTTGCGCTGCCGGTCGTTCTGGCCGTGCTGTGGGAGGTCGCCGTCAGATCCGGCTTCGCCAATGGCCGGCTGATGCCGCCGCCGAGCGTGGTCGGGGCCACCCTGTGGTCTCTCGCGGCTTCGGGCGAACTCTTCACCCATGCCGCGGCGACGCTCTGGCGGGTTGCGGCCGGGTTTGCTCTCGGTGCGGCGGCGGGCACCCTGCTCGGCGCCATCACCGGTGCGCTTCCGGTGGCGCGCGGCCTGATCGACCCGACGCTTCAGGCCCTGCGCGCCATCCCCTCGATCGCCTGGGTGCCGCTCTTCATCCTCTGGCTCGGCATCTTCGAGGCGTCGAAGGTCGCGCTGATCGCGGTCGGCGTGTTCTTCCCGGTCTATCTCGGGGTCGCTGCGGCGATCCAGGGCATCGACCGCAAGATCGTCGAGGTCGGCCGTGTCTTCCGGCTCGGCCGGCTGGCGATGGCGCGACGGGTTCTGCTGCCGGCAATCCTGCCGGCCTGGATCACCGCGCTGCGCTCGGGGCTGGGGCTGGGCTTCATGTTCGTGGTCGCGGCCGAGATCATGGGCGCCAGCGAAGGGCTCGGCTACCTCCTCGTCGATGGCCAGCAGCTCGGCCGGCCCGACACCATCATTGCGGCCATCATCAGCTTCGCCGTCCTCGGAAAGCTGGCCGATGGCCTGCTCGTCGCCCTCACGCGGCCGGTTCTCGCCTGGCAGGACACGGCCCGCGACAAACTCTGAGTGAGCCCTCGATGCTGAGCTTCGAGACCCTGTCGAAAACCTATGCCGACGGCACGCAGGCGCTGTCGGCCATCACGCTCGACGTCGCGCAGGGGGAGATTCTCGCGCTCGTCGGCGGCTCGGGCTGCGGCAAGACCACCTTGCTGCGGCTGATCGCCGGCCTCGACCGGCCGAGCGCCGGGCGCATCCTGCTCGACGGCGACACGATCGCCGAGCCGCGCGCCGATGTCGGCGTGATCTTCCAGGAGCCGCGACTCTTTCCCTGGCTCTCGGTTGCGGAGAATGTCGGCTTCGGTCTCTCGCATCTCTCGGCCTTCGAGCGGGAGGGACTGGTCACCAACGCGCTCGTGCGGGTGGGCCTTGGCGGTTATGACCGGCGCTGGCCGCGCGAGCTTTCGGGCGGTCAGCAGCAGCGCGTCGCCATCGCGCGCGCCCTCGTCACGCGCCCCAAGCTGCTCTTGATGGACGAGCCCTTCTCCGCGCTCGACGCCACCACCCGCGCCAGCCTCCATGGCCACCTGCTCGCCCTGTGGGTCGAAAGCCGGCCGACGGTGGTCATGGTCACCCATGACGTCGAGGAGGCGGTGACGCTGGCGGACCGGATCGTGGTGATGCAGCCCAAGCCCGGCCGCATCTTCGACGAATTCGACAACCCGCTCGCCCGCCCGCGCGACCGGCTCTCGCCGGCGTTCGAGGCCGCCAAGCGCGAGGTGCTGCGCAGCCTGGATCGTTCGCTGCGTGACGAGGCCCCGCACCAGCAGAAGGCCGCGGAGACGGCCGGGATGTGGTGGTGAGTCGCGTCACGGGGCATCGCTTTCCGGTGGCCTGTGACCGCTCGAGCCTCTATCAGCGCATCCCACAGGTTCATTCGACTTGAGGTTCTGACACCATGGACGTCACCGCTCTTCGCGCCCTGCAGGCCCCGCTCAAGGACGCCTACCGTTCGGACCCCAATGCGGCCGTCGTCACCCTGAAGGCCAAGGGCGAACTCGACGACCAGCATATCGCCTGTAAGGTCGAGACCGGCCGTGCGATCGCGCTGGCGGGGCTGCACCCGGCCACTGGCGGCTCAGGCGCCGAACTCTGCTCGGGCGACATGCTGCTGGAGGCCCTCGTCGCCTGCGCCGGCGTCACCCTGAAGGCGGTGGCGACCGCGCTCGAGATCGAGCTGAAGAAGGGCGTCGTCCATGCCGAGGGCGATCTCGACTTCCGCGGCACGCTCGGCGTCGCCAAGGACGCCGCGGTCGGCTTCAAGGCGATCCGGCTGTCCTTCGAGGTCGAGACCGACGCGCCGCAGGAGAAGCTCGACACGCTGCTGAAGCTGACCGAGCGCTACTGCGTCGTCTTCCAGACGCTCAATGTGAAGCCCGAGATCAGCGCGACCCTTTCGGTCGCCTGATCGCCCGGCCGCTCACTCCGCGGCCTTCTTCAGGGTCAAACCCTCGGCGAAGGGCAGCGTCGGCTCGCCCTTCGCCTCGTCGAAATCGAGCGCCACGATGCGCTCGCCGCGGCTGGCGATCTTGCCGGCCGAGGTGCGCAGCCCGGCCACATCGTCCTGCGCCTGGCGGAAATGCTGATCGAGCTTCTCCGCCCGCTCGGCCAGCCGCCGGACATCGGCCAGCAGCTTGCCGACCTCGCTCTGGATCACCTGCGCCTCTTCCCGCATCCGCGCATCGCGCACCAGCGACTGCATGAGCTGGATCGCGAGCGCCAGCAGCGAGGGCGAGACGATCATGATCCGCGCGCGATGCGCCTTCTGGATCACATCGTCGAAATGCTCGTGCAAATCGGCATAGATCGATTCTGACGGCACGAAGAGCAGGGCGAGGTCCTGGGTCTCGCCGGGCAGGAAATAGCGCTCGGCGATGTCCTTCACGTGCACGCCGACATCGTTGCGGACGCGTGCGGAGGCGGCCTTTCGCGCCTCCTCGCCACGGGCCTCCCGCAATTGCGTGAAGCTCTCCAGCGGGAACTTGGCGTCGATGACGAGCCCGCGCCCGTCGCCGGGCAGCGTCACCAGGCAGTCCGGCCGGTTGCCGTTGGAGAGCTGCGGCTGGAAGGCGAAGAAGGCGCCGGGCAGCCCGTCCCGGATGATCGCCTCCATGCGACCCTGGCCGTAGGCGCCGCGCGCCTGCTTGTTGGAGAGCACGTCGCGCAGCGTCACCACTTCGGAGGTGAGGCTGGTCAGGTTCTTCTGAGCGCTGTCGATTACCGCGAGCCGCTCCTGCAGCTTGCCCAGGCTTTCGGTGGTCTGGCGGACATTCTGCTCCAGACCCTGGCCGACCTGATGGCGCAGCCCCTCCATGCGATCGGCGACGAGGCGTGCGAGATCGCCCTGCCGCGTCGAGAGGATCTCGGCCATGGTCTGCATCCGGCCGGTCAACTCCGCCTGGAGCCGGTTCATCTCGGCGACCTTGTCGTCGGTCTCGCGGGCGCGCTCGGCGGCGATCAGCGCCTCCAGCGCCCGTCTGCGGCTGCCGCGCCAGGCCGACAGCGCTAGCAGCAGGAGCAGCCCGAGCGTCGAGACGCCGAAGCCGAGCGCGGCCTGCGCCCAGGTCACGGGCCGGTCGAGGAGGGTGAAAGCGATCTCTGTCATCGCGGCAGGATAGCCGATTCGGGTGAATCAATTCGAACGAAAGCGGAACGGTTTGACCCGCGATGCGCGAGCGCTTATGTGGCCCGTCCACCACCCGAGAAACCGCGCAGACACAGCCCCATGGCCATCCGCCCGCTCGTCATCCTGCCAGACTCCCAGCTTCGGTTGGTGTCCGCCCCCGTGGCCGAGATCACGCCCGAGATCCGCACCCTCGTCGCCGACATGTTCGAGACGATGTACGACGCGCCCGGGATTGGGCTGGCCGCCATCCAGATCGGCGTACCCAAGCGCGTGGTGACGCTCGACGTGGCCAAGCGCGCGCCTGAGCCGGAGGACGCCGCTGCTGGCGAGGACGAAACTTCCGACGCAGCCGACAGCCAGGAGAAGCGCGACCGGCAGCCGCGCAATCCGATGGCCTTCATCAACCCGGAGATCACCTGGTCCTCGGAGGAGCGCAGCGTCTACGAGGAAGGCTGCCTCTCGATCCCGGAATATTATGAGGAGGTCGAGAGGCCGGCTTCGGTCAGGGTCGCCTACACCGATCTCGACGGACAGCGGCAGGAGATCGAGGCCGACGGCCTGCTCGCCACCTGCATCCAGCATGAGATCGACCATCTGAACGGCGTGCTGTTCATCGACCATCTCTCGCGCCTCAAGCGCGAGCGCGTCACCAAGCGCTTCGCCAAGCAGGCGCGACGCGAGGGGTGACGGGACAGCGAGAGCAAGCCGCCGTCATCCGGACGAGCCGCGCCAGCGGCGCCGATCCGGAATCCATCGGAGGGCTCAGGCATCCTATGATGGATTCCGGGTCCTCGCTTTGCTACGCCCGGAATGGCGGGCGCGATTGAGGTAACATCCAGCGTATGAGTTTGCGCGTCATCTTCATGGGCACGCCCGATTTCGCGGTGCCGACGCTGACCGAAATCATCGGCCAGGGGCACGAGGTCGTCAGCTGCTACACCCGCGCCCCGGCGCAGGCGGGACGGGGCCTCGAACTGAAACCCTCGCCGGTGCACAGGGCGGCCGAGCGCTTCGGCATCCCCGTCTTCACGCCCTCGACCCTGAAGACGCCCGAGGTGGCCGAGCAGATCGCCTCCCATCAGGCCGATGTCGCGGTCGTCGTCGCCTATGGCATGATCCTGCCACAGGCGATCCTCGACATTCCGGAGCTCGGCTGCCTCAACCTGCATGCCTCGCTGCTGCCGCGCTGGCGTGGCGCCGCGCCGATCCAGCGTGCGGTTATGGCCGGCGATGCCGAGAGCGGCGTCTGTGTGATGAAGATGGAGGCGGGCCTCGACACCGGCCCCGTCGGCATGGTCGAGCGGCTGGAGATCGGCCCCGACATGACCTCCGGCGAACTCCACGACCGGCTGGCGCCGCTGGGCGCCGATCTGATGGTCCGTGCGCTCGCCGCGCTCGGGCGCGGCGGCCTGCAGTTCACGCCGCAACCGGAAGAGGGCGTGACCTACGCCGCCAAGATCGCCAATGCCGAGGCGAAGCTGAACTGGGCCCGCCCGGCCCGGCAGGTCCACGATCTCGTCCGAGGGCTCGCGCCCTTTCCGGGCGCCTTTGCCGAGATCGATCTCGGCAAGGGCCCCGAGCGGCTCAAGGTCTTGCGCACGGCACTCGCCGGCGGCGCGGCCGAGCCCGGCATGTTGCTCGACGACGAAGGCACCGTCGCCTGCGCGGAAGGGGCGGTGAAG
This sequence comes from Allobosea massiliensis, assembly GCF_042655245.1. Lineage (NCBI taxonomy): Bacteria > Pseudomonadati > Pseudomonadota > Alphaproteobacteria > Hyphomicrobiales > Alloboseaceae > Allobosea > Allobosea massiliensis. The sequence goes on along the minus strand of NZ_JBHSLU010000038.1, from coordinate 21,320 downwards.
CTGCTTCAGGTCCAGCGGGCCGGCGGGCGGCCGGTCAGCGGCGCCGAGTTCCTGCGCGGGGCGCGGCTCTCCGCCGGCCAGAAGCTCTGATGCCGCGCTACAAGCTCGTCATCGAATATGACGGCACGCCCTTCTCGGGCTGGCAGCGGCAGCTCAATGGCCCGTCCGTACAGCAGAGCGTCGAGGAAGCGATTCAAGCGTTCTGCAACCATCCGGTCAGGCTGCACTGCGCAGGCCGCACCGATGCCGGCGTCCACGCCACTCATCAGGTCGCCCATGTCGATCTGGAGAAGGAATGGCGCACCGATGTCGTGCGCGATGCCAGCAACGCCCGCCTCAAGCGCCTGCCGGTCGCGGTCTGCTGCGCCGAGGCCGTGCCTGACGATTTCGACGCCCGGATCTCGGCCAAGCGCCGCTACTACATCTACCGCATCCTCGACCGGCGCGCCCAGCCGGCGCTCGACCGCGACCGGCTCTGGCATGTCCCGGTAAAGCTCGATCACGAAGCGATGGACCGCTCGGCCAAGGCCCTGCTCGGTCATCACGACTTCACCACCTTCCGCGCCGCCGAGTGCCAGGCCAACAGCCCGATGCGCACCCTGGACCGGCTCGACGTCCGCCGCGAGGGCGAGGAGATCGTCGTCTATGCCCATGCCCGCTCCTTCCTGCACCATCAGGTCCGCTCGATCGTCGGCTGCCTGAAGATGGTCGGCGCCGGACGCTGGCCCGAGAAAAAGCTGGGCCAAGTGCTGGCGGCGCGGGATCGTTCGCAGTGCGCGGCGCTGGCGCCGCCCTGCGGGCTCTATCTGGCGGGGGTAGACTACTAAGCCCGTCGGGGCTCGCCGCCTCAGAAGATGATGAAGCCGAAGGAGCGGAGGATCGCGTAATCCGCCACGATGCTGGCCAGCAGCACGGGCGTGGCGACCCCGCTCCCGGCCCCGAAGGCTGCACGCGCCACACAATAGCGCAGCCGCAGCACGATGGCGGCGAAGGCGAGCGTCTGGAGCAGCGCGAGGCCCGGTGTGGACCATCCGATCGCGAACACCGTAGCCGGAACGGCGACCAAACCGGCCGCCAGGATTCCCGCCCAGTTCCAGGCGATGACGAAGGCGGTGAAACGCGGTGTTTGCGCGAGATGCGGAGCGAGCGCGAACAGCAGCGCCGGCACGGCCAGAATGCTCGCGAGCGTCGCCCCGAAAACCGCCAGCGCCAGGCCCGGAGCGGTGAACAGCCCCGCCGAATTGGGCAGGCCGGCATGAATTCTCAGCGCCGCGAGCAGGGCGATCGCGGCGGGCAGCGTCAGCGGCAGCAGGGCGACGAAAGAGCGCCAGAATCCGCCGCGTGTCAGTTCCAGATCCTCCAGCGCCTCGGCGCCGCGCCCCATCAGCTGCCAGGAGGCGCGCAGCGAGCGCGTCACGTCATCGGCCGCGAGCTTCATCCCACCATCCTTAGACTTTCGTCTAAGATGACTATGGGTCAGCGCCTGAAGCTCGTCAATCGGCTCCGGCAGCGGCGAAATAGCTCGTCAGCAGGCGATGCGTGATCGCCTCGAGGGTCAGAAGATCCGCCACGGCGACGCGCTCGTCGACCTGATGCATGGTCTGGCCGACCACGCCGTACTCGACCACAGGGCAGTAACTCTTGATGAAGCGCGCATCCGACGTGCCGCCGGTTGTCGACAGGGCCGGCCGCCGCCCGGTCTCGGCCTCGACGGCATCGGCGACCATCGCCACGAAGGGGCCGGGTTCGGTCAGGAACGCGACCGCATTGGTCGGCTCGAAGACGATTTCGTAGCGAACGCTGTTGCCGGCGGCCTCGCGCAGGCGCCGCTCGATCTCGGCCGCGAGAGTCTCCGGCGTCCAGACATCGTTGAAGCGGATGTTGAAGACGGCCCTGGCCTGCGCGGGCACGACATTCGTCGCCGGATTGCCGACGTCGAGCGTCGTGACTTCCAGATTGCTCGGATCGAAATGTGCGGTGCCCTTATCGAGTGCGGTGGCTTCCAGCGCCGCGAGCAGCCGCACCATCCCGCGGATCGGGTTCTCCGCGAGATGCGGATAGCCGACATGGCCCTGCTTGCCATGGACGGTCAGGCGCCCGGTCAGCGAGCCGCGTCGGCCGATCTTGATCATGTCGCTCATGGTCGCCGGATTGGTCGGCTCGCCGAGCAGGCAATGGTCGAAGCGCTCGCCCCGCGCATGCGCCCATTCGAGCAGCTTGACGGTGCCGTTCACAGCCGGTCCCTCCTCGTCGCCCGTAATGAGAAACGCGATCGAGCCTGGAGCGTCGGGGTTCTCGCGGCGGAAACGGAGCGCCGCCGCGATCATCGCGGCGAGGCCGCCCTTCATGTCGCAAGCTCCGCGGCCATGCAGCATGCCGTCGCTGATCGTCCCGCCGAAGGGGGCGCGCGTCCAGGCGCCGGCGTCTCCCACCGGCACGACATCGGTATGGCCGGCAATGACGAAGACGGGGCCCTCGCGCCCGATCCGGGCATAGAGATTCTCGACATCGGGCGTGCCGGCCGCCGAAAAGACCGGCCGCTCGACCGTGAAGCCCTCGGCCGCCAGCAGCTCGGCGATGAGGCCGAGCGCCCCGCCCTCCGCCGGAGTGACCGACGGGCAGCGGACCAGCGCCTGGGTCAGCGCGACGGGGTCGAGGGGATCGAAGGCGAGGAGGTCGCGGGGCTGTGTGTCCATGCGCCCGCTTTAGCATCGGTCCCGCCGGCCGCAAGCGGCTCCTCGTCACGAGCCGACGGCATCAGGCCGAGATCGACCAGCGCGAAGAGCCAGGCGATCAGCGAAATCGTATCGAGCGAGGGCGCCCAGGCGATCGGCAGGAGGGGTCGGAGCTGACCCGGCAGCACGATCGCGCAGACCAGGATGATGCCGTAGAGGCCGCTGCTGCCGCGGTCGGTCGCGCGTTTCGCGGCCAGCGCGGCCCAGGGGAAGAGGGCAAAGGCATGCGCGAAGGCCACGGCGCGCTCGGATCCATGGCCGAACAGGCCTGGTGCAGCCTGCTGAAGGCCGAACAGGGCGACCGCGACGACGGCGCTGCCGAGCCAGAAGCGGCCGAGGCCGATACGGCCGTCGAAGTCGGTGAGCAGGCGGACAAGGGTCATCGATCAGGCTCCGATGATGCCGTTGTGGCACGCTTGCGGCCGCCCCGGAAGGATATGGTGAATAAAAGGTTAACGCCGTCGTGCAGCGCCGGTTCGTGAAAGAGCTTGAACGGGGCCGGCTGCCCCGTTAGCTGCGGCGCAGGGTGCCGGCACCGCCGGGCGCGAACCCGGATGCCAACGGCGCGACGGTGCCGAGCGAGGTTGCGAGATGACGATCCGATTCCACCGTGGCGATCTGCCGGACGGCTTCGACGCCGGGGCCAGCATCGCCATCGACACCGAGACGCTCGGCCTCAACCCGCATCGCGACCGCCTCTGCGTGGTGCAGCTCTCCCGCGGCGACGGCACGGCGGATGTGGTGCAGGTCCTGAAGGACGGTCCAAGGCCCGCGAACCTGATCCGCCTGCTGCAGGATCCCGCCGTGCTCAAGTTGTTCCACTTCGCCCGGTTCGACGTCGCGGTGCTGCGCCATGCCTTCGGCGTCGTCACCGGCCCGGTCTACTGCACCAAGATCGCCTCGAAGCTCACGCGCACCTATACCGACCGACACGGCCTGAAGGATCTGGTTCGCGAGTTGCTCGGGATCGAACTCTCCAAGCAGCAGCAATCCTCCGATTGGGGCGCCGAGACTCTGAGCGAGGCGCAACTGGCTTACGCCGCCTCCGACGTGCTGCATCTGCATGCCCTGCATGGGCGTCTCGAGGCGATGCTGGCGCGCGAGGGGCGCACCCATCTCGCCAGGGCCTGCTTCGACTTCCTGCCCTTCCGGGCGGAGCTGGATCTCGCCGGTTGGTCCGAAAACGACATCTTTGCTCATGCTTGACAAATTCTAAGCCTTCTTGCGTCAGTTTGACCGCGGTGTCCGACGGGGGCGCGTTCGCCGCACGACACGAAAAAGCCGTTTGCGACTGCCATTCCGCGGGGCATGACTGTGGCGATGACAACCAATGACTGGGCCGCCCGCCCCAACGGGCCGGCGGCGCGGCGGCAGGCGGCGTTCGGCGCGGCACGCCGGCACACGCGGCTCGTTCATTTCCTGCGCAAGGCGATTCCCGTGGGAGCGGCTATCGCGGTCGTCTCCCTGCTGGTGGTGCCGTTCTTCACCCCGCTCAGTGGCGTGGCCAGCGTTTCGCTCGGCGCGGTCGGGATCTCCGGCGGCAAGGTCAAGATGGATACGCCGCGCCTGTCGGGCTATCGCAAGGACAACCGGCCCTATGAGGTGACCGCCGAGGCCGCCTTGCAGGAAATCCGCAACCCCACACAGGTCGAACTCCAGCAACTTACCGCGCGGCTCCAGATGGAGCGCGAAGGCTGGGTGACGGTCAACGCCAAGAGCGGCCTCTTCGACACCCAGAAGGAAAAGCTGAAGCTGGTCGACGATGTCCATGTCCGGACCGAGAACGGCCATGACATCCGCATGAAGACGGCCGATGTCGACTTCAAGGGCGGCACGGTCGTCTCGAAGGAGCCCGTCAAGGTCAGCCTCGGAACCACCACCGTCGATGCCGACTCGCTCGATGTGAAGGACAACGGCGCGCTGATCGTTTTCCAGGGGCGCGTGCGCGCCTATATCCCCAATGCTCCGGCCGGCACCATCGCCGGCCCCGAGCGCGAGGGCAGCACCCCGCAACCGGAACTGCTCCGGTCGGGTCTCTCAGGAGCGGGCACGCAGGGATCGGCGGCTGCCGGCCCCTCCCGCGCGACAGGACAGTGACCATGCAGACTTCCGCCCGTATCTCCCTGCTCTCCTGCCTTGCCGCCACGGCCGGCGTATTCGCCCTGCTGATGGCCGCTATGGGGCCTCAGCAGGCGATGGCGCAGGCCAAGGCGCGCGGCGGCAATGCCAGCTCGCCGCTCGGCGGTCTCGGCGGAGACAGCAAGGAGCCGATCAAGATCGATGCCGACAAGCTGGACGTGCTCGACAAGGAGAACCGTGCGGTCTTCAGTGGCAATGTGGTCGCGGTCCAGGGCGAGACCACGGTCCGCTGCACGGTCATGACCGTGTTCTATGAGGGGCGGGGCGGCCAGGGCGCCGGCGCCAAGCCGGCAACGCCCACGCCGGCGGCTGCGCCGGGGCAGGGCAACGACAGCTCGATCAAGCGCATCGAATGCAAGGGGCCGGTGACGGTCGTGTCGAAAACCCAGGCCGCGACCTCCGACAATGCGGTGTTCGACCGTTCGACCAATACCGTCATCATGACCGGCAATGTCGCGCTGAACGACGGGCCCAACATCACGCGCGGCGAGAAGCTGACCTACAACACCGTCACCGGCATCGCCAATGTCGAGACCAACAAGGGTGGTCGTGTGCAGGGCTTCTTCGTGCCGAACGCAGCCGATGCCAACAAGGGCACGCCCGGCGCCAAGCCCGCGACCCCACCGACCAACTGAGCGGCCGATCCCGCGCGCGCTCGGCGCGCGTCCCTCTCGATCTCTCCAGTCCAGGCGCACCCCTCCACGTGACTCTCTCCGACATTTCGCAAAGCGTGACCGCACCCGGGCGCGAGGCGCCTTCGACCGCCCGGCGCGGGGCGAACCTGCTCGGACGGCTCTTCCGCCGGTCGGAGAAGGAGGCTCGGGAGGAGGACTCGGCGGGCGTCACCGCGCTGGGCGGCCCGGGCATCCTGTCCGTCACGGGTCTGCGCAAGAGCTATGGTGGCCGCACCGTCGTCAGCGACGCCAGCCTGTCGCTGCGCCAGGGCGAGGCGGTCGGCCTGCTCGGCCCCAACGGCGCCGGCAAGACGACGATCTTCTACATGATCACCGGGCTGGTCGCGGCCGATCTCGGCACGATCTCGCTGGAAGGAAACGACATCACCCAGCTGCCGATGTACCAGCGGGCGCGGCTCGGCATCGGCTATCTGCCCCAGGAAGCCTCGATCTTCCGCGGGCTGAGCGTGGAAGACAATATCCGGGCGGTGCTCGAGGTGGTCGAGCCCGATCGTCGTGAGCGCGAGCGGCAGCTCGACCAGCTGCTGGAGGAGTTCACCATCGCCCGCCTCCGCAAGGCGCCCTCGATCGCGCTGTCGGGCGGTGAGCGCCGGCGCTGCGAGATTGCGCGCGCGCTCGCCGGCAAGCCCTCCTTCATCCTGCTCGACGAGCCCTTCGCCGGCATCGACCCGATCGCGGTCGGCGACATTCAGGCGCTGGTCCGGCAGCTCACCGACCGCGGCATCGGCGTGCTGATCACCGACCACAATGTCCGCGAGACGCTCGGTCTGGTCGATCGCGCCTATATCATCCATTCGGGCCGGGTGCTGACCGAAGGTTCGCCGGCCGAGATCATCGCCAATCCCGATGTGCGCCGCGTCTATTTGGGCGAAGATTTCCGCCTCTGAGCCGAACGCGGACGCCCGCTTCGGACGCCATCCCGCGACCGGCAATGCCGTCGATCTGGCCGATTGTCATATCGCACTTGCGAGATAATGGTGCGCCGCATTAACTTCGCACGGCAAAGACCGCCAAAGGCCTTTGACGGATGGCGAGCACAGCGCTAGGCTGACCTTCAAAGCAAGAAGCGTGCCGTTTCGGGACGCTGGGTCGGGAAGGTCTGACGCGCATGGCGATGATGCCGCGCATGGAGCTGCGCCAGGGGCAATCCCTGGTGATGACGCCGCAACTGCTGCAGGCGATCAAGCTTCTGCAATTGTCGCATCTCGAACTCCAGAACTTCGTCGAGGGCGAACTCGAGCGCAACCCGCTGCTGGAGCGGGAGGACGTCTCGGAGGGGCCGTTGCAGGCGGCCGCAGACAGCGCCCATGCCGCCGATCAGGAGAGCTACGACCGGGCCGAGAGCCTCAACAGCCAGGAAGGCATGGAGACGCGTCTCGGCACCGGCCTCGACAATGTTTTCCAGAGCGAACAGCCCACCGTGGCGCGGCTCGACAGCAGCGGTGCCGACAGCCTGCCGATCATCGGCGGGGCCTATGGCGGCTCGGGAGGGTCCTTTGAGGAAGGGCCGGACGGGTTCGAGAGCGGTCTGACGGCTGATGTCTCGCTTCACGATCATCTCAGCGCGCAGCTCGATCTCGCCGTCCATGATCCGGCCGAGCGGCTCATCGGCCGCCATCTGATCGATGCGGTCGACGATTCCGGTTATCTGGGCGAGCCTCTGCCCGAGATCGCGGAGCGGCTCGGTGTCCCGGTGGAACGGGTCGAGGGCGTGCTGCGGATCGTCCAGAGCTTCGATCCCTCCGGCGTCGCGGCGCGTGACGTGGCCGAGTGCCTGTCGATCCAGCTGCGGGACCGCGATCGTTTCGACCCGGCCATGCAGACCCTGGTGGCGAACCTTCACCTCGTCGCCAAGCGCGACTTCGCCGCCCTCAAGCGGCTTTGCGGGGTCGATGACGAGGACATCGCCGACATGGTGGCCGAGATCCGGCGCCTCGACCCCAAGCCCGGCCGCGGCTTCGGCGGCTCGGCGGCCGAGACGGTGGTGCCGGATGTCTTCATCCGCGCCGCGCCGGACGGTTCATGGCTCGTCGATCTGAACCCGGATACGCTGCCCCGCGTGCTGGTGAACCAGACTTATCACGCGCGGGTCTCGAAGGCGGCGCGCAGTGACGAGGAGAAGGCCTTCATCGCCGAATGCCTGCAGACCGCCAACTGGCTGACCCGCTCGCTCGAGCAGCGGGCCAGGACCATCCTGAAGGTGGCGAGCGAGATCGTCCGCCAGCAGGACGGATTCTTCGCCCATGGCGTCGAGCATCTGCGCCCGCTCAACCTGAAGACCGTCGCCGACGCCATCGGCATGCATGAATCCACCGTCTCGCGCGTGACCTCGAACAAATACCTGATCTGCTCACGCGGCGTTTTCGAGATGAAATACTTCTTCTCCGCCGCCATCGCCGCGACCGGCTATGGCGAGGCGCATTCGGCCGAGGCCGTGCGGTTCCGCATCCGGCAGATGATCGACGACGAGGCACCCGCCGATGTGCTCTCGGACGATGCGATCGTGGCCCGGCTGAAGGAGGGCGGGATCGACATCGCCCGCCGCACCGTCGCGAAGTATCGCGAATCTCTGCGCATCCCCTCCTCGATGGAGCGCCGCCGCGAAAAGGTCGCGATGGCGATGGGCAGTCGCTGAGCGCCCCTTCGCCACGCCTGCGACGGCTTTGGGCCATATCATTGACAGACCCGGTAGCGAGTTCTTAGCTCCCAAAGACGGTCGATCTCCCGGCCGTGGCTAAGAAGGGGAAGCACTCCATGAGCCTGCGAATCTCCGGCAAGAACCTCGATGTCGGCGAGGCCCTGCGCGGCCAGGCCGAGGCCCGCGTCGCCGCCGCTCTCGGCAAGTATTACGAAGGCGGCTACCAGGGCCATGTGACCGTCGGCAAGGACGGGACCGCGTTCAAGACGGACGGCGTCCTGCACCTGTCGTCCGGCATCACGCTCGAGGCGTCCGGCACGGCGCACGATGCCTATGCCAGCCTGGACAAGATGGCGGAGCGCATCGAGAAGCGTCTGCGTCGCTACAAGCGACGGCTCAAGGACCGCTCGGCCAGCGCCAATGGTCGCGAGCCCGCGCTCGAAATCCCCAGCTATGTCATTGCCGCCCCGGATGAGGATTTCGAGGAGGTTGAGGTCGAGGGCGCCGGCGACAACCCCGTGATCGTGGCGGAATCGACCAAATCCCTGCATGTCATGACCGTCGGCGACGCCGTCGCGGAGCTTGATCTCACCGGCGCGCCGGTCGTGATGTTCCGCCATGCTGGTCATGGCCGGATGAACGTCGTATACCGCCGCCGCGACGGCAACATCGGCTGGATCGATCCTCCCGCGTCGCTGTCATAGGTCCGGCGACGTTCCGCGCGGGCCCGAACCTTGACCCTGTCGCATGTCAGGATACGCGGCACGGGACATGCATGGACTGGCGCATGACGCTGATCGATCTTCTGAGCCCTGCAGCGGTGATCTCGCCGTTGCGGGCCAACGGCAAGAAGCAGGCGCTGCTGGAACTCGCCCAGCAGGCCGCGCAGCTCACGGGCCTGTCCGAGCGGGATCTCTTCGAGGCGCTGCTGCAGCGCGAGCGCCTCGGCTCCACCGGTATCGGTGACGGCATCGCCATCCCCCATGGCCGGATGGCCGGGATTGACCGCCTGGTCGGCCTCTTCGCCCGGGCGGAGAAGCCGATCGATTTCGATGCGCTCGACGGCCAGCCCGTCGATCTGATCTTCGTCCTGATCGCCCCAGAGGGCGCCGGCGCCGACCATCTCAAGGCGCTGGCCCGGGTGGCGCGCGTGCTGCGAAACCCCGCGGTCCTGGAGCAGGTCCGCGCTGCCCGCGACCCTGCCGCCATCTACGCCATCCTGTCCGAATCGGCGGCGCAGGCCGCCTGAGCCGCATTGGCCGCAGCGAGGCGGCTCTCTCTCGCATTTGATTAGATCGCAACATCGGCTATTCGCTTGCGCGAAGCTCCCGCCCGGAGGGCGAGGGGACCGTCGCTGCATGCCGGAGTGCCGCCCATGGCCTATACCCATGTCGATCTCTTCCCGCTCGGGCCGGACGAGACGCCTTATCGCCATCTCGGCAGCGAGGGGGTCTCCGTCGAGCGGATCGGCGATCGCGAGGTTCTGAACGTCTCCCGCGAAGCCATCCGCCGCCTCAGCGAACAGGCCTTCATCGACATCAACCATCTGCTGCGGCCGGGCCATCTCGCCCAACTCGCCAAGATTCTCGACGATCCCGAGGCGACCTCGAACGACAAGTTCGTGGCTTACGACCTCCTGAAGAACGCCAACATCGCCGCCGGCGGCGTGCTGCCGATGTGCCAGGACACCGGCACGGCGATCATCATGGGCAAGAAGGGCCGCCGCGTCTGGACGGAGGGCGAGGACGAAGAGGCGCTCGGCGAGGGCGTCGCCGACGCCTATTTCAAGCGCAACCTGCGCTACTCGCAGGTCGCTCCGCTGTCGATGTTCGAGGAGAAGAACACGGCGACCAACCTGCCGGCGCAGATCGACATCTACGCCGAGGGCAAGGGTCATGGCGAGGACGCCTACAAGTTCCTCTTCGTCGCCAAGGGGGGCGGCTCGGCCAACAAGACCTTCCTGTTTCAGGCGACACCCTCGCTGCTGACGAAGGAGCGCATGATCGCGTTCCTGAAGGAAAAGATTCTGACGCTCGGCACCGCCGCCTGCCCGCCCTACCATCTCGCCATCGTCATCGGCGGCACCTCGGCCGAGCAGAACCTCAAGACAGTGAAGCTGGCTTCGACGCGTTATCTCGACGCGCTACCGACGCAGGGATCGCCCTCGGGGCATGCCTTCCGCGACCTCGAAATGGAGGCGGAGGTCCACAAGCTCACGCAGTCGCTCGGCGTCGGCGCGCAGTTCGGCGGCAAGTACTTCTGCCACGACGTGCGTGTCATCCGCCTGCCGCGCCACGGCGCCTCGCTGCCGATCGGCCTCGGCGTCTCCTGCTCGGCAGACCGGCAGGCCAAGGGCAAGATCACCAAGGATGGCATCTTCCTCGAGGCGCTGGAGACCGACCCGTCGAAGTACCTGCCGGAGGTCGAGGATGCTTCGCTGGGTGGAGACGTGGTCAAGGTCGATCTCAACCGGCCGATGAGCGAAATCCTGGCGACCCTGACGAAGTATCCGGTCAAAACGCGCCTTTCGCTGACGGGCACGATCATCGTCGCGCGCGACGCCGCCCATGCCAAGATCCGCGAGCGGCTGGAGAGCGGCCAGGGCATGCCCGACTATTTCAAGAATCACCCTGTCTATTATGCCGGCCCGGCCAAGACTCCGGAGGGCTTCGCCTCCGGCTCCTTCGGCCCGACCACCGCGGGCCGGATGGATTCCTTCGTCGACCAGTTCCAGTCCTTCGGCGGGTCGATGGTCATGCTCGCCAAGGGCAACCGCTCCGCGGCGGTGCGCGAAGCCTGCAAGACCCATGGCGGCTTCTATCTCGGCTCGATCGGCGGCCCGGCCGCGAGGCTGGCGCAGGACTGCATTCGCAAGGTCGAGGTGCTGGAGTATCCGGAACTCGGCATGGAGGCGGTCTGGCGGATCGAGGTCGAGGATTTTCCGGCCTTCATCGTCATCGATGACAAGGGCAACGACTTCTTCAAGGAGCTGAATCTCGGATGAGGCGGCTTCCGCTCGCCGCAACCGTCGCTTTCGGCCTGCTGCCGGCGCTGCTGGCGGCGGTGCCGCCTGCTGCGGCGCAGGCCCGCCCGGCGACCTGCTCGCGTGATCTCTTCCAGAACGAGGGCGCGCTGCGCCGGCAGCAGACGCGGCTCTCAGCCGTCGCCAATGCCGATCAGGCCACCCAGTGCCGGACCTGGCGCGAGCATGTCGGATTCTTGCAAGATGCGCGCGCCGTCTTCGCGACCTGCCAGGCCGGAGCCGAGCGGGCGCAGAACGTCGCGATGATGGATTCCGACCTCGCCGACTACCGCACGCTGATCGCAGGTCGCTGCGGCAAACGCTGACGAAACGGGCGCGGCGCGGTCGCGTCTCGCAGCCGATATCGATGGAGATGCCCGTGACCGACCAGCCGCAGACCCCGCTCCAGATCGCCGTCATCCCGGTGACGCCGTTCCAGCAGAACTGCTCGATCCTCTGGTGCACGCGCACCAAGCAGGCGGTCGTGGTCGATCCGGGCGGCGACGTCTCGCTGATCCGCGGCGCGCTGAAGGAGGTCGGTGTCACGCCAGTGGCGATCTGGCTGACGCACGGCCATCTCGACCATGCCGGCGGGGCGGCCGAACTGGCCGAGGCTCTGTCGGTGCCGGTCGTCGGCCCTCACGAGGCCGACAAGTTCCTGCTGGACGAACTGCCGACCGCGGGGCTGCGCTTCGACATCCGCGACATGCGGGCCGTCACGCCATCGCGCTGGCTCGTCGAGGGCGACGAGGTCAAGGTCGGCGACGTCGCCTTCTCGGTGCTGCATGTGCCCGGCCACACGCCCGGCCACGTCACCTTCTTCCAAAAGGATCTGCGCTTCCTGCTCGCCGGAGATACTGTTTTCGCCGGCTCCGTCGGCCGCACCGATTTTCCCTATGGCAGCCACGAGACGCTGATCGCGGGGATCCGAAACAAGCTCCTGCCGCTTGGCGACGACGTCCAGTTCCTGCCCGGGCATGGCCCGGCGGGAACCCTCGGCGAAGAGCGGGCGAACAATCCCTTCCTGCAGGGTTGAGCGGGGACGGCTGCCTCAGCCCCTGTTGAAGCGGTTGATGAGGTTGCGCACGTTGCCCTGCTGAACGGGTTGCTGGGAAGCCACTGCCGAAGAGAGCTGTCCGCGGTTGGCCCGGCTCGGCACAGCCGGTCGGCGCGGCAGGTTCAGCTTCTGCCCGACGGTCATCGGCGTTCCGCCGAAGGTGATGTACTCGACATCGTGCCAGTCCGTGCCCGGGAGCTTGCGCTGGAGCAGCTTCAGGAAGGTCATCAGGTGGATGTCCTGCGAGCGGTAGTGGCCGTTCTTCTCATGGATCCCCCGGATGCGGCCGTTCTCGACGCGCAACATGCCCGAAGCGAGGACGGGCGCTCCGCACAGGAAACTGGAGTGGTGGAACAAGCCGCTCACATGCATCCCCGCATAGAGCACCTCCTGCGGGCTCAGGACGAAGGCGGCCCAGCCGGTCGAGACGCCGCGCAGGGCGTTGGACGGCCAGGTGCTGGTGTCGAGCAGCTTCTCGTCCGCGTTCGCAAAGACGGTGGCGCGCGGAAAGCGGCTGAGGATCATGTTCTGCACGACGGGCGACATGCGCGAGCGCATCAGCCCGTTGTCGAAGGTGACCTCGAAAAGCGCGCGGTAGATCAGATCGTCGACATAGCGCACCGAGACTTCGGCCAGTTCCTTCTTTGAAACGGGATCGAGCTTCTCGAGATACTCCCAGAACGAGCAGGACTGCCCCGACGCTTCCCACATCAGGAAATGCTTCTTCAATTCCTGGCCTCGCCGGTGATGCGTATCGAGCACCTCCAGCCAGTTCTCCTGCTGCATCAGCCGGATCGGGGCCGCGCCATGGCCCTTTAACGAGCCCTTGGGAATGAGCTTGCGGATCGCCGTCTTGGCCTTGGCCCAGTTCTGCAGGCCTCTGAGTTCTGCCACCGCAGCCTCATGCAGATCCTGGACTGCGGCGGCCCGGAAGGATTCATGCTGGTCGATCTTGGTCTGCTTGTCCCTGAGCCAGTGATCGCAGAGGGCGACCAGGGCAAGCAGGGCCTGGGTGCGCAGGCTGCGCTCGTCCCGCGGGATCGCGGCATAGCGCGGGAGTGCGTCATCGATCTTGAGCAGCGTCTTGTTGACGCGCCGCGCGAAACGCTTCGCCGTGTCTTTCCGGAACTGCTCGGCGCCCCCCGCCCGCAGATAGACCGCTCCCTTCGGCTCCGCCATCGTCCCCTCCCGCCTTCATCGGCCCATGATGCAGGATAGTCGCGGCAGGGCCGATGCACGTTCAAGGCATCGGCGATGTATCGCAGGGAACAGCAGAGGCTGGAAACGTTAACGGCCATGTCCGGAAGGGTGCGCGTACATCCGGCGTCACACTTCGGGCCCATGGCCGTCTTCTACAGCTCTGGAGGACAGTGGAACGCCCTCGACATCGCCGTGATGCTCATATGGGAGAGCATTGCGGCGCTTTCAAGGGCGCCGGCCTCAGCTGTCGAAAACGCCGAGCAGGAAGTCCTGCTTGCCGATCTGGATGCCGTTCTTGCGCAGGATCGCGTAGGCGGTCGTGGCATGGAAATAGAAGTTCGGCACGGCGAAGCGGGTGAGATAGGCCTCGCCGCGCATCGTCATGGTCGCGTTCTGGCCGCGGGGGAAGGTGACGTCGCGGTCAACGCCGGCCTCGAAGGCCGCCGCGTCGATGCTCTCGACGAAGGCCAGCACCTTGGCGATGCGCGCTTTCAGCTCGTCGAAGCTCTTTTCCTCGTCGGGATGCCTGGGGTTGTCGCCGCCGGCAAGGCGGGCCGCCGCGTTCTTGGCGAAGTCGCAGGCGAGCTGAATCTGGCGCGAGAAGGGCAGCATGTCGGGCGCCAGCCGCGCCTGCAGCAGCACCTCGGGCTGGATCTTGCGCGCCGCCGCCTGCTCGACCGTCTTGTCGAGGATGGCGTCGAGGGCCTTGAGCGTCTGGACGAAGCCGGTGAGGGCGGCGGAGCGGGCGGTGATGGTCATGGGCGATCCTCGGAAACGAAAACGGGCCCGGAAAGGGCCCGTCGCATCGCCGATATAAGCATGCCGCCGGTGGATGCACCGGGCGCCGCGATCAATCCTTGGCGCGCTCCACATAGGAGCCGTCGGCCGTCATCACGACGATCCGGGTGCCGACGCCGATATGGGGCGGCACCGCGCTGCGCACGCCGTTGGAAAGGATCGCGGGCTTGTAGGAGGACGAGGCCGTCTGCCCCTTGGTGACCGGCTCGGTCTCGACCACTTCGAGCGTGATCCGCTGCGGCAGCTCGATCGCCACGGCCTTGTCCTCGAACACCGAGAGCGAGACCTTCATACCCTCCTGGAGATAGGCGGCCATGTCCCCGACGACGTCGCTGTCGACCGGGATCTGGTCGTAGGTCTCGGGGTTCATGAAGACGTATTGCTCGCCGTCCTGGTAGAGATAGGTGTAGTCGCGGTCCTCGACATAGGCGCGCTCGACCTGCTCGGTCGTCTTGTAGCGCTGCGTGACCTTCACCCCGTCCGAGATGCGGCGCATGTCGATCTGCGTCGTCGGCGTGCCCTTGCCGGGGAAGAAGCTCTCGGCCGAGAGCACCGAGCAGAGATGGCCGTCGACTTCGAGCACATTGCCCTTGCGAACGGAGGATGCGATGACCTTGACCACGTGACTTTGTCCTTGAGCTCGCGCCGCGCCCCGGCGCCTTTGGCGAAACCGTTGCCGCGCCACTACCGCATTCGCAGGCGAAACGGAAGCTTGCAGACGTTTTGAACCCGAGACGATGACGAACGCTCTTCCGCCCTTCTGGCGGCCCGACATCCATGCCGACCGTCGCCCGGCGCTTCTGGCGCGCGGCCGCATCAAGGCTGCGCTACGCCGCTGGTTCGAGGCTCGGGACTTCGTCGAGGTCGAGGCCGCGATCCTGCAGGTCTCGCCGGGCAACGAGACGCATCTGCACGGCTTCGCCACCACGCTGATCGACGATGCCGGGGCCCGGCATCCCTATTACCTGCACACCTCGCCCGAATTCGCCGCCAAGAAGCTGCTGGCCGCGGGCGAGCCGCGCCTCTTCGATTTCGCCCGCGTCTTCCGCAATCGCGAGCGGACGGCGCTGCACCACCCCGAATTCACGATGCTGGAATGGTATCGGGCGGGCGAGGGCTACGAGACGCTGATGCAGGATGCCGCTGCGCTCCTGGCCGAGGCGGCCCGCGCCGCCGGCGTGACCACGCTGCACTGGCGCGGCATCGACGCCGATCCGTTCGCCGAGCCCGAGCGGCTGACGCTCCAGGAGGCCTTCCGGCGTCATGCCGGCATCGACCTGTTGCGCACCGTCACCGCCGATAACGACGTCGATCGCGGCGGGCTCGCCGCCGATGCGGCCGAAGCCGGTATCCGGGTTACGGATGACGACAGCTGGTCCGACATCTTCAGCCGCATCCTCGCGGAGCGGATCGAGCCCCATCTCGGCCGGGGGCGCGCGACGATCCTGTGCGAGTATCCGATCTCGGAGGCTGCGCTGGCGCGGCCGAAACCGGGCGATCCCCGCGTCTCCGAGCGCTTCGAGCTCTATGCCTGCGGCGTCGAACTGGCGAATGCCTTCGGGGAACTGACCGATCCGGCCGAGCAGCGCCGGCGCTTCGAGGCCGACATGGACGAGAAGGCGCGCATCTATGGTGAGCGCTATCCGATCGACGAGGATTTTTTGAGCGCGCTCGCCGCGATGCCGCCGGCCAGCGGCATCGCGCTCGGCTTCGATCGCCTCGTCATGCTCTGCACCGGCGCCCGCCGGATCGAGGACGTACTCTGGACGCCGGTGGCGGAACCGGGCAGGGGAGCGGCATGACCCTTCATCAGCCTCCCGGCGGACAGCCGCTGCGCAGCGTCGGGGCCCTCGTCGAGACCGGCCTCGTTGCGCCCGCAGCCCGCGAGGCGTTGGACGCGGTGGCGGCGCGCTATGCGGTCTCGGTGACGCCCGCCATGGCCGCGCTGATCGACCCGGCCGATCCTGACGACCCGATCGCGCGCCAGTTCGTCCCGGATCCGGACGAACTCGTCACGCTGCCGCAGGAGCGTGTCGATCCGATCGGCGACGAGGCGCATTCGCCGGTCGAGGGCGTGGTGCATCGCTACCCCGACCGCGCCCTGCTCAAGCTCGTCCATGCCTGCCCGGTCTATTGCCGCTTCTGCTTCCGCCGCGAGATGGTCGGCCCCGGCGGCGATGCGCTCACGGGCGGGAAGCTCGAGGCGGCGCTGGCCTATCTCGCCGACCGTCCCGAAATCTGGGAGGTCATCATGACGGGCGGTGACCCGTTGATCCTGTCGGCCCGGCGGGTGCGGGAGGTGGCGCAGCGTCTGGGCGCGATCGACCATATCAAGGTCGCGCGCTGGCACACCCGCGTGCCGATGGTCGAGCCCGACCGCATTACGGCTGACTATGCCGCGGCCCTCCGGATCCAGGGCAAGGCGAGCTACATCGCCGTCCACGCCAATCACCCGCGCGAGTTCACCCCTGCGGCACGGACCGCACTGGCGCGGCTGGCGGATGCCGGCCATGTCTTGATCAGCCAGAGCGTGCTCCTCAGAGGCGTCAACGCCGATGTCGCGACCCTGTCGGCCCTGATGCGCGCCTTCGTCGAGAACCGGGTGAAGCCCTACTATCTGCATCATCCGGACCTCGCGCCCGGAACGGCGTCGTTCCGGCTCTCGCTGGAGGAGGGCCAGGCCCTCGTCAAAAGCCTGCGAGGCCATATGTCCGGCCTGTGCCAGCCGACCTATATCCTCGATATCCCCGGCGGGGCAGGAAAGATCCCCGTCGGCCCCGCCTTCCTCTCGGCCTGCGAGACGCCCGGCGCCGAGGCTTTCGCCGAGGACCGTCATGGCGAGCGGCACCTCTATCCGCCGGGTTGAAGACAATGATTGCTCTGGTAAACTAACTCAGTTGAACTAACCTGAGATTGGCCATGGAGAAGGTGAACATCCACGACGCGAAGACGCATCTCTCGCGCCTGGTCGACCGCGCCGCGAAGGGTGAGGCCTTTATCATCGCGAAGGCGGGGAAGGCCATGGTCAAGGTCGTCCCGTTGGAGCCGATCGAGACCAAGCCGCTCCAACGCACTGGTTTCATGGTCGGGCAAATGACGGTGCCCGATGATTTCGATGAGATGGGGCGGGCAGAGATCGAAGCCATGTTCAACGGGCGATCGTGAAGGCGCTCCTCGACACGCACCTCCTGCTTTGGAACGCGGGTCGACCCGACCTGCTGTCGGCGGAAGCGCGACGCATCATCGACTCAGCCGACAGCGAGTTGTATTTCAGCGCGGCGAGCCTGTGGGAGATCGCCATCAAGGCCAGTCTCGGCCGGAGTGATTTTTCGGTGGACGCGAGACTTCTGCGACGCGGCTTGCTCGACCATGGTTTTGCCGAGTTGCCGGTAACGAGCGAGCATGCGGTTGCGATCGACGGATTGCCGCCGATCCATAGGGATCCGTTCGATCGCATCCTGGTCGCTCAGGCCAAGGTCGAAGGAATCACCCTGTTGACGTCCGACAACACGGTGGCCCGCTATGGCGGCGCGATCCAGAAGGTTTGAGAAGGAGACCGCCATGAAAGAAAAACTCCCCATCGCGATCGTCTCCGATCTCGCCTGCCCCTGGTGCTTCATCGGCAAGGCGCGGCTGGAAAGGGCGCTAGAGAACCATGGCCTGACCGAGCGCGTCGCCATCACCTGGCTGCCCTATGAGCTGAACCCCGACATGCCGGCCGAAGGCATGGACCGCACCGCCTATCTCGATGCCAAGTTCGGCGCCGGCAAGCGCAAGGAGATCGAGATCCGCCTTTCCGAGGCGGCGCTCGAAAGCGGCGTCATCTTCAACTGGGCGCGCGTCACCAAGAGCGTCAACACCCGCATGGCCCATATGCTGGTCGCCGCCGCCTCGACCGTGCAGCGCGGCACCGAGATGAAGGCGGCGCTGTTCAAGGCCTATTGGCAGGACGGCCGCGACATCGGCGATCTCGACACGCTCGTCGCCATTGCCGGCGAGCAGGGTTTCGACGAGCAGGCCGCGCGCGACGAGCTGACCAATGAGGAGCTGCGCGAGACCGTGATCGGGCTCGAGGCGCACGCCCAGCAGGTCGGCGTCACCGGCGTGCCCTTCTTCATCGTCGACGGCAAGCTCGCGGTCTCCGGCGCGCAGACCGGCGATGTCTGGGCGCAGGTCTTCAAGCAGGTGCTGAGCGACGCGGCCTGAGCGAACGGGGCTCGCCGGGCGCGCGGCCTTGCGCCGGCGCCCGAATCATGGCCCATCCCCGCAAACAGCGGGAGTGGGCCCATGACCCAGAAGATCAACGACCTGCGCGACCGCATGATCGTCGCGCTCGACGTGCCAACGATCTGGGACGCCTATCGCATCGTCTCCCAACTCGGCGACACGACGAGTTTCTACAAGATCGGCTATGCGCTCGCCTTCGCCGGCGGCCTGCAGCTCACCCAGCAACTGGTGGCCGAGGGCAAGAAGGTCTTCCTCGACCTCAAGCTCCACGACATCGGTAACACGGTGACCGAGGGCGTCGCCTCCCTCAGCAATCTCGGCGTCGACCTGCTCACGGTGCACGCCTACCCCCAGACCATGCGCGGGGCGGTCGAGGGGCGCGACGAGGCGGCACTCAAACTGCTCGCGGTCACCGCGCTCACCTCCTACGACGACGGTGACCTGCGCGATGCCGGCTACGGGCTGGCCGTGCGCGACCTCGTGCGCCTGCGGGCGGAACAGGCCCGCACCGCCGGCATCGACGGCATCGTCTGTTCCGCGGCCGAAACGGAGATCGTCCGGGACGTCATCGGCTCCGACATGCTGATCGTGACGCCCGGCATCCGGCCCGCCGGCAGCGCGGCCGGCGACCAGAAGCGCACGCTCACCCCCGGCGAGGCGATCCGCGCCGGCGTCGACCATCTCGTCGTCGGGCGTCCCATCATCCGCGCAGCCGACCCGCGTGGGGCGGCTGCCGCGATCATGGACGAGATCGCGGCAGCCTCCTAAGTTCGCGCTCCAATCGATCGCTCAGAGGATTCGGATCATGCCCAAGGGATATGTCGTGGCACGCGCCAAGGTCTCGAATGCGACGCAATGGGCCGCCTATGCGGCCAAGGCCTCGGAGGCGATCCGGAAGTTCGGTGGCACGCCGCTGGTGCGCGGCGGCATGATGACCGTTGCGGAAGGCGAGGGCCGGGCCCGCAACGTCGTCATCGAGTTCGAGAGCTTCGAGGCCGCCAAGGCCTATGCGATGTCGCAGGATTATGCCGAGGCCCGCAAGCTGCGCGAGGGTGCCGGCGAGATCGACATCGTCGTGGTCGAGGGCGTTTGAGATGGCCAAGGGCTATTGGATCGCGCGGCTCGACGTCGACAACGAGGAAGAATATGCCCGCTACCGCGCCCTGAACGCCGTGGCCTTCGCCAAATACGGCGCGAAGTTTCTGGTGCGCGGCGGCGAGTACAAGCTCGCCCGCGGCGAGGGCCGCAAGCACAACGTCGTCCTCGAATTCAAGGACGAGGAGACGGCCCGCGCCTGCTACGCCTCCCCCGAATACCAGGAGGCGGTGAAGCACTTGGCCCTGGTCGGGAAGGTCGATCTCGTCATCATCGGCGGTTATGACGGGGCCCAGCCGGGCGAATAGCTGACAGCAGCGCGGGCGGCAGGCGGATGGACCGACTTCGGCAGGACAGCCTCACCGCGCTGGGCGTCATCAGCGGCACGTCGATGGACGGCATCGACGTCTCGATCGTGACCAGCGACGGGCGCGATGCCGTCCGCTTCGGAGCCGGCGCCTCCTACCCCTATCGCGACGAGACGCGCGCAGCGCTCCAGGCGCTGATCGCGCAGGCCGAGCGGGCGATGACCGAGCCGCTCGTTGAACTCGAGGCCGAGGTCACGACCGACCATCTCGCCGCGATCCGGCGCTTCATCGCCGAACAGCATCTCGATCCGGCAAGCATCGATCTCGTCGGCCTGCACGGCCAGACCGTCTATCATCGCCCGCAGCAGCGCTTCACGCGCCAGCTGATCGATGGCCCCGCCATCGCCGCGGCGCTGGGCATCGCGACCGTCGACCGCTTCCGCCATGCCGATGTCGAAGCCGGCGGGGAGGGCGCTCCCTTCGCGCCGCTCTATCATCGGGCGCTGGCGCAGGGGATGGAGCAGCCCGTGATGGTGCTGAACCTCGGCGGCGTCGCCAATGTCACCTGGATCGAGGGTGAGGAGGTCATCGCCTTCGACACCGGCCCGGCGAGCGCGCTGCTCGATGACTTCGTCCTGCGCCGCCTCGGGCGACCCTATGATGCGGATGGGGCGCTGGCCGCGAGCGGCCGGATCCATGAGGATCTCGTCGCGGCCTTCATGGAGAACCCGTTCTTCGACAGGCCCGCGCCGAAATCGCTCGACCGCAACGAGTTTCATCGCCGCGCCCAGATCGTCGAGCCGCTCTCCGATGCCGATGGCGCCGCGACGCTGGCGGCTTTCACGGTCGAGAGCCTGGTCGCGGCCCTGCGTCACGTGCCGCGTGCGCCGCGTCGCTGGCTGGTCGGCGGGGGCGGGCGGCTCAACCACCATCTGATGCAGCGTCTGAGAACCCGGCTCGGTGTCCCCGTCGAGCCGGTCGAGGCCGCGGGCTGGGATGGCGACGCGCTCGAGGCGCAGCTCTTCGCCTATCTCGCCATCCGGTCCGTGAAGAGCCTGCCGCTCAGCCTGCCGGGAACAACCGGTGTGCCCCGGCCGTTGACGGGCGGAAGGCTCAACCGTGCGTGAGTGTCACGAAACCGTCGCGCGCGTCGCGATAGGGTTTGCGTGCCGCGACGGTGAGATTCGAAAAATTCGGAATAGCGGGAAAAGTCGCGTCCCAACGCCGTGAATCCGGCGATCAGGGGCTGGAAATGAGCCCAAAGCGACCCCGCTCACATGATGCGGGCGCTCCGACGCGAAGTTTTTTCAAAAACCGTGTTGACAGTGAGTGAGGGCCCCGCCTATAAACCGCCCATCGAGACGGCGCCGCCGCTGAGCGGCGCCTCTTCTGCGCTTCACCAGGAT
>NZ_JBHSLU010000037.1:0-42248 GCF_042655245.1 Allobosea massiliensis | reverse complement strand
ACCATCGCCTCCGCGACGGCCTTCCTCTACGCAGCCGCCGCCATGGTTCTTATCCGCCGCATCGCGCGAGCGTCATGAGTTCCGGGACGGACTCTGAGGGAATGCGACCTATCGAGCTGTGGCCCGTTTTGGCAGACCCTCGGGAACCGGGATGAACGGGTTCAGCTTGTAGGGTCGCTGATACCGATTGATCAGAATATTTCTCGCCATCTCCCACGGCGTTGCTGGGTTGTCCGCCGACACCTTCATGAGAGTGCCGAGTGGGTACCCAACATCCACCTTATAGGCCTGCGCCGCATACAAAAGCGCGCGTGCGATGAAGCCGTTCAGAGCCGCCGGCGGGACAAACGTGTGATCTCCCAGGACCATATCGCACGTGTCCCAGGGACGGCGCCCGCCTTCGACCTTCCCGATTGATGATCCCATGACGCGCTCAGCCACAGGAGATGGCGCCAGAAGCACGAGATGAGGGTCCGATACGGCAACCCTCATCGCAGTTTGGAGCTCGAGACGCTTGTTGCGCTCCACCATCCCGAGAGCGCTCGTAACCGCCATTTCCTTGTGAGCGTCTGGGTTCGGAAGCGCAGACCTCCTCAACCTGTCGTAATCGACAATTCGGAGGATCCCGAGCTTCGCGTGCCGCTCGCTGCCGGACTTCTTGATGGGCTCACATTGCTCTGCATTTACGGCGCCGCCGTCATCCGCAAAATAGCATCCACAAACGTCGTCGCGTGTCAGATCCGTGATCGGCCGGCCGTACTCGGGCGCGCTCCCTTGCGGCAGAGCGAAAAGCCGGTGGTGAGCCAGAGACTCGTAGATGGGAACCAACGACGCCGCGAGCTTTGCGCCCTCTGGGTCAATGAGGGCATCCTGTGCCATCTGGGAATTCGTCTGCGCTGCTGTCGCGATCTGTAGAAGCGCAACCGTCGCCGCTAGGCGAACGGCACTAGAGAACGACAACATCACGTATCCTCATCTCAGCACTAAGCGATCCGCCAAATTCGGAAATGACAGGCTCGCCAATGACGATTGCCTTCCGCCCTCGGCTCTCAAGAAGCTTCATCAGCCCATTGTGACTGGCGCGAAACGCAACGCCCTTGAAGCCAGCGTTCACGCGAATGGTGTCCTTATTTTTCCCGATGACTGCCACCTCGTAGAGCGTGCACGGGATACCGATCACCGGCTGCGGCCATCCTTGTCCGTACGGGGCTAGGCCCGAGAACGCGCCAATTTCATCGACGTTCAACGCCGCCACGTCGATGACCATATCAACATGGCTCGTCGCGCCGTGATCAGCCCGCAAAACATCCTCCTCGAGGAACAGGCGGAAGCTCTCCCACTGCTCGGGAGCACACTGGAACCCGCAGGCTGCAGCATGACCGCCGCCGCCCAGGAGGATGCCGGCCTGAACCGCCGCAATAACGGCCCGGCCGAGATCGAAGCCCGGGACGCTCCGGCCCGAACCATGGATGACATCGCCGATCCGAGTTGCGGCCAGCGCCGGCACCTGCAACGCGTCGACCATTCCGCTCGCAACCAGCCCAACCAGCCCTTTTTCCCAGTCATCACCGACGAAAGCGGCGATCGGACGGTTGCGGTCGACGGCGCCCATGGCCTCGTCGAACATGGCACTCTGGAGCTGCCTTCTGCCATCGTTGAGTTCTACAAGGCGCGCGGCGAAAACCTCCGCATCACCAGGCGCATCGGACATGAGCAAGCCGATCGCAATTTCGGGGGAAGAGAAGCGACCAGCACTGTTGATCGCGGGGCCAACGCCAAACGAGATCGTCGAGGTTCCAATTTTCTCATCCGCGCCCTTGAAAAGAGCCCCCAACAGCGCACGCAAACTTGGAACAGGATCAGATCGGAGTTCATCCAGGCCCGCGGTGACGATCGCGCGATTGAAGCCGGGCCCGATGTCCATCATGTCCGAGATGGTCCCGACCATCGCGTACTGGAGAAGGTGCTGCCGAACCGAGGATCGAACGGCGACCTCAAGAGAGGCCTCCAACCGATCGAACACTGCCGACGCAATCGCGTAGGACTGTCCAGCCGCACAAAGCTTCGCCAGCATCGGATCGGCGGAGAAATGACCATTTATGAGAACGGTCGGGCAGGACGCCTCCGCCCTGCCTCCCTTCGGCAAATGATGATCGATCACCAAGCTCCGCAAACCAGACTGCGAGGCCAGTTCGATTTCGCGCACCCGATCAGTTCCGGAGTCGACACAGATCAACAGGCTGGCGCCGGCGTCAGACGCCTGCTGGACGGCCTTTAATGACAATCCGTACCCGTCGGCGCGTGATGGGATGAGAACGTCCACGGAGGCTCCCAGCGCCCTCAGGACGCGCAGCCAAATCGAAGCAGACGTCATCCCGTCGACATCATAGTCGCCGAACACGAAAATGCGTTCCCCGGCCGAGATCGCGTTGGTCACGAGCTCGACAGCCTCACAGAACCCACTCTGCCAACTTGCGATGAAAAGGGCGTCATCGAGGCTCAGATCCAACGCGAGCTTGCTCTTCCCCCGATCCAGCAAAAACTGATCGAACAGCGCGACCTTCACGGGCGGCTGATCAAGGCCTCCCCAGCGTGCGCCTCTCAAAGACGTTCGCGCCATCGGACTATCGCTCCGCGAAGGCGACGCGGAACTTCGACAGGTTGGCCTTCGCCACCTGAATTCGCGCGAGGAGATTGATCACCGCCTGGTTTCGCTTCCGGGCAACGTCGTCATCCACACTTTCGCGGTCGATCAAGCTTCGGTCCTGCGACCACGCATTCCGAAAGGCGAGCTGAACCTGAAGCGTCTCACCGAGATTTCGGAACTGCGGACGAGCCAATGCCTCGTACCTCGACAGATCGATCAGCACGGTGCCTTCGACGCCAGGCTGCAATGAGGTGCGCAGCACTCCCTCGACCCTGGACGAGCCCAGCATCTGGTTTCCGGTGGGATCAAACAGATCGAAGTCAATTGCGACCCGGTCGAGGGCCACATCGAGCGGGTTGTGCATGAAGAACTTGAGATATGGCCGGCCGCCCTCCCACCAATAGGCAGGCTTGATGGCCTTGAAGCGTCCTAGAAGTACCCGCCGCCGCGAAGCCTCTTCGACTTCGTTCTTGGATCGAATGCGTGTTCTGGCCTGCCAGTTTCGGGCCCACTGCTCCTGTCGAGAAAGGAGCGCGCCGTCCTGAGACACGTAAACGTCGACAATCGAGGGTGGCGACATTCCATCGACCCGATGCGCATTGCGCTGAACGGCCGAGACGTACTCTGCACTACCCTCCGCAGGCAAAACGCCCCGATCCGTCGAGAGCTTGAGTTCAACATCGGGATCGAAATCGTCCCTTGGCGGCGCATACTCGATCGGGGTCACGGCTCGAAGCAAGGCAAGCGGAAATCCCTGCTGCTGCGTCTTGTTCTTGTGCAGGGACGAAACGACGTTCTCGTATGAGCTCCGGACCGACGCCTCGTCGCCGGCGACGATCGTCGCATCGCCGCACCCACCCAGAAATCCAGAAAGAACTGCCGCCGCGGAAAGCGAAAGAATGCGGTGCATGAAATGACCTATAAAAATGATCGGCGCGAACGCGCTGCGTCAAAAAATGTGATAAGATCTATGTAGCGTCATAAGCGCAAAAATTCCAATTAAATCGTGTTTAACCCCCGCAATGTGGCCCCTATGCGTGCGCTCTCCATTCTCATGTGTCTGGCCCTGACGGCCTGTCAGACCACCGACATCAAGCAGGCCTACGTCGACCCCACCGCGAACCTCGGGGCCGCCGATGCTACCCGGGCACCGGGCCAAACTCCTATGGGCATCCAGCAGGAGGCATTTTCCTCGCCGGCTTCCTCCGGCGATCTCAATTCCACGAGTTGGGTCGAGCTGCGTATGGCAGAAGCCCCTCCCCGCGCAGCTGCTCGACCGGTGGTGGCGGTCACGTCTCGCTCGCCCCAGCGACCTTTGGCCCTCCTGGGCGCGCCGGGGGAGCTGATGAACCCTTCAGAATTCCCGACGCGATTCCTCGCAAAGCAATGAGCGCGCATCCCTTTTCCGACCAGGATGTCCGCCTGATTCCAAAGCCGTTATGGGGATGCTCGCTTGCTTCCATATGCGCTGCGTCGTCCTGGAATCGCGTGCGAGACGAAGCGCTAGCCGAGGCCAATGGCAATTGCCGATATCTGTGCCTGCCAGGAACTCACGGAGGCACGATCGAGGCCCATGAGCGCTGGCGCTATGACCTCAATGGGACCGTCATTCTTGAGGCGGTTTGGCCACTCTGCAGAAATTGCCACGAACTCTTTCATCCCGGGCGGATCCTGGCCCATCAAGGACAAGCCGGTCTTGACCGGCTCACTCGCCGATATGCCGCCGCGGCCGGCATCGATCGCCGTGACGCGCACAGGCGCTACGCAACCGCATTCCGCACTCACGCCGTTGCGAGCAAGATCCCCCGATGGACGATCGACACAAACTGCGTTTCAGGCCATTTCCCGCTGCGGGCAAAAAGAGCCAAAGCGGAATTGATCGCGCTCCATCGCTGGACGCCGAACCCTTTCGCGGCTTCAACGCTCGCTAGCCCAAGCGCCTAAATCCGAATATACGCATTATTATATCGAATTTCCGGAGCGAATAATTCAATGAGGTTTATTCCGATTTTTGCAGTGGCAATGCTCGCCTCGAGCGCCGGCCACGCCAACGACACCACGCAGCAACCGCGACGCATTGCGACGCCGACGGAGGTCTGCAACATGATCACCGTCGCTTACAAGCAAGCGCTGGAGGGGACGCCGCAGATCCCGGCGACGAAGAACCAGATCCATGACGACCTGGTTTCCGTGTCAGCGACAATATCTCGTCACGAGACGTTGGGGCGACTTCTGACGATCGCCTGGGCGCAGCAGTGCGATCTCGGCGACATTCTCACGGCAGAGCGCACGCGCATCTCCCGCATCTACCCCCAGCTCCAGGCTCAGTGAACATGAAGACGCTCGCAATCTTGGCCACCGTAGTCGCCCTTGCAGCAGTAACTGGTGGATGCGGAGCCATCAGTGATGCCCCGGAAGCTGGATCGGAACGCCTGGTTCCCATATCCAACAACGCCTACCTTGTTCGCCAGGGGCCAATGCTCGATCGATACTGGATTGATGGACCACCGACCGTGACGGCCCCGCCGGCGCGCAGCCCCGGCGCCACAAGGCAACGCCTATACAAATGAAAAAAGGCCCGCCAGGATCAAACCGGCGGGCCTTTTCCTTGCGGCCTACGCTCGCTTTCGTTTCACAAGATCCGCTCGAAGCAGCGATTGCTCGTCGGTCAACCGCTGCTCGACCACGCGGACTGGCAGTCCGGACCAGTCGATAGGGGTGCGGGCCACCAGACGGCTCGTATTCCTCTCGCCTCCGATCGGGAAGCGCGCAGAGATGGCCCCCGTCGGAATGGCTTGCGCACGAAGCGACGGCCTCCGAGAGATCACGGGGAGCTCGAACAGCTTGGCCTCTGCCTTCTCGCGCTCGTCTGAAGACAGCGGCGGGATCAAGAGCTGCGCGGCAGGCGCAGCCGCCACCACAGGCGCGGCTGCCGCGGCCTCGAGCTTTTCGATGAAGACCTTCGTTGGGCTCGCAGCGGGTTGGCCACCGACGCGGACATCGAGCGTGCTGGCGTAGAAGCTCGCATCCCGATCATCGACGATGTCGCCGGCGTAGTCCTTCTCGAAGCGCAACCCCGCCGCCATGGCGGCGTCCCCGGCATCGAGGCACTCCTGCAGCTTGAGCAGGACCTTCCCCGCAAATTCCGGATGCATCGGCCGCTGCTGCGGGGAGCGATAGCCCGGCAGGTCCGGCAGCGTCGGAACAGGCGTGCTGCCGGGTCTGGTCTTGAGCACCAGATCGCCCGAGAGGGCTGCAACGCCCTTCAGATAGATGCCGAATGCGTCCGTCAGGGCCCCGACATGGACAAAGGGTCCGAGCACGTAGTCGAACGGTTCCGGGTCGAGCAGCGGCGTCAGACGAAACCGTCCAAACACCCGGCCGGCCTTGGCGAAGGCGAGCGCCTCGGCGCAGGCGACCTCGTCTTTGATCCAGGCGACGCTGTCGTCGCCGGCGATGTTGAGGATATGCATCACTTACCTCCGAACCACCGACAGGGCTGTCGACTGGGCGAAATCCTTGGCGCTGTTGGTCTGGTTTTCCATCTGCTCGCCCATGCCGGTCATGCCGTTGGATTCCACGAGTTCCGACGCGATCGAGAAGATCGCCTTTGACAGATTGGTCACCACCAGCGCGCAGCCGACGATGTAGAAATACGCCATCCAGTCGAAGCTGCCGACCTTTTGCGCGCTCCAGAAGGAGGGCGAGAACACGTCCGAATTCCCCGGAAAGGCCTGGGCGTAGCCGGCGACGATGACATAGGCCGCCACCACGACGACGACGCCGGAGACGGCAAAGGCCGTGGCTGCAAACAAGACTTGCCGAAGTGCCTTCATCGCGATCTGGCGGGTGCCATCGAAGATCCAAAGAAAAACGAAGATTGGCACAAGTGAACCCACGACCATCATGCGTACAAGTGCATCCACGTAGCGAAATCCAAAAGTCACGGTGAGCATGAAGTATATCATCGCGAGGATGACACCGCCGATCATGTAGGTGATGCGACTGATCAGTCCCATGCCCTCGCTGCTGGGCAGCTGGGTCGCAGTCCAGATCCCGCCGGTCACTCCCGTGACGCCAATTTTGTGAAACGTCAGAAGGATGCTCCCGGCCTTTTCCTGATGAGCCTTTTCGAGCTCGGTCAGGTTATCCGAATTCGTTGCAGTGCTCGAAGTGGCGCTCTGGCAAATTGGAAGCGCTGTGAGCGCACCGTCTTTGCCCAGTGTGCAAGATGCCTGGGCGAGCCTCATGCCGATCTCACTCCCGAGCGCGAGCGGCCCTGAAATGAACAGGTCGGAGACCGGCGAGAACGAACCGTTGTCCTTGACGCCTGCCATGGTCGACGAAAAAAGGAATATGGGGAAGATGACCCCGCAACGCAGAAGGAACGTGTAAACCCCGATCCATTCCGCCGAGATATTCTCGCGGAACGGAGAAGCGATGATCTTTAAGACCTTGAAACACAGGACGATCATCAGAATGATAAGCGCGAGGCCGACGATTTCCGTCGTTTTGTCGACAAGCGACTCGTACATCTTCACGAGGATGTCGTGGAGGCCATCGTAGAGCGATTTGTAGGTTTTGCAGGACCAGCAGTATTCCGGTGTGGCCGCCTTCTGGGCGAACTCCATCATCGATTTGCCGACCTCACCAATGTTTTTGAATTGGGAATCGACAGCTCCGTCAATGAGCTTATTGACCATGCCGAATTTCTCGGCCGCCCACTTGATCGCCTCCGACGAGCCGGATTGCAGCGTCTCAAAAAAACTGGACGCGCTTTCATTCAGCGACGGCGTTTGCGTCTCTGGCGAATTGGCCATCTAGCACCTTCACAATAACGGGCATTCGAAATATAAAAATCGCAGTGGCCGCTTCAAACCAACTACGGGCAAAAATGTTTTCTCGTTCAATTTCCATAGCATTTACGCTCGGGATCGCTTTCGTTCAACCGAATTTTTCCCTTGCACAGACAAGTCCGCTTGTTGACGACGGCGGCCCCGGACAAACACCGCTATCGCGAATTATCAAGAGCGGCTGCTCCGTCCGACACATGCACAATGCGCTCAGCGCCACAGCACTCGGCGGCTTGGCCACATGGCTCGAGCGACAGCAGAGATCGAAGGAAGGCGCGCGTGTCCGCGCGATCGAGGGCGCCGCCAACCAGCGCTTCGGCGAAATCGAAGATGCGCTTGCGACCTACACGGTCAACTATGTCGCGAATATCGGCAAAGGGACAGAGTGGGATCCCGACAGTCTCACGGCGACCGCGTTGCAGATGCTGGGGGGCGAAGCAGCCGTCACGAGAGTCGTCGCAGCTTCGAGAGACGTGCGCCTTGCCGCCTTCAAGGCACCCTCCGTCGCGTTTTATCGGCAACTGCAGGTCGATCCGACGAGTTGGGCGGAGGACAACGCCAACCCGGGCCTGGTCGAGATCAAGGGCAATAGCCAACTGTTTCCAGTGCGCGCATCAATGCGCATCCCTCTGACCTTTTACAGGTTCATGATCGAGGGGACGGCCTACGGAAATGCGCTCGCGCAGCCTCGCCCAGGGATGCCAATTTTCGTTGCTCCATTGGCAAATCAGGCCTACCGCGAAACTCTGATGCAAGCGACAGCGGACTTGGTGACAAATTCACGGCTCCCGCTGAAAGAAACGTTTTCAACGCTCCTCACGGAGGAGTTCAGCGACTCAAAATCCCCGTCCGATAATGCGGAGCGCGCGATGGCTTACGTCTCCGCTATTCCGAATATCTGCCTCTCTGCATTTTTGGCCGCAGCTCCGGGATATCTGGGCCAGGATGTGATAGAGAAGCGCTACATCCCCAATCTCAGAGACGCCGGCAAATGGTGACATTGCCGGCCCAAGGCCGGCACTCGGAAAATGACCGAAAACACCATCTCAGCTGCTATCGCGAAATTTCGCGCGCTAATTTCTGTCCAGAATAATCGCAGCACGCTGTATAACCTGCCTAAGGGCGGCAGCCGAACGCTCTTTATCGATGCCGACGCGACGGCGGTCCATGTAGCCCTCGCTAGCGGCGACGAATTTGAGATTGGCAGGGGAATTCTGGCCCCTGCCAAAGATGACGTTTCCCAGTTCGAGCTGATAGCCTCGCTCGATGACCAGATTATTCTCGAGCATGGACTGTCATCTCTCTACTGCGCGCTCGGCTTCGTCGAATGGGCAGAGTCCGCTGAGGTCAAGCCCAGGACTGCCCCGCTGCTGCTCGTGCCTCTGAAGGCAGAGCGCAACCCAGCCGGTACCTATATGGTTCGGCAAGCTGGCAGACCGATGTTGAATGAGCCCCTCTTGCAGCGGCTTGGACTCCAGAAATCCTCGATCCCTGCCGATGACCCTTTGTCCTACAGGCCAAAGAAGTCGCATACCCGCGTCAAGGGCTTCTCGAACCATGCCGCCATCGGGCTGTTCAGCACCGTGAGGACAATGCTCGCCGAACGGCTCGACGTCGCTTTCGATGGCACGTTCGCCTCACACCCTCTCGTCAGCAACCTGCTTCACCCCGCCCACAAGGAAGATCCTGGCAGGGCCGACATCGAGAATTTCTCCGGATCGATCGAAACGCACCTGCCTTGCGACACTCACCAGTATCAGGCGGTCGCGTTGGCATCGGCCGGACGGAGTATCATCGTCCATGGACCGCCTGGCACCGGCAAAACGCAGACGATCACCAACATCATCGCGCACGTCACCGAGGCCGGTAAGCGCGTCTTGCTGCTTTCTGAAGCCGCTATAGCGCTGGCCCCCATTATCGAGCGCCTCGGATCCAGGGTCGCCGCCGGCGACATGCTGGATCTCTCGGTCGACGACTCAACGAGCCTTCGTGGAAACCACGGCCGTATGGCGGACCTTCGCGACGATCTGAACGCCATCCCTGAGCCGAGGCGGCCCATCATCACAATCACAACGGCTGTCGGCTATCTCGCAGCGATACCGCCTCACTGGTCGTTCGACATTGTCATTATCGACGAGGCGTCCAAGATGCGGATGTCGTATGCCCTTCCAGCAATTGCCGCGGCGAAACAGGTGGTCATCGTCGGGGACCATCAACAATGCGGACCGTCGATCATCATTCAATTCTCACAAGATGGATCGGTCGCGATGGATGGCGACATGAGCATCCTGGAGGCTGCGCGCGTCGCGAAACTCGACGCGGTTCATCTCACCCGCCATTATCGCTCGAAACACCCCAGTCTCATCGATTTCTCGAATGAACGCTTCTACATGCGGCGCCTCATAGCCGCGCCTTCGCTCCATCCACGGGGCGAATACGGCTGCATCCTCCACGAGGTGCGGGGAACCTTCGAAGGTTGGACCAACCTTGCGGAAGCGGATGCGCTCACAAAGCGCGTGCTTCACCAGCTCGCTTCCGATGAGACATCAACCATCGCCGTCATAGCTGCGACTTACCAGCAGTGCGTCGTCATTGCCAAAAGGATCAGAGCTGCCGATCCCATCGGGTACAAACGAATTTCGGTGATGCACGCCAGCGCATGCCAGGGCGTGGAATATGACGTCGTCTACCTATCGCTTACGCACGGCCCTGACAGCCGCGGATTTCAAAGACGAAACTTCGGCATCCTCAGCGACATCGACGGCCACAAGGTTCTAAACGTCTGCCTCACACGCGCTAGGAAACGCACAGAGGTCTTTTCCAGCGTCGAAACCAGCGGGTTAGATCCATTTGCCCGAACGCCTATTGGGGCGCTAGCCGACTTTCTCCTTAGCTATTCAGGCCACAGGGAATTAGAAGCCGCGGCCGTCATCCCAACCCCCCTCTTTCGAGTCCTCAAGCTGAATGGGTACGGGGTTCGAGACAATGACCACAACGTCCTGGTGACCTCAGACGGTCAGAATTTGGCGGCCATTCAGATTATTGGTCTTGCAGACGCCCTCGACGAAAAGTCAGAGCGCGCTCAGCTGGAAAATTCAGGATGGAGGGTGACATCCATCCCTGCTGAAATCCTCGATAAGGACCGCTTCGTGCTCGATCCGGCGGTAGCCAATATGCTAAAAGACCTCGATAATTTCAAAGGCCGCGGAATTTTATGAGCATTTTCGATCGGTCCCCGCCCACGCGGCGCGGCATTCTCACGGGCGCTTTGGGTCTGGCTGGACTTGCCATACCAACATGCGCGCAATCGACAACCACGCCTGCGGAGGTAGCCCTCTCGCGCATGAACGGTGGGCTCACCACCAAAGACCTTATCCAGATCGACCAGGCTGCGAAGCCGACGACCGCCGGCCTCCCCGACACGCGTGGGCTGTGGCTTGAGAATCCTCACACAGGCGAGACTGCGACGGTCCTGTTCTGGGTATCAGGCCTGTACGACAATCACGGCTACACCCAGGTTTGCCGGATCATGCGCGATTGGAGGCAAAACGCCGTTGCCTACATGGATCCCAAGCTGCTGCATTTGCTCTGGGCTATCCAACGCGGCAGCGGCTTCACGAGGCCGCTGGTGATCAATTCGGCCTACCGCACCATCGCGACCAACAACCTCCTCCGCGCCGAGGGCGCGGCGATCAATTCGCTGCACCTGAAGCGTCAAGCTTGCGATCTCAAGCTCGACGGAATCGCTCCTGGTAAGGTTTCGGAATACGTCCACTCAATGCTGGTCGGAGGCGTCGGGTTCTACCCCACCTTCACGCACGTTGATACGGGAGTCATTCGCACGTGGAGGAAGCGTTAAACGCCGTTGGCAGGCTTTCTAATCTGCGGTTTCAGATAGCTTCATTAAAAACGACCTAGAATTATTTTATAGGTAATCCCAAAGAGGAAAACATGGGAATTCATTACACCGACGTTCTGAGCGCGGCGCAGTTCCACCTCGCCAGTCAGCGCAGCCTCGCGCTCAAGATCGAGATCGCCAATCGCCACCGCGAAGAGATGTCCGTTCTCGTCGAGCGTCATGCGCGCGAGAAGGAGGCCAATGCCGCTGACATCGAGAATGCGCGGACCAACTACGTAGCCCTGGTGACCAAGATCGCCGAAGACGCGTCCGCAACCAAGAAGGCGATCGAAGAGACCGT
Source organism: Allobosea massiliensis (assembly GCF_042655245.1). Lineage (NCBI taxonomy): Bacteria > Pseudomonadati > Pseudomonadota > Alphaproteobacteria > Hyphomicrobiales > Alloboseaceae > Allobosea > Allobosea massiliensis. The sequence continues at coordinate 30,549 of NZ_JBHSLU010000037.1, read as the reverse complement.
TGCCCGCCAGGCTGCGCTGATGATCGAGGCCCAGGTCAGCATTCCGAACCTGATGATCGACGAGGAGACGTCGGCGGACGAAGGCTCGGCTCAGCCCGAAACCGAAGGCGGCGTTCCGAGCTCGCCGACCGGCAAGAAGCGCGGCCGCAAGTCCAATGCCGAGAAGGCCGCTGAAGCCGCCGCCGCAGCCGCTGCTGCGCTGGCCGCGGGGACTGCCCTGCCTGAATCGGCGCCGGCCAACGAGACCTCCGCATCCGCAGCCAACGAAACCGCAGGCGACGAGCGGGATCTCGATGAGAGCGCGAACGACGCCGGCGACGAGACCGAGAAGGTCGAGCCCGACATGTCCACAGGCGACCTCGTCGAGCGTTCCGCTGATGAACGCGCTGAGAGCGGCGAGACCGCCGATTCCGACACCGGCGCAGGCGACCTCCCTCTCGAGGCAACACCGGTCAGCGCAGAGGTCGTGGAGAGCCTTGTGGCAGGCTCTGAAGCCGGAGACGACACGTCCGAGGTGGCCGCCCCCGACACGACGCTGGCGACCACGAGCGAAGCGATCGTCGAGACCACCCAGGACAGCGAGTTCGCTGCCCCCTCCGCAGCTTCGGAAGCTTCAGAACAGCCGGAGGAAGAGCTGGACGGCTTTGCCGCTCTGGACGCTCTTTCGAGCGCTGCCCCAAGCGCCGCCGAGGAAGAGTTCGAGGTTCCGAGCTTCCTTCGAGCCTGAACGGGTCAGGTGCGGCGCCACAGGCGCCGCACTGCCACGCGAAACTGGATCCTGATCCAGAGCCCAAGAACACCGACCAGGGTGCTAGGTGGATTTTCCACCAGCGCCAGATCCGCCACGACCGCTGACCGATCAGCGTTCGGGGCTTTTGCGAACGCCAAAGCGTGCCGGGCCAGATGATGATCGCCGGCAGGACGCCCGCTCAACGATGAGACTCGCGTCCTCAGGGCCGTGACACCCCTCGTAATCGCCATGAGGTCCTCAAGCGAGGACGCGCTCTGCAGCGAGGTCAGAAAGGCGGGGAAATGATCGTAGAGATCTTTCCGCTCCGATTCCGACAAGCTCTGAAGGACGACGGAAATCTCGTCAGCTCCCTCGTTCATCGCACGCTCGATCGATCCTACGATCTCACTCAGACGCTCAGCCCGAAGCCGCTCGTGACGCTCACGCGTACGAGCAGCCTTGTTCTCGATATCGCTGAAAGTGCGAATATTTTCTGCCATGCAAGGGTCCAAAGAAGGCAGCTACGCTGCCTTCGCTCCCTTTTTCTCGACCTGCGAAACCCCATGGGTTTCAGCCGAGGGCTCGGCACCCGGTGGAATGAGCCCTGCGCCACGGAACGCCTTCAGAGTGCTCTCATTCCACTCATCGAAGGCAGCCTCCGACCCAGAAGCCGCAAACATGTCCAGATCGAAAACCTTCTCGTAGTCCTCGATCTCCATGCCAGAGAGGCGCTCGAAGCTGATGTTCTTGGCCTCGATGTTGCCCCAGATTTCGACATTTGCCTTGCCGAGATGGACGACCGTCGTCTTGGGCTCATGAACGCTTGGCGTCACCAGCTTGAGGAACGTCCGATCCTCCTTCAGTCGCGCGAACGAGCCGTGATAGTCATTGAGAACCACGAAGCGCTCGGCGATCGGCAGCGCATCTTCGTTCCCCGCAGCCAGCTTGAGCATCTCGACGGCATCGGCGATCGACTGAGCCTGGGCAGTCACCGGAATGACCAAAACCACCCGGCGATCCTTGAGCAAACGGCCGGCCTTGCGCGCACGCGCCCACTGAAAAACGAGGGGGAGGATGTTGGCGCCGAGATCGACAACGCACGATCCATCACGAAGGTGCTTGCCCAGCCGGTCCCAATAGCGAACGGCCTCGTGGTTGTTCTCGAGCACTTCCGACATGTTGGCGCCGGTGCCCAGCTCGTCGACGTTGCCCTTGCCCAGAAAGCGGCCGAGTTTCGACTCAGCGCCGACCTCCGCACTGTCCGCAGACAACGCGGAAATCGGCTGGCCGGCGAGTGAATACCCGTAGTGGATCATCTGAGAAATGAGGGTCTTGCCCTGGCCACCAGTACGGTTGCCAACGAGAATCGCCGGAGCGGTCATGAGCCTGTTCCTTGAAATGCTGATTTATGAAAATGACGGCGAGCGGCAAAACCGCATATATCGCTAATTAAACCAATTTCCGGCAAGTCGCCATGAAATTCTGGATGCCCTCGATACGGAGATTTTCGAGAGAATAACGGTCGTCGATCAACAGCACGTCGACCAGCATCTGACCAGCAAGAGCTGGAACCATGAACCCGTTGACGCGGTCTGAGTCTGCAACGACGACACGCCTTCTGCTCTGCCCCTCAGTCGCGCAGTGATAGAAGTAAAGCGACATGCTCGATCCCGTGAGATCGAGATACAGGATTGCGTCCTTATAGTCCGACTTCTCGACCGGCTTTCCCCACGCGATGAGATAAAATCGGCCATTTGGGCGACATACGACGTCGACCTCTGAACGTATTGTGGGATAGGGGCTGATCATGCGAACGCCCCATCGCCGGCGCTCGCCGCAATCCCAGGCGTCGCAGACGCACGAGAATGCCCCTCTTTGCGCATTTCTGCCTTATGCAGAGCGATCTTATGCCGCTCCAGTCCGTTGAGAACACCGCGATCGCGGCCGTCCTGGACGACTTTGTCGGGGATCGACTTGATGACGGAGGGCTTGGAGATCTTCGCTGCGACCAAGGTCGCCATCGTATCCGAAAATAGCCCCTTAATTTCGCGGGGATTGAATATTCCAAATCGCTCCGCTGCCCGCGGCTTCGCATCCTGAATCAGGGGCGCCGCAACCGTGGAAAACTCCTCGGGTTTTTCGGCAGATGCTGCGCGTTCTCGCAGAATGAGGACCAAACGGTCTGATAGCTTCTCAATATTCGCTTCGTTATGAATCATGCTGAAACCAAAGAAAGAGGGCGGGCATCTCTGCCCGCCCTCTTATACTGCACTCAGCGCTCTTTGGAAACCGATTGGGTCTGAGACTTCAGCCTCTCGGATCGCGCGATGTAGTTCTCGTTCATCTTGACGACCGCGTCGGCGATGTACGGTGCGATCTTCGGAGACTTGTCGAGCCGCTGCAGCAGTTCGTCCTTGTCGACGAAGGCATAGTAGGCCTTGTCGTCTTTCCTCACGAGCGCCTTGATGCCCGTGAGCGGAACGCTCTTGGTGCCGCCGTTCTCGCCTGGCTGCCGGGCCGTGTTGCGAAGCATGGCGATGTTGTCCTTGTCCGCAAGGAACTGCCGCCCACGATCGAGCATCAGCGTCCGGAATGCGGCCTGCTGGATCACCGGATTGTCCATCTTGGCCTTCAGCGGCACGGTGAACGACTGAAACCGACCGTTCTCGCCACGCGTGACCTCGCCGCCGTCGAACTTGACCGGATCGTCCTTGCCCATCTTGCCCTCTTTCACGAGGCGATCGACAACCTGGCCGAGAGCGGCGCCGTCGATCGGGAGCTGCTGCGCCTTCCAGAAGAAGTCGCCCTTCTCGTTGAGCGTCGGAACCCGGATGTCAGGGAGCGCGATGCCAATGCGGTTGTTGTAGTCGCGCATCTCCGAAATTGTCTTCTTGGCCGCCTCGAGGCGCTCGGCCTGAGCAGCGGCGCGATCCTCGGCGCGCGAGGGGGCGGAATTCGACGCGTTCGTATCGGTCATTTTAAATCCCTTTTTCTTTGCCGCGAATATTGCCTGCTGGAAGCGAAAATAGCGCCTAATCCGACCGCGTCGCTTCCGATAATGAAATTATATCAGGCGCAAAAGAGGGCTGACAACTGGGTCCGTTCAAAAACTACGAATAAGACGACGCTGCTCGATAGGTGCCGCATCGTAGTCACCGCGCAGCGACGTGAGCGCGGTCCAGATCAACAGCGCGACCAGCCCCGCGCTGGTCGCGTACCAAATCAACTTGCCCATGGCCCGCTTAGAACCCGAGCGCCCGACCAGCCGCGCTGTCGAGCTCGGACGGCCCGAAAAGCCGCGCGGGATCGTTCATCGCTTCGTCGATCGAGAACACGCAGCCATGGCTCAAGCGACCGACTTCGCCGGCGACCATCACAATGCGCAAGCGCGTCACCCCCTCGTCGCTAAAGCCCTGCGAATTTCTCACGGACGCGCAGAGCTTCAAGAGGTCGATTTCCATCGCCCCGTCACCTGTCGCGAGCTTGGTTCCGTCGACCACCTGCCACGACATCCCATGCCCGTGGACGAGGACCACAGCCATCTCTCCGCCCGCCACCGGCGCCTTCAGCCTCGAAGAGCCCACCAGTGACATGCGACCATCGCGCTCGACCAACTGGCGAGCGGCGCTGACGAGAGCATCCATGACCGGCAACTTCCTCGCGGCGTCCTCGCACTCGTGAAGGAGGCGATCGCGCTCAGCCAGGTCAGACGTCAATGCAGCGACGCTCAGGTTGAGCCGCTCGAGCTGAGTGGCCTCTTCGCGATTGCGCAGCACCGTCCGCTCGATCTCGTCCTGGTTTCGAACGATGGCCTCATAACGCGCACCGAGATCCTCCTGACGTGTCTTGATGATCGACGGAATTTCGGCCCGCAGCTGCGGCCTCCGTTTCAGCTCGTCGAGCAGCACCCTGATCTCCAGGAGGCCGCGATACTGCAGCTCCATCAGCATCGGATGCATGGGGTGCTTTTCAGGCGCCTCGCCCGAACGAACGCCCTCGTCGATGATCATGAGGTCGATCGGCTCAATGAGCTTCCCAATGCTGATGAAGCGCGAGAGCGCTTCCTGTGCAGACGCCGGCATACGGCTGGCGAGCAAACGGCTCACGCCAACGTTCACCGAGGCGCCGGGCGAACCGCGCGGCACAGAGTCGACGAGCCCCCCTTCGACCAGCAGGTTCAGGTCTTGCCGGCCCGCGAACGCGAAGTCGTATTCAGCTCGATCAAGGAGCGCCATGAAATCCTGCGCCATCCCCGCGAGCTGCGGGAAGACGATCTGCAGATCCTCCATGAATGCGCCCAGACCGCGATAGGCGGTCACCGCCGCAAGGTCCGAGAAGCCATCTTTCAGACGCTGCTCCATGTCCCCGACCATCTTCGACACCAGGTCGTGGAACAGCAGGAACACGATCTTTCGGTTCGCGTCCTGCGCAGACTGGAACCCCCAGCGCTCGAGAGTGACGTCCGAGCCAGCGCTGATGATCCCCTTGATAAGCGCGACCTCATCCGCCGAGAAATTCTCGTCGTCCTTGGACAAAATCGATGACATCTGCCGAAGCGCGTTCCGGCGCGTCGACGGCGAAGGCGCGTACTCCTTCAAGCGACGAAGCGTGTAATCGACTTCCTGATCGTCTGGCCGCTCCCGACCGCGCTCATCGAGAACGCGATCGATATCGTGCACGGGAAGAGGCTCGATCGCGAGCCACTCCTTCAGACGAACAAATTCCGCGTCATCGGCAATCGAGACTGCTGCGACGGCGCTTGCGGCCACGGGGTTCTCCTGCGCAGTGGCGGTGGTAACTTCAGGCAGTTCAGCAAGCATTTCGGTTGGCTCTTTTGCCGCGTTCTCGGAGGTGGCTGGCGCCTGGAAATCGTCGTCGACGGCGGCCCCCTCTTGAGGCGCCCTCTCATCGACCTCGGACGCGTTGGGATCGGGCTCCGGCGCATCGCTGTGAGCCTCATCTGAGGGAGCTGCGCCGTCCGTGACATCGCTCACCAGAGGGAGTGGCGCATCTTCACTTGCCGCATCAGAAGCACTCGGGAGCACGGCATCCTCGACCGGCTCGACAAGATCAGGCACCTCGAAGGCCTGATCGGATGTTGTTGGATCCGCCTCGCTCTCCGTCTGCACGACGGCGGGGTCAATCTCTGGCTCGACTGGATCGGAAGAGCCATCGTCAAACGCTGTGGCCGCCAGGAAGCCAGACCGCAGTTCGAGGAGATCGCGTCCGTCTTCAGTCTCGTAAAGCGCCGTCTCGATGCTCTCGTCGATAAGCGGAAGAAGCCGCCCCGCAAACTCGCTTTCAAGACGATCATCGGCCTTGAGCCGCTTGAAAACAGCAATCACCCTCATCGCCTTGGAGGCAGTGACGCGCACAGCCACCTCTTCCGACGACTCGGGCATCTCGTCCGCGATCTCGAACTGTGCGACAGGGCTTTCGACGACCTCCGGTTCACTCAAATCCGCGATAGGCTGAACCGAGCCAAAAACCTCGGCCTCAACGTCGATGTCCGCCGCGCCAGCAGCGATCGCATCAACCATTCCCTCGGCGGATAGATCGTCGGGATCTTCCTCGTCGACGAACTCGACAGACTCGACGCCCAAGAAAACCGGGACTGCCACGGGATCTACGGGTGCCGCAGTTGCAATCGGCTCCTCATCCAAATCCGGTGCCTGGCTTGGATCATAGAGGTGGCGCAGAAGCCCATAGGGGTCATCGCCATCTTCGAATTCGTCCTCGCTCGATCCCGCAAACAGGGCGTGAAGGTCCCGCTGTGGAATGCCCTCCCTGAGATCGAGGGACGCGTGGGGCCAAGGCCGGTCATCACCGAGCGCCGCATTGATCTCAGCTTGTGCTCGAGACACGTCCTCAGCGTCGAAAATTTTCGTTTCATTCGAGCCGACCGAAATGATCCGCTCAGCCGACTGGAACGCGGACGCTGCAACCGGGGCTTCCACCTCACGGATGACCGATGCAACCCGGACCGCTTGCACTCTCTCGGGTGAAGACGAGTGCCGCTCAGCAGAAACGATTACGGTATCTTTTGCGCTTTTGACCACCATCCCCTTGAGTTGGTCCAAAGCGATTCGAAAAAATGCGCTCACAATCAGAGCTCCGAGAAATAAAAAAATACGGATAAAAAATGTGCCCTCACCTAACATGAATTTCGATGGGAGGGCTATTAAAATCCATGAAATGAAAAATAGCCGTATATTTCGAGCATTGCCGCGGCTGATCGACAACTCAAGCCGCAGCGCACCGGCCCGCGGGAACGCAAGAGATAATGCGACCGCCGTAAAGCATGACAGCGGCAGCCACCATCCGATCACCTCATTTGCTGTCCATTTGCGCGCGAGGTGAACCCAAGATCCCGGGTCGACAGCCAAAAAGCCAGTGCCCAGCCAAATCAGAACGCACCAAGCGCCGGCAACCGCGCCGCCCCAGATAGCAACGGCCCGCGGGAACATAACCGCCTGAGCGATGCCAACAGCCACGAGCGGCACGATAAACCACTGCGACATGGCCGCGAGCAACGCCAGGGCGAAAACGCTCGGTGCCCAAAGCCAGTCGTTTCGTGCGATCGTATCGAAACCCGGCGCCCTCTGTAGCGCCGGGAGCAACCGTTCAAGCGCAGCCTTCCAAAAATGGAGAGCCGACGCCAAAGACGATGGGATCATTCAAACTCGCGCCCGTCCGAGCCCCGCCCCCGCTCCCGACCTGTGCGCTGGCGGTCGAAATCGCTCTTTGCGATCTGGTGCGTCGAGCGCTCAAAGCCCGGGTAAGTGATCGGATCGAGCCCCTTCTCGGCCGCAACCCCAATTGCAGCGCCAAGCTTCATGCTCTGCGACTTGCCGGATTCCGGAGCTTCCGGATGACCGATTTCTTTGCCGGTCAGCATCTCTTGCATGCCCTTCGAAGCGTTGGACAAGCCGTCCTTTGCGAGGTTTGAGAATTTATCGAACACACCACGTGCATCGTCCAGGCCGATGCCACCGCTCTGATCATCCATATGTGAACCTCTGATTTTCACGCCGACGCAAACACGATCACCGTTGCGAATTCGGCTTATGATAGAATATCAGACCACTCTCTCATTGGCAGCAATTTTTAATATGACGAAAATCGAAACCGGCAGCAGGCCGAACGAAAATTCTAAGCCGAGAATTTTCTCCACCGACTTGCTCACAATAATTCGGGCCCAAAAGCTGGCCCCTTCTGAGTGGCCCGGGCCGGTCTATCACGAAGGGCAAATCTATATGTCCGTGCAGGTCATGCTCAAGGCATTCCGCCTTGCGCAAATAAGCCCGCCTGACCATGTGCATGCCGCCAAAGCATCGAATGTGTCGGCGGATGCGGAGAGCATTCTGGGTTTCATTTTTCCGGACGGCCTCCCAAGTTTCGACAGCATCCCGCCGGAGACGTCAAAAGCGCTTCATGCGCTCATCGCTGCCGCGCACAAGATTTCCACTGCCCCCGGAATGCAACGGCTGGTGTCCGATCGGGATACGATTGTCGTACTCGATGAAAAGAGCTTCAATAGTAATGTTGTCTCAGGGCTCAAAGAGTTGTCCCTCTAGGTCCACTATATTTTAAATCCCAAATTCAACCTTCATGCGCCGCGTCCCAACGCGGCGCATTTTTTTAGAAGCCTATCATGATCGCAGAAGAAGTTCGCCTCGCATATGCCGCTCGCATGATCGACCGATTGATGCTGCAGGGCAAAAACGACGTCGCTTTCTCCATCCTGAACTACGCCATAAAGAACGGTCCCTATTTCGGCGTTCGCAAGCCAACAATCGAGGAGCGCAAGCACATCAATGCGCTCAAGCACGGCTCGGCATCGTTCCCGTACCTCACGACGATCCGCGCGATCGCCGGCGACAAGTTTCGGGAGCCGACCTGGGATCTGATGATCACTGCGGAATACCTCTCAGCGCTACTCTCGGACCATGGCCCGGAAGCCCTGAAACTGGTCGCATTGGCCGTCGCGGACACTCACGTCCAGAACCTGCTGCTCATCGCCGACGCAGGCGCAGCAAGCGAGACGCCGGTGGACGCCGTTCCGCTATCCGGCATCGCTCTTGCCGCCTATGAAGAGGGGGCCGTCACCCCAGACGTCGCCAAAGCCGACATCCTATCTGGTCAGGCTTATCTCGAGGCCTTGCTGATCGAGCCGCGCCATCTTTGCAAAGATGGGGAAACCCAAAGCTTGAGCGGCATCTACAGCGAATGCCAGGCGTCGGAAGGATCTAACGCCACCGCCGCGCCCATCAATGCAGTGCGGTTGGCCCCAAAACTGGCCCAGGCCCTTCGGGGCGAACTCGCGCCCTCCTATGATCGCACCCCTGACGCGGTCATTGCGCCGCCCCAGGACAGCATTCTCAGGCCGCTGGCCGAAACGCTCAAGCTTGCCCAAAGCAAAGACGTCAACGGACTGCACTTCGCTATCCGTGACAAAAATCCGAGGCACGGTCTGAAGGTCGTTCACCGCTTCCTCGCGGACTCTGGGACCAAGCCCGTCATCGCCCTTGCCTCCGACGTCAACGATCTCCTGTCCGACATCGTTGCGCACCAGGTGATTTGCCTTCTGCACGCAAACGGCGGCGCGCTCCCGCCGCTGGTCATCGTCGACCATTTCGATCTGCTTGGCGCCCACGAGGACATTCAGCAGGTGGATATCGGCGTCGACGAACACACACCGTCGATCCAGCAGGTTTTCGACACGATCACGATGACCCCGCAGAAGACAATCCTGCGCGACAAGGCAGACGCTCTCCTCTCGCCAGTCATCTGGATCATCGCGGACGCGCGGCCGATCAGCGAGGAACTGATCGGGACGCTCTCGGAAATCGTCAATCTACCGACCGACGAGCTCACCGAGAAAGCCAACGCAATCATCGCCATGGGCGAACGGCATGGCTTCGTCATCGACGAGGCGACAAGCCGGAGCGTTGCCGCCTGCGTCACAAACGTCGAGGACGTCGACGGCGTCATCAAGCTGGCAGCGTTGCGTGACTCGACTGAGGACCTGGTTCGCCGCTGCAAGAAGCTTCTCGCCGGCTCGAAAACGAACCAAGCGATCCCAACGCAGGCGCCAGATCGCTTCGATCTCAGCTACGTCCGCTCTCCAAAGAGCATCCCTGAATTCATCGAGAAACTGGTGCCGCTGCGCGACAAGCCGATCGGCGTTCTGCTGCATGGCGAGCCTGGGACCAGCAAGACAAGCGTCGCGCGCCACATCGCGGAGCGAATGGGCATGAAGGTGCTCAGCAAGCGGTACTCCGAGATCTCCGGGTGGCGGGTCAGCGACACCGAGAAGGGGATCAGCCGCGTCTTTCAGCAGGCCGTCGCCGAGGACGCCTTTCTGATCCTCGACGAGTGCGACTCTATTCTCCGATCGCGCGATCTCGCGATGAACCAGTGGGAGAAGTCCGCGGTCAACGAAGCGCTGACCTGCATGGATAACCACCCGCTGCCGTTCGCGTGCACCACGAACTATATCAAGGAGCTCGATCCCGCCGTTCTGCGTCGGTTCAGGCACCGGCTGGAGCTGATCGGCATGGACGCCTCCCGCGCTCGCCTGGCGTGGGCAAATGTGCTCCAGCTTCCTCCTGAACAGTTCCCCGATGATGGTTCGCTCGAAAATCTCACCATTGCTGATTTCGCTCTGGTAGCGAACCAGATGGACGACCTCGGAGATCGAACAGCTAAATTCGCGATAAACGCCCTGGCGGCCGAAAAGGCCGTTAAAAATCCAAGGACGTCGGCGCCCATTGGATTTCTCGCTAATCGCGAACGCATCTGAATCGCGCTCGCAACGACCGCTTTACCAATGCCGGGGGAAACTCAGAAAATCCCCCGGCAGGCGCTCATCAACGCTTCCTAAGGCCGAAAAAACACCCTAGAATGCGCGCACTTAATCGCTTGCCAATTTTTTTGCTTCGACACGAAAGCCGCAGCTATGCATGTTTCATTTGCTCCCCCCGCTGACGCGGGCGTGATCACGCGCGCTGCCGGCGCAGATTTTACGGCGAATTTTCTGACCCCCGAATTTTCAATCTCAGACCGCCTTTTCGAATTCGCGAAGAGCGGCCTTTCCATGAAAGAGGCGACCGAGAAGCTGGGGCTATCCCGCAATCGGACGATCTTCCTCTGTCTCAAGATGGGCGTCGATCTGGGCGGGGCGGCAGCTCGCAATGAAGCCGAGCTCGCGGCGCCAACTGGAGGTCGGAACTTCCAGACCAGCGAGGTCAGCGTTCTCCGCGATCTCATCATCCGGCAGGGATGTTCGCTCGAGACCGCCGCCCGGATCATGACCATCATGGTCCACGACATGGTCAGCGCCGACGAGGTGCTGAACGCCTGCCTTCAGCACAAAATCGAGTCGTCTTCGGTTCGCAACGCAGCCCTGAAGCCCAAAGTCATTGCTCTCGCTGCTGCCGCCGCCCACAAGACCCCCGTCGAAAGCGCGCAAGCCTCCCCCGTCGAGAAGTTGCCGTTCTCGGCACCTGCTCCGGCTCCCGAGTATCGGCCGCTGCGTCTTCGACTCTTCGAAATCGCCGACGACCAGTGCCACAATCTGGCAGGCCGCGACGAGGAGGGCGTCACAGTATACTGCGGGCTCCCCCGCTATCGGACTCGTCAGTATTGCAAGGTCTGCCACAACCGGCTCCTCGTCGAACCGACGCCCATCAAGGGCATCTCCCTCAAGAAGCGCACCTCCGCCCCGGTCGCAGCTCCGAAGCAGATCGCCAAGCCGGCGGCCCCCAAGCCGGTCAACCGGTACCGCGAGTACGCCATGGCGCTGGAATCGCGATTGCGCATGGGGTAATGTCGCCTAAGGCGATGCCTCAGGAATATTTTCGATTATGATCACCATCACCGACATTGATCGGCAGCAACTGCTCAAGAACGGGCAGGAAGCAAAGGCCGTAAAGAACTTTGATCCTCGGCCCGTTCTGAAACTGTTCGCGCCCTGGAGCAACATGACTTGGCTCATTTCGGAAATGAGCCCGGATGACAATAACGTCCTGTTTGGCCTCGCCGACCTCGGCAACGGCGCGCCAGAAGTCGGCGTCATTCTTCTGAGCGATCTGTCCTCGATGGAAGGGCCCGGTGGGCTCAATGTCGAGGCTGATCGCTTTTTCACACCCACAGCGACATTGAATCAATACGCCAGCGAGGCCTCGCTCGCTGGCAAAATCATTCTCTGAAACGTCATAGCGAGATTTCCAATGCCGCGTATTTTTGCCATCGCCGCGACCGCGGCGATGCTTGCCGGCTGCGCGGGTGATCACCAGTCAATCACCACGACCAGCCCCGGCAAGTGCTTCTACGATTCCAACCGCAACCAGCAGGTTTGCTCGAACGCCCTCGCATATGAGGGCGAAGCTGCATCCGAGAGGCGAGCTTACCGATACCCCATCGGACACCCCTGGATCCCGTTCACCAGCTACGTTTTCGGAGACAGCTCGCGCAAATCGACCGCCTACAAGTACGGGTATGACGCGCGCTTTGAATCAGGCTTCAGGTCGCCGACGCGGTTCGACACAACCCTTTCCCGCGGAGATCGCCAGTGAAGAGGCCCTATCTCGCTCTCGTCGCGATTATCCTGTCCGGATGCGGGGCGAAATACGACGGAACGGCCATTCCCGTTCTTCAGCCGGTTCCGAACGCGCCTGGTCGCTATTTCGACCAAGGAGTGTCGGCATGGCATTATGTCCATGTACCGGGCGAACCCGAAGTGGTGAGCCAGCCACTGCGGCCGCCGACAACCCGCCCACAGAGCCGCAACGCGGCATGCCCGGCCGATATCAGCCGTGAGGTCTGCCGAGACTGGATCCGCAACGGGCGGCGAAACAGGTGAGGCCGGAACCAAGCGCTCCTCGCCCCTCCTCGTTTATGTCTTTCCGGATGCGCTGATGACCCTGGTTCTTCGAGCTCTGGAGAGGGACGTAAAGGCCACCCTGGCGGAATTCGTACTCTGCCATGATCGCGACGAAGCAGAGGCTTTGATGGTTGCCTTTGAAGGTGCCGGAGTCGACTTTGTCGATCTGATTAGCGATCCGCATTTTTATCTTCAAATCGGAAAGCGTCCCGACGCGAAAGGAATGGTTCGGGTCGGCCGAGGCAGGGTTCAGCAGAAGACCGCCAGCGCGGTAATAGACGCCATCATCGCGTCAGCGCGGCATTCTCGGGATAACAATGTCACTTTGGCCCTGGTGGACCTTGAGACGATAAATTAAAGCCCAGGAATTCGACTAAGATGCGGAATGAAGCTGCGCCCGCAGAAACCATCTCTATTCGCGGCCGTGTGGACTCGATTCGTCACCGCAATGACGAATCGGGTTTTTCCGTTTTTGTCGTCAAAAACTCCTTGGATAAGGCCTCCTACATTTGCAGCGGCGTATCCAGCCCCCTGAAAGTCGGAGAAACGGCGCACGTTGCGGGCAAAATCGTCAACCATCCGAAATTTGGCCAGCAGGTAAAGATCACCGGCGTCACCATCACACCGCCCGAGACCCAGAAAGATATCGAGAATTATCTGGCTTCAGGCTTCATCAAGGGAATTGGGCCTGAAACCGCGCGCCAGATCGTCGGTAAATTCGGCGCCGACGCGCTTCTGATCATCAATCATCATCCGGAGAAAATTCGGACGGTGAAGGGCATCGGGAAAAAGCGAGCGGACCTTATTCTCTCCGCGTGGGAAACTCACCGCGAAATCTCTTCGATCATGCAGTTCCTGAATGAGCGCAATGTCGGCGCCCAGCGGGCCTATTCCATCTACAAGGCCTACAAGGACAAGCCTGGCGGCGCGTTCCGGGTCATGTCCGAGAACCCGTACCAGCTGACGTCGGACGTTCGCGGCATCGGCTTCAAACTCGCAGATCAGATCGCATCCACTCTCGACTTCAAGAGGGACGATCCGCGGCGCCTGCGCGCGGGCGTCAACCACGTCCTGGAGACGGAAACGAGCAAGGGCCATTGCGGGCTGCCGTTCCTCGAATTCATCGATCGCTCCGCCGAACTCCTCGAGGCCAACCGCGCCGCCGTCGAACGGATCGTCCATGAGGAGCTCGAGGCCAATCGCATCCTGTCAGACACCATCGGCACGACCTGGTGTGTCTTCACCAGGCGAATGCACGAAGCAGAGGGGATCATTGCGGAACGGCTCAAGATCCTTCGAGGTGGACGGGTTCCGTGGTCCGTTGGCTCTGTCGACAAGGAAATCGCCGCGGTCGAGGCTCAGACGAAACGAAGCCTGTCGTCCAGCCAGCGAGAAGCGATCAAAACCGCAATCCAGAACAAGGTCTGCATCATCACCGGCGGCCCCGGCGTTGGCAAAACCACAACGCTCGACACGCTGCTTCGCGTCTTATTCCGCCATATTGGCCCAGACGCGATCAAGCTTGCCGCACCTACAGGTCGCGCAGCAAAACGGATGGCAGAACAGACCGGCCTTCCAGCCATGACGGTGCACCGCCTCATTGGGTTCGGACGTCGTGAGGAGGGCGACCAAGATGAGGCCGCGGACCCAAAGGACGGCGACGACAAGAAGCAGCGGAAAAAGGAGGATCACCTCAAGGGCGCCAAGCTGCTGGTGCTCGATGAAGCCAGCATGCTCGATGTCCGCCTCTTCCAGTCGCTGCTGGATAAGATTGCCAAGAGCGCTTCAGAGGGCGTTGAGGCACCGGCGCTCATTCTGGTTGGCGACGTTGACCAGATCCCCTCCGTCGGAGCCGGAGCTGTCCTTCGTGACCTGATTGAATCAGGCGCCCTCCCCGTGGCCAGGCTGGACCAGATCTTTCGACAGGCTGCCTCCAGCCGCATCATATCGAACGCGCACCGCATCAATCAGGGCGCATTGCCTGAGAATCTTCCGAACGGGCAGGCGTCCGATTTCTATCTCTGGCCCTACGAGGAGCCAGGATCGATGCATGCGGGCAAAACGCTGACACAGGCGCTCGCCCTCGAGCTCGTGGAAATCGCCACGAAGCGAATGCCAGCGAGCCTGGGCCTCAACCCGCTCACCGACATCCAGATCCTTGCCCCGATGCGGCTCGGCGATCTCGGCACGATCGCCCTGAACAAGGCGATGCAAGCCGCGCTTAACCCGCTCACGCCGGGCGCGCCGGCCGTCACCTGGAACGATTGGCAGTTCCGCGTTGGCGACAAATGCATGCAAACGACCAATAATTACGACAAGAATGTTTTCAACGGCGACTCCGGTTTCGTTGTGGCAATCACCCCGGAGGAAAAGAAACTCGACGTCCGGTTCGATCAAGAGATCGTCAGCTATGCTTTCGACGAACTCGACCAATTGCAGGCGTCTTACGCCATCACGATCCACAAATCGCAGGGTTCTGAGTATCCTGCCGTCATCATACCCATGGTCAATTCCCATTACATGATGCTCGCCCGCAATCTATTATACACCGGCGTCACGCGGGGAAAATCAATGGTGGTCGTGATCGGTCAAAGGGACGCGATCCGTCGGGCCGTGAAGAACGACAATCCCAATCGCCGTTGGACCCGATTGAGAGAGCTCATGGCAAACCCTGGCTTCAGGAGCTACTCGGTGAAGCCAGAGACGCCGCTTCCGCGATTTGGAACCACACAGGCAGTGTTGGTCTAAAGAAAAGGGCCCCGAAGGGCCCTTAAATCCTCAGCGTCGCGGCTGGGCTGGTGCAGGTGCCGGGGCAGACCCGGCGCCCTGCTGGCCGTATCGCTGCTGCGCTTGGCTTGATGCTTCGCTGAAGAATGTCGGTGTCGTTCCGACATGGACCATCGGCATGCATCGGGGCGTGCAGGAGTACGCCTCCTTCGTTTCACCCTTCTGGACCGTGACCACGCCAGCACGCGGGGGGCCGACCTGAATAAGGGTCTCGCCCGCCACGCGGCCCTCCTCGTCGATCAGCACGAGATTGGTGCTGCCGTAGGACTTGCCGGTGATGACCAGCATGCCCTTTCCCTCCGAGGCGATGTCTGCGATCGCCGGGTTGCCCAGGATCATCGTCCTGATCTTGTCGGGCGCGCGGACCACCAGCGCTTGATCCATGACGACTGAAACCGTCTCACGCTTGGGGCGCGCGATCGGTAGTGACGCCGCGCCCGAGCTCACGGTGGAGCTGCCTGACGCTTCCTGCGAATGGGATGAAACGGCGCCGAAGGTCGAAAGGCCAGCGGCGAGCAAAAGGGCGCAAATCTTCATAAAACAAAATGCCTTAAATTGGGGGCGACGACCGGTTGTACATTTTCTCGGCCGAAAGCTCAAACAAAATGAGGATAAAATGGCGCTCTCATAAATCGCGCTTGACGCATCGAGTGCGCCGCACGTACAAGAGCGACACCGGCAAGCCGGGTTTTCAAAAGTCGACATATTGCCCGTTTGGGCGCCGAAATAGTCAGTCGCACCGTGCTTTAGCGCGCCTGCGAAGCCGTTTTCAGTATCCATACGTCAAAGCTGTTCATTTGAGAATTTTGGGGCGCTCGAGTTTCGGGCGCCCCATTTTTTTGCCCGATTTAACGTTGGATATTTTTCGACAGAATGTCGCAGCGAATTTTGACAGAAAGTCGCACTAACCGATTTTAGCGCGAATTACGTTGACCCTCGGAATCGCTCCAACTAAACCTAACTTCAGTCGCAGCGAACAACTGCCGGCGACACGGTAACTGACTTCCACCCACGGTTTGCAAAGAAAGATTTCCCAATGACCAAGATGCTCAAGAAGGTTCTGAAGGACGAGTCCGGCGCCACCGCCATCGAGTACGGTCTGATCGCTGGCGTCGTCGCTGTCGGCCTCATCGGCGCGCTCACCACGCTCCGCGGCAACCTGACCACCGGTTTCGGCAACGTCGGCACCGCGATCACCAACGCCACCGCCGCGAACCCCTGATCCGACCTTCTTCCAGGCAACGAGGCCCCGGGTAACTCCGGGGCCTTTTTGTTTGTGCACGTGCTCGATCTGCTTCCGTCTGATATTTCCCGATTATCAAATCTCCCGATTTAGGGTACATATCGCGGACGGCATTTTTGTCTGTTTTTTGAATTTCTGAAAATCGAAGAGTCTGGGTTTAATCCCTCAAAGGGAATTTTTGATGAGATCGGCTCGCGCCCTAGGCTTTGCTGCGTGCACAGCCCTTTTTGGCACACTCATTCTCACCTCGAGCCAAGGGGTTGAGAGCACCACAGCGCCTTATGTGTCGGAGCCGCGGCCCGACGCTGCGCCGGCACCAATCATGATCGGCACGCCCATCTTCTATGATGGCCCCATGGCGGGTCGCTATCCGAATGCGTCTTGGCTGCGCGAGATCAACTCAGCGCTGGCCAATCGCGGCTTTCAGCACGTCGAAAGCTGCCTGCAGCGAGTGCGGTCGGATTCATTTGCGTATCTGGTCGGCTGCGACGGCCGCTTCAAATTCGTCAGCGACATGTATCGGGCTGCCGCCTCCATGAGCCCGCCGATCGAGGTCGCCGCGGAACCGGAGCCCCAAGTCGTCAAAGCGCGCGCTCCCGGCGAAAAAATACCAGACATCGTCGACAGCACGGTGCCGCTTCGCATCAAAACGTATGGCGCGGCGCACGAAATGGCCGCCGCTGCGTCGCGTCACGACGTGCCGATCTATGGTCGCCCGGCGAGCGAGCCTTTCGTTGATCCAGCTCTCTCCGCTGCCGTCCCTCGCGTCGCAAACCGCAGCGCGGTCCCGCAGCTCCTGCATCCGTCTGGCCCGGTTACCGACCCGCTGCCGAGCGTCGCTTCAGCAAGCGCGCCAGCACCACGGCCCAGCGTGTCCGGGACGCCCACGCCGGCTGCGCGCCCCAAGATCGTGACGGTCGAGACCCCTGAAAAGGTCGATCGCCCTCGTCTCGCCGATTTCACCCCAGGGGCAGCCGCGGCTCCACCCTCGGAAAAGGTTGATCAGCCGCCCGCCCCGGCAGCCAGCAAGGCGGCGAAGCCCGTGAAGGCGGAGAAGCGGGCGTCCGCGAAATCTCGACAGGCTGGAAAGATCGAACCGGAAAAGACGAAAATGGCGTCATCACCCGACGCCTAATTTCTTCGGCTTTTATGCGCATTTTCATCTTGTGATTTTACGGGTATATAGCCCATAAGAAATCGCGTTTTTACGTTTCATTAAATCGGCTCGCAGGGCCTTCTGCGGCGGAGACAATCGTGCAGAAAAATCTTCCCATATTTCTCAGCTGCAGCGTGCTCGCGCTCTCATTCAATGTTGCTGTGAGCTTTGCCCAGCCAAGTCGCCAGATGGCGATCCCCGGCCAGGCGCCCACACTCGTCACTCCGCCCCTCATGATCGAGGCCGGTGATTGGGACGCTCCGGCGCCGGGCGCCGTCACGGGACGCAGCCTCTTCGCCGAGCCCGCAACGGCGCGACCGACAGAAGTGAAGAAGGCGACGCCGGCCAAGGAATCTCTACCGGCGACCTCTTCAAAGCCGGTCTCCGCCAAGGTGGAAGCGCCTGCCACCGTGAAGAAGGTGCCGTCTGCGCCCGAACCCAAGATCCAAGAGGTTGCCTCGCCAAAGGCGCCAGCCCCGGCATTCATCCCGGTGGACACCACCCGCGCCGCGTGGGGTTCTCTCAATGTGGGCGGATCGTCGGCTTACCCGTCCGAGTTGCCGGCAGCACTGGCGCAGCCTGAGGCGGACAAGCCCGCAATTGCGGCACCGTCGGATATCGGCCCACGCGCGGTGCCGGTGAAGCGCCCGGCTTCCGTTGAAAAGCCAGTCGAGAGCGTCAAAGCGGCTGTGACGGCGCCTGCGCCCACCCCCGCCCCGGCGGCGGTAGCCAAGGTGAGGTTCACCGGCAACCAGGGCAAGGCAAAGGCTCCCGAACTGGCTATCCTGCCAAAGGGAACCGTCGATAACGGCGATGTCCTGAAGATGACCCGTGCTTTCGGTGACTGGTCGCTGTCATGCGACATGCAGCTCGACCTGAATGAGCGCATCTGCCGGATCGAGCAGTCGATCAGCAGCGGAGCTGACGAAAAGCTGAACTGGAAGATCGCAACCAAGCCCAACGGTCGCCCGGTCATCGTCTTCGACTTCACCGACAAGATCGATCCCGGCCCGGGCCTCGAGGTCAGCTTCTCGGGATTCGAGAAGTCGCTCGCCTCAACCGAGTGGTCTTGCGACGCCGGAAAGTGCCAGACCTCGATGGACATTGTCGGTCCAGTGGCAGGCTGGTTCTCCGATGCGCCCCAGATCGCGTTCAGCTTCACGCGGGATGGCCAGAAAGTGCGCCTCAATGCTTCGATGAAGGGCTTCCAGCAGGCAATGGCAGCTTCCCAGAACCCGCTCGGCACTCAAAAGGCCGATCCGAAAACGGCCGCTGATGCACCGGCGACCAAGAACGAGAAGACGGCTCAACTCAAATGAACGCCATCGCCGCGCTCGGCCCGGCCGAGACGACCCTCCTGGCGGTCTTCAGCGCGCTGATGATCGCCGCAGGCGTCCAAGACGCCCTCACCATGAAGATCTCGAACAAGATCTCAATCTTGCTGATCCTGGGCTTCTTCATCCATGCCGCCGTCGCATCGATCGGGCCCGTGGAGATCGCCATCCGAGCAGCCACCATGATCGCGATCTTCGCGGTACTGCTCGTTCTGCACCATCACAATCTCATGGGCGGCGGCGACGTGAAGCTGATGTCTGCTGGATCCCTCTGGTTTCAGGCGCCTGAGGCTCTGTTTCTCTACATCGGCATGACCAGCATTTTCGGCGGCCTCGTCACGCTGGCGCTTCAGTTTATGCGCCACACTCCAATGCCCCTTTTCGTTTATCGATGGGATGCATTCGAGCGATGGCAGAAGAATTTCCGATACGTGCCCTACGGCATCGGCATCGCTATGGGGGCGATTACCAGCCAGTATTTGCTTCTAACCCCAATTATGAGATAAACACCGATATCTTTAAAGGCATTTTTGCCCGCCATTTTTAATGCGATTTATTTGGGGATAAAATGATTTCGACTCGATCGATCATGGCAGGCGTCGCGATTTCTGCGATCGCAATTGCCGCCTACACCCTCGGGAAGGGCTCGGCGCCGCCGCCTTCGGCCGCGCCTGCAAATCAGCAGGTCATTGTCCGCGAAAAGCCGGCCGACCCGATGGTCGAAATCCTCGTCGCGGGCAAAGCATTGCCGGCGGGCTCGCGGGTTGGCGCCGAGGACCTGAAATGGGTCGCTTGGCCTGAAGCGCACCGCCCGCCCACATCGGTCCTTCGTCGCGATCGGCCTACGGCACGAGAGGATTTCCAAGGCGTCCTCGTTCGCGCGAACGTCACGGTGGGCGAAACCGTTACCCCTGACCGCTTCATCCTGGATCGCAGCCGCAGCTTCATGTCAGCGGTCCTCACAGAGGGCATGCGCGCAGTCGCGATCCCGGCAAGCCCCGTCGACACAGCCGGCGGCTTCATCCTCCCTGGCGATCGCGTCGACATCCTCCGCGTCGTGACCTCCGCCGGCGGCGCGAAAGCCGAGCCAATCCTCACCAACGTGAAGATTTTGGCGATCGGAAACCAGATCAAGGAAGAGGACGGTCAGCGGACCATGACCGGCGCAACGGCTACGATCGAGGTTCTCCCGGCTCAGGCCGACCTGATCGCTGTCGCGCAAAAGTCGGGCTCCCTGACAATGACTCTGCGCCCCTTCACCAAGGACGCCGGCGAACATCCCGTCCAGGCTGCTCCGCTGGAGAAGAAGGAAGAGGCGAGGTCACTTCGCATCGTCCGCTCCGGCGTTGCCAGCGAACTTCCCCGCTAAGGTTTTTCACATGTCCCTTTTTTCGCTTCAGAAGACGGCGCACGCCGTAGGCCTCGTCGCGGCCATCATGTCAACGCCGGTGATCGCGCAAACGGTTCCGATCATGGCGTACGGTGAGAAGGTCGTCACAGAGACAGCCAGCCGCTCAGGTCGCGTCAGCCAAACCCGCGGCACGAGCCAGATCGTATCGGTCAACGTCGGGAAGTCGGAGGTTATCGACCTGCCCGAGGACGCTGCGGATATCTTCATCGCCAATCCGACAATCGTGACGGCGGTCGTCAAGTCAGCCCGTCGCCTCTTTCTCGTGGGCGTCAACACGGGCACCACGGCAATCTATGTCATGGACGGCAGCGGGAACCGCTTTGCCAACATCGAGATCCACGTGACCCAGGATCTCGCGCTTCTCCGGGAGGTGCTTCGTCAGACCATCCCCACCGCGAAGATCGAGCCGCGCATCGTCGGCAACATGATCGTCCTCAATGGCGAAGTCGACACGCCGCTGGATGCGACGCGCGCTACCGAGATGGCCAATGCCTTCCTCAACGGCCCGCAGGGCGCTCCGGCAGCAACAGGCAATGGCGCGACCACCATGCTTTCGCCGGCTTCGGCTGGAGGAGGGCAGCAGCAGAGCCGCGTGATCAACTCGCTGACCATCCGCAGCAAGGACCAGGTGATGCTCCGTGTGACCATCGCGGAGGTCAATCGCAACGCCCTGAAGCAGCTCGGCATCAAGACTGACGGGAAATGGTCCGTTGGGAACACGGCGCTGAACTTCATCAGCCCGCCGACGGGTCTTTTCAACCCACTGACGACGAACAGCGGCGCGCTGCAGAGCGTAAGCCGGGCCCTCGACGCCGCCGGCGATCCGAAAAGCAGCCGCGGTCTCACGTTCAACGCGATGGAGCAGAATGGTCTCGCCAAGCTGCTGGCAGAGCCGACGCTGACCGCTCAGTCGGGAGAAAGCGCCATCTTCAAGGTCGGCGGCGAGGTTCCGGTTCCCACGCCCAATTCGTCATCGTCGACGGGCGGGAATAACGCCCCCACCGTCGAGTTCAAGGAATTCGGCATTTCGCTGGAATTCACGCCCGTCGTCCTGGGGCCAGGCCGCATCAGCCTCAAAGTGAAGACCAACGTCTCTGATATCGATCAGTCGATTGGCCTGAACATTCCCGTCGGCACAGACGGCCAGACCATGCTGGTCCCCGGCTTCCGCTCGCGTTCTTCGGAGACGACCGTCGAGCTCCCCAGCGGTGGCAGCCTGATGACGGCCGGCCTCATTCAGCAGAATTCGCGCACGTCGCTCGGAGGCATCCCGGGTGTCAGCAATCTTCCGATCATCGGCGCGCTCGCAAGGTCGCGTGACTACACCCGACAGGAATCGGAGCTGATGATCACCATCACCCCGTACCTCGCCAAGAGCGTCAATTCGAAGGAGCTGACCCGTCCGGACGCCGGCCTACGCGACGCATCTGATGTCGCTGGCGTCGCACTGGGCCAGATCAACGTCATCAACGGCTCGCGCAAGGCAAAGCCGTCAACGCGCGCGCTCGACGGCGCCGGTTTCATCGTTAAGTGATTTTGGAGCGCACCTTGTTCAATTTTCGCATCTGTTTCGCTGCCGCAGCAGCACTCTCGCTCGGCGCCTGCTCGCAGCTCGCCGAGAGCAATCCCCCGGCCTATGCGCCGACCCACCAGGAGCGTTTTCCGATCAAGCTCGCCAATGCACCGGAGACCCTCGAAGTCTTCCCGATGCAATACGCCTCGCTCGACAATGACCAGAAGCTCACCGTCGCCGACTTCGGGAAAGACTTCCGGCGCAGCAGCAAGAGCGTGATGAGCGTCGCGGTTCCTGCCGACGTCAATGGTCGCGTCGACGCTCAGACCGCAGCGCATGCAAAGCAGATCCTGAAAACGCTCCAGGACAACGGCGTCGCTCGCTCGGCGGTTCGGGGCCAGACCTACCTGCCCAACGACCCGACCGGGCTCAACCCGATCAAGCTGACATACGTCAAGGCCAAGGCTGCCGTGACCGAGCAGTGCGGCCTGTGGCCCGACGATACCGGCTTCGCCTCGATCGAACCGGGCATCGAGAACCTGCCCTACTACAATCACGGCTGCGCGACGCAGCAGGCGATCGCAAAGCAGATGGCGGACCCGATGGATGTCGTGCGCCAGCACCGTCCCTCACCAGTCGACGCGGCGCGGGCGACAGCTGTCATCTCGACTTACCGCGGCGGTCCGACAACCAGCAGCGCCGACGCCAACACGTCGTCGACGAACGGCGGCGGCTCCAACGCAAGCGGCAACTCCACTTCGAGCCGGAGGTAATCAGCCATGCTCGATCTCGAAAACATCACCGTTCCTCGGATCTCCATCGAGGCCTGGTACACAACTCCGCAGACGGCCGAAGCGATCGCTGAAGCGACCAAGAGCCGCGCGCTTCACCGCAAGCGCAAGGTCGACATCAATCGCTACGACCTGGATGAGATCACCCAGCGATACACCGACAATGCGACGCCGGACCTCATCATTCTCGAAATCGATGGCGATTCGGCCACAGTGCTCGAAGCTCTGGACAGGATCGCCAACGTCACCCAGGGCACGACGAAAGCCATCGTCGTAAGCCAGGTGAATGACGTCAAATTCTACAAGAAGATGATCGATTTCAAGCTCTCCGGGTACCTTCTCGGTCCTGCAACGACGCCTGAAATCCTCAATGCGATCGCGCAGATCTACGCGCCCAACGGCTCGACGAAGGGCAGAATGACGGCCGTCATCGGCGCCGCGGGCGGCGTCGGAAGTTCGACGATCGCGCAAAACATCGCCTGGAACATGGCTGAGGTACACGGGCACCAGACGCTTCTCGTCGACGCGGACATTGCGTTCGGAAGCGCGCTCTTGAACTTCAATCAGGCTGCCGACCGAGACCTCGGTGACGCTCTTTGGGCCGAGGACGTCGACGAGACGTTTCTGAGCAATATCATGATCCCGCTCGGGGATCGCCTTGAGCTTCTCCCCTCGCCGGCGAGCCTCGAGAAGGCAACGAATTTCGAGACCGTGCGGGTCGAAAGGGTTCTCGACGCGATCAAGAATTCGTCGCCGAACATCGTGATCGACCTGCCCCACGATTGGGGCGTCCTGTCCAACCACGTCATCAACGAGGCCGATGACGTCATCGTCGTAGGAACGCCCGACATCATCGGCCTTCGCAACACGAAGACGATGATCAAATATCTGGCCGCACTTCGCGCCGATATCAGCGCCTACCATTACATCATCAACAATGCCGGGATCCCGAAGCGCATCAGCGTCAGTGAGGAGGAATTCCTGCAGGCCATCGGCATGCCGCCACTGGCAGTCCTCCCCTATGACCCGGCGCTATTCTCGGCGGCTCTGGCAGAGGGGCAGGCTTTCACAGCAATGCATCCTTCATCGCCTATCACCGGGCAGTTTTCCAACATCGCGTTGAAGCTCGTCGATGAAGCGGCCGTCATCAGTGCCCCTGAGCCCATCGAGATCAACACCTCAGCCAGCAAGAAGCTGATGGCCCTCCTCGGGGGCGGAGCGCGTAAGCCGGCGAGCACGGCGAAAATCGACCTAAGCCCCTCGCCCAAAAAGGCCGGGCTGCTCGCAAGCCTAAAATCGTCGGTGAAAAGAAAATCGGCTTAGGCTATAAGCCAAGGGCTCGCTCAAAAGGGCGGGCCCTTTTTTCATTGATATTTTTCAACCTCGATTTATCGGGAATATTCTCATGTTCGGCCGTCGCAATGACGAAGCACCTGTCGCATCTCGCGCGCCCAATTCTCGCTCAGAGCCCACCCGCAAAGCTCTGCCTATCGCCCTGGCGGAGCACATTCCGAGCGAGGATCGATCGGTCATCTTCCTCAACAACAAGCGCGAGATCACCGAGTCTGTCCTCCACACAATGGACGCCGGTCGCTTCAATGACATGGCCGAAGAGGAGGCCCGGAGCGAGCTCGCCAAAAACATCGCCGAGGTCATCAATCAGAAGAATCTGACGCTGACCCGAGAAGATCGGGCAACGATGACGTCGGACATCATCAATGACGTGCTCGGCTGCGGCCCGCTCGAACCTCTCCTCGCGCGCGACGACATCGCCGATATCATGGTCAATGGCATCGATGACGTGTTCATCGAGACCAAGGGCAAAATCTCGCGGACCAACATCAGCTTCAATGACGAGAAGCAGCTCGAGAAAATTTGCCAGCGCATGGCAAACCAGGCCGGGCGCCGCGTCGATCTTTCGTCGCCGATCTGTGACGCGCGTCTTCCGGACGGATCCCGCATCAACATCATTCTGCCTCCGCTTTCCATTCGCGGCCCCAGCCTGACAATCCGAAAGTTCCGCAGGGACCACCTGCGCATGCGCAATCTGGTCGAGTTCGGCGCAATCTCGCCGGAGGGCGCCGAGCTGCTTCGGATCATCGGCCGGGTACGCTGCAATGTCATCGTCTCTGGTGGAACGGGTTCCGGCAAGACGACGCTGCTGAATTGCCTTGGCGAGTTCATCGACGACGACGAGCGCACCGTGACCTGCGAAGACACGGCCGAGCTGCAGATCCAGAAGCACCACGTCGTGTCGCTCGAAACCCGCACGAAGAACCTTGAAGGCGCCGGCGAGGTCAAGATGGCTGACCTCGTCAGGAACTGCCTCCGCATGCGCCCAGACCGCATCATTGTCGGTGAGGTTCGAAGCGGCGAGGCTTTCGACCTACTGCAGGCGATGAACACGGGCCACGACGGCTCGATGGGAACGCTGCACGCCAATAGCCCCCGCGAAGCGGTCTCTCGCCTCGAGTCGATGGTGATGATGGGCCAGTCGGCACTCCCCTCAAAGGTCATCCGAGAGCTCATCAAATCGTCCGTCGAGATCATCGTCCAGACGAAGCGTCTTCGCGACGGCTCGCGACGCATCACGCACATCACCGAGGTGACTGGCATGGAAGGCGACACGATCACCCTCCAGGACATCATGATCTTCGACATCACCGGCGAAGGCGCAAAGGGCGCAATCCTGGGGCACCATGCATCGACCGGCGTGATGCAGCCGAAGATGATCGAGCGAGCCCGCTATTTCCGCGAGGACGCGAACCTGGTCGCGGCCTTGCAGAACGCCCCGAAGAGCAAGAAATGAACGCGAGCAGCCACGTGCTTTCCGAAAACCTATGGGTGGTGGCGATGCTCATCGTCGCCATCGGCTTCATCGTCTTTATGCAGCTCAAGCCGGAGTTCGGCGCAGAGCGAGCCGCGACATCGCGCGTCAAGGCGCTCACCAAATCCCCCGTCATCGAGAACCGCAGGCGCCGGAAGCTCTCGCCTGACGAGCGCCGCCGCCAGATGATCGCCGAGGGACTTCGCCAGGTCGAAAAAGGACGATCAGCCGATCCGAAGTCGCTCGAGGTTCTACTGGACCAGGCCGGCATTCTCTGGTCGACCCGCCTCTACTGGACCTACAGCGTGCTCGTCGGCGCCATCATCGGTGTCGCCGCAACCTTCATCACCAGCAATGCCTATATCGGCCTGATGATGATCGCGCTGGGGTCCTATTTCCCCATGCGGCTTTACGTCCGTCGCGCTCGGGCAAAGAGGCTTCGCCTGTTTGTGAACGAACTGCCAAACGCACTGGACATGCTCGTCCGCGGCGTCAAGGCGGGCCTGCATATGACGGAGTGCTTCCGCAGCATCGCGCGAGAAGCGAAGGAGCCTCTTCGCTCAGAGTTTCAGCGCGTGGTCGATGCCCAAGCCATCGGTATCACGATCGCTGACGCGATCGCGCGCCTCGCTGACCGAGTGCCGACGCCCGAGACCAACTTCCTGGCGATCTCCGTTGCGCTTCAGTCAACGAGCGGCGGCAGGCTGTCGGAAGCACTGGACAACCTGTCCAAAACGCTACGCGACCGGAAGGCCATGTATGGCGAGATCGCAGCCATGAGCATGGAGGCCAAGTCCTCGACGGCCATTATCGGCGCCATGCCCTTCCTCTTCCTCGCCGGAATTCATTTCACCGAACCGAATTACGTCCTGCCCCTCTTCCGCACCACCATTGGCATCATGGTTTTGATCGGTGCGGCGAGCTGGATGCTGATCGGGCTCTACATCATCAACAAAATGTCGCAGATCAAGGTCTGAGCCATGGGCAATGAACTCGTTATCGGAATGTGCCTCGTCGTGGGCTTGGCGGCATGCGTCGCCTACTTCCTCCCGACGTTCTCAAAGCGTGAGAACATCTCCATCCGGCTCGACGCACTCACATCGACGCCGGCAATCCAGACCTTCGGCCGCGCCGGCGATCCGCAGCGGCGTCGGATCAGCCTTCTTCAGGAGATCTCTAAGTTCACCGTCGATCGGTTGAAGCTTCGCTCTCTGCTGCGCCGCGGCGACTACAAGGACAAGCTCTTCAGGGCCGGCTATCGGTCGCCGTCCGCTGAGACCACCTTCATTTTCGCGCGGTTCGCAGCTCCGATCATCTGCTCACTGATCGCGTTGATCTACCTGTTCGGGCTGCAGGTGACGGACTGGCCAGCCCCCGCGAAAGTCACCGCCGTCATTGCGTCAGCATTGCTCGGCCTGAAGCTCCCCGACATCATCATCAAGAATGCCATGGATAAGCGGCAATCCGACATCCGCATGGCGTGGCCGGACGCACTGGATCTCATGGTCATCTGCGTCGAGTCCGGAACGACCGCTGAAGCCGCGTTTCGCCGCGTGGCAAAGGAAATCAGCATCCAGTCCGAACCGCTCGCACAGGAGCTCAACTTTACCCTCGCGGAGCTGAACACCCTCTCCGATCGGACAGCAGCCTATAAAAATCTCGGCCTGCGAACCAATATCGATGAGGTGAAAAGCACATGCACCGCCTTGATCCAAGCTGAGACTCAGGGTACACCAGTAGCGTCGGCGCTTCGCTCAATGTCTGCGGAGTCGAGGACGTCACGAATGCAGGTCGCAAAAAAGAAAGCGGCCTCCCTGGGACCGAAGCTTACGGTTCCGATGATCCTATTTTTCTTGCCTGTACTGTTCGTGATCATCATTATGCCTGGAGTGATCGACGTTATGGGTTGGAAATAATTCCGGCTCGTGCAAAATCGAATCTCATTCCCGATGAGACTGGCCGCTGCTGGGGCGTGAAAATTTCACCCAAGCTCATCGGATAAGCGGCTTTGAAATGCACAGCCAGGCCTCCTAAAATCAGATATAAGAAGACGGATTATTCAATTTTAATCCCATTTTTTTCGCCATCCGGCGCCCAGAATAAAAGCGGAATTCGATGTTTCAAAAAGCCATCAGGATTTTCAGCGTCAGCGCGCTCGCATTGAGCCTCGGCGCGTGCATGACACTGCCCGGCGCGCCGACGGCGCAGGCCACGGTGGATCCGGCTCTGACGTCCCCCGACCTGAACACGCGCGCCCAGGCGCAGGCTAGCGCCTACAAGGCCAATCCTCAGGATGCCGCGAATGCGCTCGCCTATTCCGAGACACTCGCGTCTCTGAGCCAGCACGAGCAGCAGAACGCTGTGCTCGAACGCGTCGTCATGAGTGGTGTGGGCGACGCTGACGTTATGGCCGCCTATGGGAAATCACTCATCTCGATCGGCGAATATGCTCGGGCCGATCAGGTGCTCTCCCAGGCCTTTCAGGCCGACATGCCCGACTGGCGCGTCCTTTCAGCGCGAGGCGTCGCCAACGACAAGTTGGGCAATCATCGCGAAGCGCGCACGCTCTACGAACACGCACTACGCGTGAAACCAGAGGAGCCGTCGGTTCTCGCCAACCTCGGCCTTTCCTACGCATTCGAGCGTGACTACGGTCAAGCCGAGGTTTTCCTGCGGCGCTCGATCGCTCAGCCAGGTGCGGATCCGCGGGCTCAGCAGAATCTCGCGCTGATCCAAGGCCTTCAGGGCAAGAAGGATCAGGAAAAGGCCACGCTCTCGAAGGTGGCTTCAGGTGAAGACACGAACGACGCTCTTGCGGCGACCGCCAAACTGAAGCGCGCTCAAGAGGGCACGCCTCGCAATGTGCCGGCGGCATCACAGCGCACGCGGCCAAAGCTCGCTTCCCAGTGAGATCAAAGTTTCGGTGAATGGCGCCGCGCGATGCGGCGCCATTTTTTTATTTCCCCGAAAAAATCCCGCAATTCCTACACAGTTTCGTTCTTTCAATTGATCCGCCCGCGCCCAGCCGCTATCAGGCTAAACGCTTCAAGAACCAAGAAAATTGCGATGATCAATTCTTCGATTGTTTCCGACCGCGTCCGTCTCGGCATTGCGCTCGTCAGGTCTGGTCACACCGTGTCCTCGGCCGCCGTAAAGGCTTCCCTTCCCGAGGCTGAACTTGGCTTTTGGCACGAGATCGACCAGCGCGGGATCATGCCGCGCGAAAGCGACGCCACTCGGCGTAGGATGAACTGAACCAACTGGAGGTCATCCCTCCAGCTTGAAATCCCGTCTAATGCACATTGAAGCTGAAACTCTTGCTCATCTCGAGGAAGACGAATTCCTCGCTGGTGAAGAGCGCTTTTCCCGGTTCCTCGAGGGCGAGCTCGACGAGGATCTCGTGATCGTCGACGACATCTTCGAAAAGTCCGTCGTCGACATCCTCGCGGACTACCCTTGCGACTTCGACAGCCTGAGCTCGCCGACCGCATCAATTCGAGCGCCGGGCTACATTTTCGCCGACCACGACGCCGGCGTAGTTCTCCTGGCACCGACTGGCGACATCGCCGGCGTCTACCTGGGGCCCGATCTCGCGATCTCCGACGAACACCGCGACCGCGGCTTGGGCGCAGAGCTTGTGCTGGAAAGGGTCTTGCGTGAAGGCGGGTCGCCAGTCTGGGAATTATCGCGGCCTTGCTACACACGCGCCGGCCGACGTGCACACGCAAGCGCATGGCGGCTATTGCGCGATCCGCCATTTATCGATCAGAAAAT
This sequence comes from Allobosea massiliensis, assembly GCF_042655245.1. NCBI lineage: Bacteria > Pseudomonadati > Pseudomonadota > Alphaproteobacteria > Hyphomicrobiales > Alloboseaceae > Allobosea > Allobosea massiliensis. The sequence continues at coordinate 1,096 of NZ_JBHSLU010000037.1, read as the reverse complement.
TCGATCGCTGAAAGTCGCATATACGGGTGCTGGCTTCGTTGAAGCCCCAGCGGCCGCATGACATAATATTCCTGCCTAAACCGCTGTTATTCGATCCGAACGCATTTTTGGAATTGCCATGAAATCCGATTATCATTCTTCCGCTTCTCTGGCGGGAGCGGTTTCGCTTGTCGCCCAAGCCCGCTCATCTGACGAACGCCTGGAGAGCCTGCAGCGTCTCATTTCGGAAGCCCGAGCCGAAATTGAAGGCATCGAAGCAGCTCCGCGAATTTTCACTGCCGAGCTCGAACACCCGCGACACGGGATTTACAAGATCGGCGTCGATCCCGAGAGCTTGGACGGGACCACCGGCTCTCTCATGGACATCTCGCTCGCCCTGCTCACGTCGGCAACGCGCCTGGCGGCGAGTCGCTCGATTGACCCTCGCTCATTCGACACAGAGGCGGATCATGAAGCGGCGATCGGCAAGCGAGCTGCCAGCTTCCAGATCATCGGCATTCGCCACAGCGACGACGCCTTTCGCTGGATGGCCAAAGGAGCAACAGGTCAAGGGGAGCCCTTTGAGACCTATGTCCACGCGGTCGACAAGCAGGAAGCCGACTTCCAGGCACGCTGGCATGCAGCGACGCTGAAACGCCGCGCGCCGATCGAGCTAGAAAGCCTCCCGAGCTTTCTCGGGAGCCTCTACGAGGTATCCATCGATCTTGTGGAACCGCGGCCGGTCGACCTTCAGGAGCTCGCAAAGGCAGCAACAGATCTGATCGATCATATCCGCGGCATCGGCCAGGCCGATCCCGCAATGACCGTCATTCGCAGCGCGCAATTCGCAGCCCTCGAGGACATGCTTTCGAAGATAGCGGCCGCTAACGTCCCCCAAGCCTCTGCGAAGGCCGCCAAGGCTATCCCAGCTGTTGCGGCACCGGAGCCCATTGCCGCGTCTTTCCCCGCCGCTGATGACGCCCTGGCCACGCAGGACCTGCCCCACAGCCCCCCAGATGTCCAGCGACATTCGGAACTGACCCCTTTGCGTCATGAAGAACTGACCCCCATGCCGATTGCCTTTAGGCGGTTGCGGATTGCGGCGTCGCAGCGGCCT
>NZ_JBHSLU010000036.1:0-1452 GCF_042655245.1 Allobosea massiliensis | reverse complement strand
CTGTGGAGATTTACGCGGCGGTTCGCGATTTCGTTTTCAACCAGGAGAAGAGCCGGCGGGAAGCGGCTCGCGTGTTCGGGCTGAGCCGCGAGACGGTTGCGAAGATGTGCCGGTTCTCGCTGCCGCCGGGCTACACGCGCACGAAGCCGGTCGAGAAGCCGAAGCTGGGTCCGCTTCTGCCGGTGATCGATGCGATCCTGGAGGCGGATCGGACGTCACCGGTGAAGCAGCGTCATACGGCGAAGCGGATCTTCGAGCGCCTTCGTGACGAGCACGGCTTTGCCGGCGGCTACACGGTGGTGAAGGACCATGTGCGGCTCTGCCGGGCGCGGGGCCGGGAGACCTTCGTGCCGCTGGCGCATCCGCCTGGTCACGCTCAGGTGGACTTCGGCGAGGCGATCGCGGTGATCGGCGGGGTGCGGCAGAAGATTCACTTCTTCTGCCTGGACCTGCCGCAGTCGGACGCCTGCTTCGTGAAGGCCTATCCGCGCGAGACGACGGAGGCGTTCCTGGACGGGCACGTCTCGGCCTTCGGCTTCTTTGGCGGCGTCCCGCTGTCGGTGCTCTATGACAACACGCGCATCGCGGTGGCGAAGATCTGCGGCGATGGCCGGCGCGAGCGGACACGGGCGTTCACCGAGCTGGTAAGCCACTATCTGTTCCGGGATCGGTTCGGCCGCCCGGGCAAGGGCAACGACAAGGGCAAGGTCGAGGGGCTGGTGAAGTATGCCCGCTCGAACTTCATGACGCCGATCCCGGTGGCGGCGAGCTTGGCCGAGCTGAACGCGATGTTGGCCGAGCGTTGCCGCCGGCGGCAGGACGAGCGCGCCGGTCGTCACGCGCAGATGATCGGCGACCGTCTCGCTGCCGATTGTGAGGCCCTGCGCCCCTTGCCGGCGGTGCCGCTGGAGCCGTGCGAGAAGCGTGGCGGGCGGGTCTCATCGACGGCGCTGGTCCGTTATCGCTCCAACGACTACTCGGTGCCGACGGCCTATGGCTTCCAGGACGTGATGGTGAAGGGCTTCGTCGAGGAGGTCGTGGTCCTGTGCCGGGGCGAGGAGATCGCCCGGCATCCGCGCAGCTACGGGACCGGCGTGTTCGTCGCCGATCCGCTGCACTATCTGGCGCTGATCGAGGTCAAGCCGAACGCGCTCGACCAGGCGGCGGCGTTGCAGGGCTGGGACCTGCCCGAGACCTTCCAGCACCTTCGCCATCTGCTGGAGGCGCGAATGGGCAATCGCGGCAAGCGCGAGTTCATCCAGGTGCTGCGGCTGATGGAAGCCCTTCCGCGCGAGGTCGTGAGCTTGGCCGTCGGCGAGGCAATCCGGCTCGGTGCGATCGGCTTCGACGCGGTGAAGCTGATCGCGCTGGCGCGTCTGGAACGGCGCCCGGCCCGCCTCGACCTGGCGGCCTATCCGCACTTGCCGAAGACGTCGGTGAAGACGACCTCGG
>NZ_JBHSLU010000035.1:20295-96315 GCF_042655245.1 Allobosea massiliensis | reverse complement strand
ACCCGAAAAACGACCGCTGTTCCATCGCAATCCGCCCCGTGCGCCGAGGGGAGATGGAATCATAAAATCAGCAAGCGCGGTAGGTTCTTGCGGGTGTCCACCTGCCTTGGCTTCCTCGCGCACGCCGGAGAGCGCCGTCTCCGCTGCCCTGACCTGCGACTGCGCGGCTGTGATCTGAGCCTTGGCGGCCTCGTTAGACCCCCAGGCCGAGACAACCGCAGCTCGCACCGTATCGCGCTGCGTATCTACCTCGATGCGGCGTTGCCCAGCCGTTTCCTTGGCCTGCCGCGTCCGAGAGTAAACCTGGCCACCCTCATAGATCGGGATGGTCAACGTGCCAAAAACACCAGCCGACCTCACCCTGTCGCCGAACGTATCTTCGTCGTAACGCTGCTGCACCGTTCCACGCACGCCGAGAACAGGATAGAGGTCAGCTTGCGTGACCTTGACCTGGAGTTCTGCTGCATCGACTCCGTGCAATGACGCAATAACAGCAGGATGGCTCGTAAGCGCGGCGCTGAGTGCGACTGGCAACGATTTCGGAAGCAGGCCCTCGACCGGGCGACCCGGCGCAAGCTGCCTTGGTTCGGCGCCAACATTCTGGCGATAGCGCGCGACCGACGTTTTCAGGTTTGATTCGGCAAGGATTGCCTGCGATTGCGCCTGCGACAGGCGTGCCTGCGATTGCGCGACGTCCGTGGTGGTCACTTCGCCTGCCTCGAAACGACCGCGTGTCTGGCGCACCTGCTCGTCGAGAACTTCGACATTGTTACGGTTGAGCGTGAGAATCGCAGTGTCGCGCAAAACGTTCATATAGGACGTCGCCGCATCCAGCAGGACGTTCTGCTCGATGTTCCGCAAAACGGCACGCGCACCCAGTACCTGGGATTCGGCTTGGCTAACGGCGCTGCGCGTTTTGCCTCCATCGAACAGGGTCTGGTCGATCTGCACGCCGGCGCCGCGGGGGCCAAGACGCGAGGTCGAGTTCCCACCACCGGGTATCCGGGCATCTGTGATGCTGGCGCCGATATCGGCCGAGGCGGTGATCCGCGGCCGGTAGCCTGAAAGCGCCTGCGGCACGCTCTCGTTGGTGACCCGCACCGAAGCGCGCTCCGCGTTCAGCGTGGGATTGCTGACATAGGCGCGCGCCAAGGCGGCATCCATCGTCTGCGCTCCAAGGGGACTAAGCTCGACAAGCAAGGCCGTGAAAACCAGCCCCACGAGAACCGCCGTGCGAATAGTTGGCTGACTCGGACTGGGTCGCTGCACAATCTGGCCCTCAATTAAGGCGCTCGGCGCCGTGTCGGTTAAACAGGCATCTCTATGGCGTGCCCCTCATCCTCAATCAAGGTGAAGGCACGCACCGAACCGTCCGGCGTTTGCCGTCACGTCGTGTACCGAGCGATGGCAGACGGTGGAAGCCGCGCTCACGCCTTGACGCCGATGGAGGCGCGCGCGGCCGCGACCGGCTCGGCGCAACCAGGGGCAGCTTCGACGAGGATCGCGTCGGGCAGCTTCGAGCCGGTCCAGAGCGCGTAAACACTTACGACGAGCCAGGCTGGATCGCCGGTCGCACGCCTGATGATGATCGGCGCTGCCGCTTTCGCGCAGGCGCTAACCTTCCCGGCCATGGCTTCCGGCACGCCAGCACCGACGAGCGCGCGTGTGATGCCAGCCTCCAGCGGAGCAAGCAAAAAGAACGAGACGAGCGCGGAAATGATGGCGTCCATGATGGTCCCTCAAGGGTGAATGCACGAGCGTTCCTAAAAGCGCCGCTCCGGCTCATTTGCGCGCACCGAGGCATCCTCGGTCTGAATCGTGGTGTGATCGAGCTTGAACTCCCCTCTGAGAACGGCATTCGCTGCAATCAAGGCATTCGAAGCCTTGGCCATGTCGTCGAGGATGAGGTGGCAGCTCATCGCATCGAGACCTGAGGTGATCGTCCAGACATGGAGATCGCGTACAGCGGTCACCCCCGCGACCGCCATGAGCCGTTGCTCGATCAACTTTACATCGACTTCGGGCGGTGTGCCCTCAATAAGGATGTGGATCGCTTGCTTCAACAGGATCCAAGTGCGCGGCACGATGAACAGGCCGATGCCAGCACCGATGATCGGATCGACCAGCGTCCATCCCGTCAGCAGCACCACGACCGCCGCGACGATGACGCCGAGCGAGCCGAGCATGTCGCTCAGCACCTCGAAATAAGCGCCCTTCACATTGATGCTCTCTGACGATCCGCCCGAAAGCAGCTTCATGCTGATCAAATTGACGATCAGGCCGACGACCGCAACGACGAGCATCGGTCCGCCAATGATCTCCGGAGGATCGAGGAAGCGCTTGTAAGCCTCGTAGAGGATGTAGACAGTCAGCAACAACAGCACGACGGCGTTGGTCAGCGCCGAAAGCACCTCAGCGCGAACGTAGCCATACGTCGCCTGTGGCGTCGCGGGCCGCTCGGCGAACCGGATCGCGATCAGAGCGAGGGCAAGGCCCCCAGCGTCGGTCAACATATGGGCTGCGTCGGCAAGAAGCGCGAGGCTCCCGGTCCACAGACCGCCAACAACCTCGGCGACCATGAATGTCGTGGTCAGGCCAAGTGCGATTGCCAGCCGGCCCTTGTGCTTGCCGCCCGCCGTCCCCGAAACAGCAGCGCTGCCGCTTTGTAATTCGCCTGAGCCCATCTCGATCGTCCTCTTGCGCTAGCGCGAGCGCGCTTGAGCTCAGCCTCGCCAGCAGTTAGCGACAAATGCGCGACATAAGCCAGGATTTTGACCCTGCCATTGGTGCAGGGAGTTGGAGAACTGCTAAATGGCCTTGAAAGCCATTCAATCTCAGCCCAGAGCTATGCGAGAAGCATCAGTGCGGAACCGATCGATGAAACTGAATGTTCCATTGCTTGCAGCAGCTATAGTATGCAGCGTTTACTCGGCTAAAGCTCTCGCTCAAAATCAAGGTAACCGTGGCGACCAGAGCACCCGGCCGGAAGTCAGCGACGTCACAGGCGATCGCCCTGCAAAAAGCATTCAGGACAACTCGTTTCTCATCGAAGAGGCTTACAATCAAGAGCCGGGAGTTGTGCAGAGTTTCGCGACGATGCGGGGACAAGGCCGTGACCGGTTTTTTGCTTTTACGCAAGAGTTTCCGGTCGGAGGCCAAGAGCACCAACTGTCTTATCTTCTGCCCTACGCCTATCTGCGCAGCGATGGCCAGCGCGCTAGGGGCGTGGGAGATGTACTTTTCAATTACCGCTATCAAGCTCTTTTCGAAAGTGACTTCATACCGGCTTTTGCGCCACGTTTAAGCTTGATCGTGCCTACGGGACGAGCCAGCACAGGTACGGGGAATGGCTCGTTCGGCTTTCAAGGCAACCTTCCGTTCAGCAAGATTGTAACAGACCGGATCACGCTCCATGCTAATGCAGGATTGACCTCCCTTTTCGATGTACAAGATCGCCGTCCGACAAGCTTTAATCTCGGCGGAAGTATTGTTTACGCAGCTACGCGTGATTTGAATATTCTACTTGAAACGGTGGGCGAACGGATTGCAACCGTGAACGCAACCGGTAAGATTGAACGCCAAAATGCGTTGACAATGTCTCCCGGAGCCCGATACGCGTTTAATTTTCCTGATACGCAAATCGTCCTCGGCTTTGGCGCGCCTGTTACATTTGAACGCGAGAAGAAGCCAGTTTTCGGTGCGATCTTTTATCTCTCGGTAGAAAGTAAGATTATAAGGTAGATCATCGTCAAGCCATTAATTCTTGGCGAGTGGCACGTGACGATCTCGGCTGCTTTTGGTCGGCCGAGATGCCTAATGCATTTGGTGCTATGCCCATGCGCTGACAGGTGGCAGCACGCTCAGCCGCGGAGCCATTGGAGAAGTTCCGGGCCGAGAAGCTGGGCATTCAATTCCTCGTCCGACAACTCGACGAAGCCGTCGAGATCACGCACGATCACCACGCCGGTGTTCCTGAACCGCGCCGCGATTGTCTTGAGAAAGCCGAAATCGACCGCATGTTCGCAGGCGCCCATGAACAGGAAGTAGACCTGGTCGCCGCGCCGTTCGGAGGCTTCGAGCACCTGGATCGTCCTGTCGAGATCGCCGGCGTCGTTCTCTCCGTCGGTGACGAAGATGACGATCGAGCGCTTCTTCGCCGCCGTCGGCTCGTCTCGCGACAGGCCGAAGAAGCGGCTCAGAAAGCCGCCGCCCTGTTCGCGCGGCAACCAGCCGAAATGCTGCAGATTGCGCTCCAGCACGTAGCTGTAGGTGGTGCCGCCCTTCCAGCCGGGCACTTTGTCGATGACATTGTCGATGATGTAGTCCTTGCAGTTCCGTGGCGAGACGGTCCCGACATGGTGGGCGTTCTCGCCGCCGTGGCTGAAGCTGAACACATCCATCTGGCCGTCGGGGTCCAGCACCATTCCGTAGGGCACGAGCCGCTCGATCAGCCTGCTCGTGGTGCCCTCCTCATGCTCATGCTCGAACGAGCCCGAGACATCCATGTCGAAGATCAGTTCCGCCTTGATGCCGGGTCGGGAGCGACGCCTGCCTTGTCCAGCGACAGACGCAGGGTTTCGGCCGACTTGTTGAGGTCCAGTCGCAGTGCCATGGCGGGTCGTCCCTATGTCTTCAGTTGTTGCAGGATGGTGCGGAGCTGGTAGGCCAACTCTCCGGCTTGGGTCGGCGTCACCTGTCGCCTCTCCTCCAGCATCGCCGTCAACGCGGCGATGCCTCCCAGCAATCCGGGAACCGTGACGAGCGCGACGTTCTGGATCGCCGCGACGAGACGGAGCGGCTGCTCGATCTGCAGCGCGCGCATCGACGCGCCGCCGCGGATCTGTGCTATCGGGAGCCGTCGGCGGATTGGTCGAGGCGGCCTTGAAGGAGACGAGGCGCTCGGGCGATCTCGGCGAAGACGGCATCAAGGAGCGCGTCGCGATCGCGCTCTCGCGCATCGAGGCGCGCGCCGGACGCGCCATGGCCAAGGGGACCGGCTTGCTCGCCACCATCGGCTCGACCGCGCCGTTCGTGGGTCTGTTCGGCACGGTCTGGGGCATCATGAACAGCTTCATCGGGATCAGCCAGGCCAAGACCACCAATCTCGCCGTGGTCGCGCCGGGCATCGCCGAGGCCCTGCTGGCGACCGCCATCGGTCTCGTAGCTGCGATCCCGGCAGTGATCATTTACAACGTCTTTGCCCGCTCGATCGCAGGCTACCGCGCCATGCTCTCGGACGCGTCCGGCGAAATCCTGCGCCATCTCTCGCGCGACCTCGAGCGGCGCAGCTTCGCCGCCGCTCACGCCGTCCGCGCGCCGCTGCCGGCTGTTCCGCCGTCGGCGCCTCAACCCGTGAAGACCGCGGTGACGACCTTGCCACGCGTTCACGCGGAGTAGCGCCATGGCGGTCTCGCTCAAGGATCCCCAGGACGGCGATCTGGCGGAAGTCAGCGACATCAACGTCACGCCCTTCATCGACGTCATCCTGGTGCTGCTGATCATCTTCATGGTCGCAGCCCCGCTCTCGACGGTCGATGTCGCCGTCGATCTGCCCGTGTCGAACGCGCAGCCTCAAGCCCGTCCCGACACCCCGGTCTTCCTGACGGTGAAGGGCGACCTCACGCTCGCGCTCGGCAACGACACGCTTCCGCGAGAGGCGCTCCAGGCGATGCTCGACCAGCGCACCAACAACGACCGGCAGCAACGCGTGTTCCTGCGCGCCGACGGCGCGGTCGCCTATCGCGAACTGATGGAGGTGATGAACCTGCTTCGCAGCGCGGGCTATCTCAAGATCGCGCTGGTCGGGCTGGAGGACACCGGCCAGGGCGGCGCACCTGCGTCCTCCGGAGCGTCCCGGCCATGATCGCGAGCGCTGGACCGCGCCGCTGGGCGGCTGCGCTGCGCTGGGGCGCAGCCGCACTGGTCGTCGCAGCAGTGCATGGCGGGGCAGGCTGGCTCGCGCTGAACTGGAAGCCGGCCAGCGCGGAGGCCGCCGCCGGCGCGCCCGAGCCCGCCATCATGATCGAGCTTGCCGCCGTCTCGGTCGCGCCCGAGGCCCCGGCCGAGACCCTGCCGCCCGCGCCCGAGCGCGTCGAGCCGGAGACGCCGTCCGAGCCGGTCAAGGAGACGCCGCCGCCTGAAACCGAGCTGCCTCCGCCGCCGGAGCCTATCGTGGAGCCCCCGGCCGAGCCCCCGCCGCCCGAACCAATCCCCGAGCCGACGCCGGTGCAGGTCCCCGAACCCGAGATCAGGCTGCCGGAGCTGCCCGCTATCCCCGACACGCTCGCGGTCCTCGCGCCGCCACCGCCGCCGCCGCTGCCGCTGCCGCTGCCGCCCAGGGAGATCCAGAAGCCGGTCGAGCGCAAGCCTGCGCCCAAGCCCCGCGTGGTCGAGCGCAAGCCGGTCGAGCGCCCGCGCCAGCGTCAGGCCGCCGCCCCGCCGCCGGCGCCACTGCAGGCCTCGGCCCCGAACCCGGCCGCGACGGGCGCTGCCGCGCAGCCCTCGATCTCGACCGCGAGCTGGCGCGGCTCGCTAATCGCCCATCTCAACCGCTACAAGCGTTTTCCGGGTGGCGCCCAGCCAGGAACCGTCCAGGTCGCCTTCGCGATCGATCGCTCCGGCAACGTCCTCTCGGCCCGCCTGGCCGGCTCCTCAGGCGATCCCGCCCTCGACCAGGAAGCCGTCGCCATGATCCGCCGCGCCAGCCCGGTGCCGGCCCCACCTACGAGCCTCGGCGGTGGAACGATCTCGCTTGCCGTGCCGGTTCGATTTTCGCGTTAGCTAAACTCCCTTATCATCGGACGTGTCAGGCTGCTGAGCTTGGGTCTTCAGTAGGACGCTCGGAAGCAGACCTTTCGGACGTCAGCTAGGGGCCACCTCCGGCTGCTTGACCTTTTGGCGTCAGCGGGCTGCCGGGAAGCAGACGTTCCAAACGTCAGCTCGGGGCCAAACTTGCCCGTCCGACAGATATCGCCATGTCCAAAGCGCGCTGGCAACGTCTCGGACAATAGTGCCCTTGACATGCTCACCTTGTGGCCGATGCGGTCGATATAGGGGACGATCAGGTTGAGGCCGGCACTCAGCGTGCGCGAATAGCGGCCGAAACGCTCGACCGTGTAGTTGTAGCCCTGCGGCACCGTTTTCACGAGGAAAGCGATGGTGATGACGACCAGCATCACCAGCACGACGACGAAGATGCTGAAACCCGAGAGCGTGTCCATGAGGTGAGCGTCTCCTGCCGCCATGCCCGCTGCGCCGCAGCCCGGCGGCATGAAACCTGACGATTGCGACGGGTGAATGCAAGGTCGCGCGGGTGCCGCCGGGCTTGTTCGCCGACTTGGCAGAACTTCGCTGCCCAGGGCTCATGCGTGGCAGAATCGGCTCCGGGTGTGGCTGCCGAACCCGCGATTACGGTTCACATCGCGCCGCGCTTCCCGCATGATCGGGAATCTCTGGAGAGCCGCACCATGTCCGATCCGCGCCTGCCGATTCTCGCCGAACTCGAGAAGAAGATCCTCTGGCTCGCCTCCTGGACGATCCACAACGCCAACCATCTGCGCGACAGCGCCGACGGGATGAAGGTGGGCGGCCACCAGGCCTCTTCCGCCTCGCTGGCGACGATCATGACGGCGCTTTACATGGCGGCGCTGCGCCCGCAGGACCGCGTGGCGGTGAAGCCGCACGCCTCGCCGATCTTCCATGCGATCAACTATCTGATGGGTCTGCAGACCCGCGAGAAGCTCGAGAATTTCCGCGGCTACAAGGGCGCGCAGAGCTATCCTTCCCGCACCAAGGACATCGACGACGTCGATTTCTCGACGGGCTCGGTGGGCTTAGGCGTGGCGCAGACGCTGTTCTCCTCGCTGACGCAGGATTATGTCCGCGCTCATGGTTGGGGTCTGGCGCGTCCCGAGGGCCGGATGGTCTCGCTGATCGGCGACGCCGAACTCGACGAGGGCAACATCTTCGAGGCCCTGATGGAGGGCTGGAAGCACGGCCTGCGCAACACCTGGTGGGTGATCGACTACAACCGCCAGTCGCTCGACGCGGTCATCCGCGAGGGACTCTACGACCGCTTCGAGACGATGTTCCGCAATTTCGGCTGGGATGTCGTGACGCTGAAATACGGCTCGCTGCAGCAGGCCGCCTTCAAGGAAAAGGGCGGCGAGCGGCTGAAGGCCTGGATCGATTCCTGCCCGAACCAACTCTATTCGGCGCTGACCTTCCAGGGCGGCGCGGCCTGGCGCAAGCGGCTGATGGACGATCTCGGCGACCAGGGGCCGGTGACGCAGCTGATCGAGCGCCGCTCGGACGCCGAGCTCTCGAAGCTGATGTGCAATCTCGGCGGGCACGACCTGCCCTCGATCCTCGAGGCGTTCGAGGCGATCGACCATGACCGGCCGGTCTGCTTCCTGGCCTACACCGTCAAGGGCTTCGGCCTGCCGCTGGCCGGGCACAAGGACAACCATGCCGGGCTGATGACCAAGGAGCAGATGGAGGGCTTCCGGGCTGCCAATGGCGTCCGCCCCGGTCATGAATGGGATCTGTTCGAGGGGCTCTCGCTTCCCGAGAGCGAGATCCGCGCCTTCCTCGACCGCGTCCCCTTCTTTGCCGAGGGGCGCCGGCGGCTGAGCGCGCCGGCGCTACCGGTGCCGGCCAAGCTCGAGGCCGGCATCCAGCCGGTGATGTCGACGCAGATGGGCTTCGGCAAGATCCTCGACGAACTTGCCAAGGCGGGCGGGCCGCTGGCGGACCGGATCGTGACGACGGCGCCGGACGTCACGGTCTCGACCAATCTCGGCCCGTGGGTGAACCGGCGCGGGCTCTTCGCCAAGGCCTCGATGGCCGACACCTTCAAGGACGAGCGCATCCCCTCGATGCAGAAATGGGAGTTCTCGCCCAAGGGCCAGCATGTCGAGCTCGGCATTGCCGAGATGAACCTGTTCATCAATCTTTCGGCGCTCGGCCTCTCGCACGCCACCTTCGGCGAGCGGCTGATCCCGATCGGCACGCTCTACGACCCCTTCATCTCGCGCGGGCTCGATGCGCTGAACTATGCCTGCTACCAGGATGCGCGTTTCATGGTGGTGGCGACGCCTTCGGGCGTGACGCTGGCGCCGGAAGGCGGGGCGCATCAATCGATCGCGACGCCGCTGATCGGCATGAGCCAGGACGGTCTCTGCGCCTTCGAGCCGGCCTTTGTCGACGAGCTGGCGGTGATGATGCGCTGGTCCTTCGCGTACCTGCAGAAGGATGGCGAGGGTGATCCGGACGAGCGCACCTGGCTGCGCGACGAAACCGGCGGCTCGGTCTATTTGCGCCTCTCGACGCTGCAGCTGGAGCAGCCGCAGCGGGCGATGACCCCCGAGCTCGAAAGCGACATCATCGACGGGGCCTATTGGCTGCGGAAGCCGGGTCCCAACGCCTCGGTCGTGATCGCCTATACCGGGGCCGTCGCGGCGGAGGCGATCAAGGCGGTCGGGTTGCTCGGCGAGGACCGGCGCGATGTCGGCCTGCTCGCGATCACCTCGGCCGACCGGCTCAATGCCGGCTGGCAGGCGGCCGAGAGGGCGCGCCAGCGTGGGAACCACCGCGCCACCAGCCATGTCGAGCGGCTGCTCGGCGATCTCTCACGCGATTGCGGCATCGTCTCGGTGCTGGACGGGCATCCCGCGACGCTGGCCTGGCTCGGCAGCGTGCATGGCCACAAGCAGAAGGCGCTCGGCGTCGAGCATTTCGGCCAGACTGGCACCGTCGCGGATCTCTACCGGCATTTTGGCATCGACGCGAACGCGATCGTCCATGCTGCGCAGGCGGCGGCGCCGGGCCGGCCGGTGCGCTATCTGAAGGCTTTGCCTTAAGGCGCCCAACGCCATTCTCGGGCGGCGCGTAGCGCCGACCCGAAAATCTCATGATGCGAAAGAGCTGGTTTTCGAGATGGTCGGGTCAAGCCCGACCATGACGGTGGCCTTGTGCTCAGAAGCGCGGCGTCGAGAAGGTGTTTGCGAAGGGGTTGGTGCCGGCGCCGATGCGGCCGGGCAGGGTGTCCTCACCATAGAAGCTGCCGAAGCTGGCATAGGTCGGCGTCGCGCCCATGTGCTGGCTGGCGTAGCGGTTCATCGAGCCAACCGGGACGACGTTGCCGAGATCGAAATAGCTGCGCTTCTGCACGGTCACGCGCAGCGGGCCGCGGCGGTTCTGTGCTTCCGCGAAGGAGACCCACACGGTCGACGCCGCGACGGAGAGGGCGAAAACGGCGGCGAGACGCTTGAGCGAACCCATGGCGACGACATCTCCAGAACAGCGGCGATCCGCTTGGTGCGAGAACGAGACTCTATGGTGAATCCTAGACTACCGTAGTTAACGATTTTGTCAGCGCGGCCACAGCGGAAATGTGTCGCCGGAGCCGCCGGCCATGCCGACGACGCCGCCCTTGCGGTCCCGGACAACCCGCCGCGTGCCGGGCGGGTAGAAGGTTGTGTTCTGGCACAGGGCGGGCTGGCTCGCGCGGCCCGCGAGATAGGCCAGGGCCATCGATTCGCGTCGCCCGGATTCGAGCTTCAGCCGGTCGATCAGGCAGGCGAGGGAGGCCGCGTTGGCGTCCTGCTGACCGGCGGCGCAGTAATAGCCGCCGAGGGCGAAGGCGGATGTCTCGAAGGCGTTGCGGAAGACGATGCAGGTCCGCACGCGGCCGTCGAACTCCTGATAGATCAGGTCGCGGCCGGTGAAGGCCCCCCAGCGGGTCGTCATCGTGTAGTGCGGCCCGCCGACGCGCGGACGCAGCACGCGCAGAGGCTCGAACTGCCAGAACAGCGGGGTGGTCAGGGTGAAGGGCCGGCCGGCCTCGTCGGGGTCCGCCAGGACGAGTGCGGCGAAGGCCTCGCCCGTGCCCGGCCCGCCGAACTGCCAGCCTTCCTCGCGGCCCCGCGTCGGGTGGGTGGCGACGAGCGGCGTCCCCCGCAGGCCCGACGGCTCGATCGCCCAGGAAAAGGCGGGCTGCCCCCGTCCGATGGCTGGCATCTTGCCGTAGAGCCACCAGGCCAGGAGCAGGATCAGCAGGAAGACAGCGGCGCCGAGGGCGAGAAACAGAAAGCGTGCGACGCCCAGCGCCGCCGTTCCCGTGGCTTCGATCACGGCCATGGCGCGTGGGGCTTCGGCCGTCATGGTCAGCGCTTCTCGGGGCGACGCGCCGCCGCCGGGGGCGACGCGGTCTTCGTCCGCAGAGCGGGGGTGGGGGCGTCGGCGTCGAGCCAGGAGACCTTGCGCCCGCTGGCGGAGAGGCGGGGCGGCGCACAGCCCGGCTGGCGATTCAGCTCGCTGCGCGCGAAGGCGCCGCGCAGGGCGGGATCCTCGCCGGCATTCAGGAGATCGATGCGATCGATCAGGCAGACGAGCTGGCGGCGGTCGGCCGGCTTGCCCTCGCCGCCACACCACCATCCGCTCAGGGCCAGCGGCACGGTTCCGCCCTCCATCCGGAAGGCGATGCAGGCGCGGCCGGATGCCCCGTCGCTCAGCGTCACATCGGCGGCCTCGACCGGGCCGAAACGCGTCTCGATGGCGGCCGGCAGGCTGCTGCGCTGCACCGACAGGCCGCGCGCCGCGGCCATGCGCACCAGCGCGACGATGAAGGGTCGGGACAGCTCGGCGCGCTCGTGCTGCACGGCGAGCCGCAAGGCGAGATGCGGCTTCGGCTCGCCAAAGTTGCCGAAGCTGAGAAGATCCTCGCGCCGCGTTCCGTCCGCGCTGCGGCGCGCGTCGAGCACGGCCGGCTGGCGCTCCAGTTCCGGCGATTCCAGGCCGAAGATCGGGATCGGCCGGGCGATGGCGACCCAGCTCTCCTGGTCCGCCGCGCCGGTGCGTCGGGGCGTGGTCGACCCGGCAGGCGGCAGCGGCGCCGGCTCCGAAAGTGTGGAGTAAGAGGAGATGGTCGCCTCGCTCTGCGAGGACAGGGCCGTGACCAAGGCGCCGGCCGCGCCGATGCCGGCCGCGGCAGCCAGACCGCGCCAAAGGAGGCCGGTGGTCAGGCGGAAGGCCGGCAGGCGCAGGACGCGCCGGACCGTGGATGCGAGGCGGCCGAGCGCCCGGACGACGTCTTCGATGCGGTCAGCGCCGCGGATGAGCGCCGCAGTCACGTCGAAGCGGGCAAGCCTCGCGCCGAGGCCGGCCGGCAGCGCTCGAAGGCGCGCGAAGCCTGCCGACGCGAGGGGGCGTCGCAGCTTTTCGGCCCAGGGCCGCATCACCAACAGGAACTGACCCGACGCCACGCGCAAACCATCCGCCTCCGCCGCCGAACCCGCGGCCTCGCCCGCGCCGAAGGTGGGCGAGGGGCGGTCAGCAGGCCGTTACCGGCGCAGCGGTTTCGCGATGCAGCGTGAATCGTTGGTCAACGCACAGGGTTAACGCGCCGGTGCGCAGACCGTCCCGCGGGCGCTTCGATTGACTTTTGCGCGTCCAGGGTGTTCTCACAGGCGATGTCGCGCCGGGCACAGTTCCGCGCGCGACAACGCGATGTCTTCAGCCCTTCGGGATTGGCCTCTGTGACCGTCCGTCAGACGACGAAACGCACGACCAAAACGGCGACCGGGACCACCGGCACGCTGCGCTGAAACTCGCCTCGGTTCCGGGTCCCTCTCCCCCCGGCGGGGGCTGACGCCGGACCCGCCCCTTCATCGGGCGGACGGTGCCGAGGGGGAGACCAACCGGGATCATCCGAAAGGAACATCATCATGAGCTTCAAGGTCGCGATCGTCGGCGCCACGGGGAATGTGGGCCGCGAGATGCTGGACATCCTGGCCGAGCGGGCCTTCCCGGTCAGCGAGGTCGTCGCGCTGGCCTCCTCGCGCTCCGTCGGCACCGAGGTCTCCTTCGGCGACCGTACGCTGAAGTGCCGCGCGCTTGAGCATTACGATTTCTCCGACACGGATATCTGCCTGATGTCGGCCGGCGGCGAGGTCTCGAAGGCGTGGTCGCCCAAGATCGGCCAGCAGGGTTGCGTCGTGATCGACAACTCCTCGGCCTGGCGCATGCACCCCGACGTGCCGCTGATCGTGCCGGAGGTGAACGCCGCCGCCACGGCCGGCTTCACCAAGATGAACATCATCGCCAATCCGAACTGCTCGACCGCGCAGCTCGTCGTGGCGCTGAAGCCTCTGCACGAGAAGTACGGCGTCAAGCGCGTCGTCGTCTCGACCTATCAGTCGGTCTCCGGCGCCGGCAAGGAGGGCATGGACGAGCTCTTCAACCAGACGCGCGCCGTGTTCTCGGCCGGCGAGGTGACCAGCAAGAAGTTCCCCAAGCGGATCTCCTTCAATCTCATTCCGCAGATCGACGTCTTCATGGAGGACGGCTTCACCAAGGAAGAGTGGAAGATGATGGTCGAGACCAAGAAGATCCTCGACCCCAAGATCAAGCTGACCGCGACCTGCGTGCGTGTGCCGGTCTTCATCGGCCATTCCGAAAGCGTCAACATCGAGTGCGAGAAGCCGGTCACGGCCGACGAGGCACGCGAGGTGCTGCGTTCGGCGCCGGGTCTGCTCGTGATCGACAAGCACGAGCCGGGTGGCTACATCACGCCCCATGAGGCGGCCGGCGAGGACGCGACCTACATCTCCCGCATCCGCGAGGACAATACGGTCGAGAACGGCCTGGCCTTCTGGTGCGTCTCCGACAATCTGCGCAAGGGCGCGGCGCTGAACGCGGTGCAGATCGCCGAGGTGCTGATCAACCGCAAGCTGATCCAGCCGCGGCAGAAGGCGGCCTGAGCCGCACCGTCAGCGCGATCAGACGACGGCGAGGCGGGCCCCTGCGGCCCGCCTTTTCCGTTGCGCCTGTCCGCTGCATGTGCGCCGTCCGTTCTTTGCGCAACCGATCGCCGGCAAAGCTCTCTAGGATCGCAGTCCCCGCCGCTGCGATTCTGCCGTGCCGAACGCTCCCCAGACCGAACCGCCGCCTCCTGTGCTGCCCGCTGCCCCGCTGCCCATGCGCAGGGACGCGCCGCTGCGCGGCATCGCCTTCGTGCTGCTGGCGAGCATCTTCCTGACCTCGGCCGACATGGTCTCCAAGCTGCTCACGCAGCAAATCTCGCCGCTGCAGGTCAGCTGGCTTCGCTACTGCACCTTCACCCTGATCATGCTCGGCATCGTCTGGCGCAGCGGGGGGCTCGCCCGCCTGTCGACCCAGCGCCCGACGCTGCAGGTCCTGCGCGGGATCGGCCTCCTGGCGTCGTCCGTGCTCTTCGTGATGGCGCTGCGCTACATGCCTCTGGCGGACGCGACTGCGACCGGCTTCGTCGCGCCACTCTTCGTCACCGCGCTGTCGATCCCGATCCTGCGCGAAACGATCGGCTGGCGGCGCTGGACCGCGACGCTGGTCGGCTTCGCCGGAGTGCTGATCGTGGTGCGGCCGGGCGGTGCGGGGTTCCAGATCGCCTCGCTGCTGGCGGTTGCCTCGGCCCTGTCATGGGCCTTCGCGATGATCATGACGCGGATGATGAGCCGCACCGAGAGTCCGCTGACGACGCTGGCCTATTCGGCCCTGGTCGGCCTCTGCCTGCTCAGCCTCGCGGTTCCCTTCGTCTGGACGCCGGTGACGCCGACCGTCCTCGCGATGGGCATGTTCGTCGGACTGTCCTCGACCATGGGCCACTGGCTGATCGTGCTGGCCTATCGCCATGGCGATGCCTCGCTGCTGGCGCCCTTCTCCTATATCCAGCTGCTGTGGGCCTCGCTCTTCGGTCTTTTCGTCTTCAGCGTGCTGCCCGATCTCTGGACGCTCGTCGGCGCCGTGATCATTGCGGGCTCGGGGC
Organism: Allobosea massiliensis; assembly: GCF_042655245.1. Classification (NCBI taxonomy): domain Bacteria; kingdom Pseudomonadati; phylum Pseudomonadota; class Alphaproteobacteria; order Hyphomicrobiales; family Alloboseaceae; genus Allobosea; species Allobosea massiliensis. Next base: position 81,512 of record NZ_JBHSLU010000035.1, on the reverse strand, counting down.
TCTACACCGCCCATCGCGAGCGCATCAAGGCGCGCGAGGCGGGCTGAGCGTGGCGCGCAGGGCCGGAGTGGCGTAGCGCGCCAGGAACATCGCGACCGCTTCATCGACCACCCGCCGGATCTCGGCTTCCGAGGGCGGTCGAGGGTCCGCATTGAACAGGCGGGGACGCAGCAGGGTCGCCTGGCAGAGATCGATGAACTGGCTGGCCGCGAGAAAGCTGTCGTCGATTGCAAGATCGCCCGCCGCGACGCGACCTTCCAAAAAGGCACCGAGACGCTGCCCGCCGAGCAGCGGGCCGCGTTCGTAAAAGGCGCGGCCGATCTCCGGCATGCGCTCGGCCACGCCGAGCACGATCCGGTGAGCGCTCAGCGAGAACGGATCGGTCAGAAGCCTGATCAGATTGGCGCCAAACCCCGCCAGCGCCCGCGGCAAATCGGGATGCTCCGTGAGCGCATCGTAGATGTGCTGGCGGTGCTTTTCCCGTTCGCGCTCGATCAGCGCGACGAAGAGATGCTCCTTGTCCTCGAAATAGACATAGAGCGTGCCCTTGGAGACGCCGGCGGCGGCGGCGATTTCGTTCATGCTCGCGGCGTCGAAACCCTGGGCGTGGAAGATCGCCTGCGCGCCATCGAGAATCTGGCGACGCTTTTCGGGATCCATCCCCGCGACCCGACGGTTGCGGGCTGCGGCTTTGGGCCGTCGATCGGCCGTTCTGTTCATCGGTTCCATCCGTCAGGCGCAGGACGCATCTGCAAAATCATCGAACCGCCTGGTTCGATTCGCTCTTGATATGCCGCGAGACGCGGGCTAGTTCAATATCAATCGAACCGCTTGGTTCGAATTGTTCGTGATCGGGAAGATCCCATGGCTGCCGAAATCCTGCCTGAGGCGCGCGGCGAGGTGCGGCGCGACCGTTTGAAACTGGTCGAACCGGCGAAGGCGGCTCCGGACGCTGCCCCCGCGGGGGTCGAGGCGCGCCGCGCTGGCGAGACGGCGCCGGAGGCAGACAGCACGTCCGCATCGAAGCCATCGCCCCGCAGATCCATGATCCGCCGCGCGGGACTGGCGCTGGTCGGCACCGCCCTGCTGGGCGCCGGACTCTGGTTCGGGGCCGACTGGTGGTTCAATGGCCGCTTCATCGTCTCGACCGACGATGCCTATGTCGGCGCCGAGATGGCGACGATCTCGGCCAAGCTCTCGGCCAATGTCACGAGCGTCAGCGTCACCCAGAACCAGGAAGTGAAGGCGGGGCAGCCGCTCGTCGCCCTCGACGATGGCGACTGGCGGCTCGCGCTCGACAGCGCACGCGCCAAGACCGCCACGGCTCTGGCGACGCTCGCGCGCATCGACAGCCAGATCGAGGCCGGGCAGGCAAGTCTGCAGCAGGCCCAGGCGCAGGAGGTCTCGGCCCAGGCTGGCGTCACCCGCACGGTGGCCGATTTCGAGCGCGCCAGCAGTCTCGCCGCCAAGTCCTATGGCTCCCAGGCGACGCTGGATGCAGCGACGGCCGCGCGCGATCAGGCGAAGGCCTCGCTCGGCAGCGCCGTGGCCGGCGTCGCCGCCGCACAGGCCAATGTCGAGGTGCTGAAGGCCCAACGGGTCGAGGCGGCAAGGCAGGTCGAGGAGCTGAAGATCGCCGAGCAGAAGGCGGAGCGCGACCTCGGCTTCACCCGCGTCACGGCGCCGATCTCGGGGCTCGTCGCGAACACGAATGTGCAGCTCGGCGACCTCGTCAGCGCCGGCAAGCGGCTGATGTCGATCGTGCCGCTGGACCAGGTCTATGTGGATGCCAATTTCAAGGAGACGCAGGTCGGGCCGCTGAAGATCGGCGACAGGGCGACGATCACGGTCGATGCGCTGCCAGGCCAGGTCTTCGAAGGGCGCGTCAGCGGCATCAGCGGCGGCACCGGCTCGGTCTTCACGCTGCTGCCGCCTGACAACGCGACCGGCAATTTCACGAAGATCGTCCAGCGCGTGCCGGTTCGCATCGCCCTCGCCCCCGAGGCCACGGCGCGCCATGTGCTGCGGCCCGGCATGTCGGTGGTGGTCAGGATCGATCCGCGGCCTTCAGGGCAGCGCTGACGGGCCGAGCAACCCGCAACCGTCATCCCGGGCGACCGCAGGGAGACCCGGGATCCATGCCTGAACCTCACCAATCCATGCTCCGGCATGGATCCCGGATCGGCGCCGCTGACGCGGCTTGTCCGGGATGACGAGGAGGTTCACGAGAAGGAACGGCCGCCATGGCCACCGCGACCCTGACCAGCCCGGCGGGCAGCCCGCCGGCCGACGACGCCATTCCGATGCGCCGGATCTTTGCCTTCGTGGCGATGGTCTTCGGCATGTTCATGGCGATCCTCGACATCCAGATCGTCTCGGCTTCGCTGGCGGAGATCCAGGCCGGCCTCTCGGCCTCTTCGGACGAGATCGCCTGGGTGCAGACGGCCTATCTGATCGCGGAAGTGATCATGATTCCGCTCTCCGGCTATCTCAGCCGGGCGCTGTCGACCCGCGTTTTCTTCACCATCGCCGCGGCCGGCTTCACCATCGCCAGCGTGCTCTGCGCGATGTCGTCCTCGATCAACGAGATGATCCTGTGGCGGGCGGTCCAGGGCTTCATCGGCGGCGGCATGATCCCCGGCGTCTTCGCCGCCGCCTTCACGATCTTCCCGGCCTCCAAGCGTCCCGTCGTCTCGCCGCTGATCGGGCTGGTGGCGACGCTGGCGCCGACGATCGGCCCCACCGTTGGCGGCTATCTCAGCAGCGCATTCTCCTGGCACTGGCTGTTCCTGGTCAATGTCGTGCCCGGCATCGGCGTCACCATCGCCGCCTGGACGCTGATCGATTTCGACAAGCCGCAGAAGGGGCTGTTGAAGCGCTTCGACTGGCTCGGCCTGCTCGGGATGGCGGGCTTCCTCGGCAGCCTCGAATATGTGCTGGAGGAAGGCACACGGCTGGACTGGTTCGAAAGCCACGAGATCGTCTTCTTCACCGTCGTCATGGTCTTCGGCGCGGTGCTGTTCTTCTGGCGCGCTCTGACGCGGGACGATCCCTTGGTCGATCTCTACGCCTTCACCAACCGCAACTTCGCCTTCGGCTCGCTGTTCTCCTTCTGCATGGGCATCGGCCTCTACGGGCTGACCTATCTCTACCCGGTCTATCTCGGGCGCATCCGCGGCTATGACGCGCTCCAGATCGGCGAGACGATGTTCGTCACGGGCCTATGCATGTTTTTGACGGCTCCCATCGCCGGCAAGCTCTCCGCCAAGATCGATCCGCGCGTGCAGATGATGATCGGCTTTGCGGGCTTCGCGCTCGGCACCTGGATCGCCAGCGGCATCACCGCGGACTGGGATTTCCACGAACTGCTCGCGCCGCAGATCCTGCGCGGCGTCTCGCTGATGCTGTGCATGGTGCCGATCAACAATCTCGCGCTCGGCACGCTGCCGCCTGCGCAGCTCAAGAACGCGTCGGGGCTCTACAACCTCACGCGCAATCTCGGCGGCGCGGTCGGGCTCGCGCTGATCAACACGATGCTCAACAACCGGACCGACCTCCACATCGCACGGCTGCACGAGCACGTCGCGGCCGGCCGGCAGGTGGCGGAGGAGGCGATCGCCCAGACGATGCAGCGCTTCCTCGACTATGGCGACGCGGCCGAGCAGATGGCGCTCGCGCTGATCAACCAGAGGGCTCACAAGCAGGCGCTGATCCTGGCCTTCGGCGACGTCTTCCTCGGGCTGACCTGCATCTTCGCGGCGCTCGTCGCGCTGGCGCTGTTCATGCGCAAACCCCCGGCCGCGCAGCCCGGTGCCGGTGGCGGCCACTGAGAGCCGAGCCGCCGCGGGACCGGGGTGCGGGGCGGGATGCCGCAGCCCCTGCGATTGACAAGCGGGCCTCACTTCGACAAATAATAGAGCAATATCAGTAGTTTAGATGTTTTCTAAACTACGCGCCGCAAAGCCGGCGATGTGGAAGGCGTCTTCGATGAGTTTTTCGTCCCCGAAGGATCAGACCGCGCAGCGGGCCATGGCCGACCAGATTCCCTGGCCGCAGAAGAGCCCGGCCTCCTGCCCGATCAGTGCCGTGAAGGCGCGGCTGCGGACGGCCGGCCTGCGGCCGACACGCCAGCGCATGGCGCTGGGCTGGCTGCTCTTCGCCAAGGGCGACCGCCATGTCAGCGCCGAGATGCTCTATGAGGAGGCGCTGCGCGCTCGCGAGCCGCTCTCGCTCGCCACCGTCTACAACACGCTGCGCCAGTTCTCCGAGGCCGGGCTGCTGCGCCAGGTTTCGGTCTCCGGGCCGAAAACCTTCTTCGACACCAATGTCTCCGAGCATCACCATTTCTACAACGAAGATGACGAGACGGTCGTCGACATCCCGGGCTCGACGATTCAGGTCGCCGGGCTGCCCGAGGCGCCGGAGGGCATGATGATCTCCTCGGTCGAGGTCATCGTGCGCCTGCGCCGCGCCGACGGTCAGGAGATCGAGACCCGCACCACCGAGCATCGCGGCCATGAGGGCCGGGTCGCAGCGGGCGGACACTGATGATCGTCTGCTCCTGCAACGTCCTGTCCTGCCATCAGATCAAGGGCACCATCGCCCCTGACGGCACGGGCCCGCGGACGGCGGGAGAAGCCTATGACTGCCTCGGCTGCAGCCCCGATTGCGGGCGCTGCGCCCGCGAGGTGCGCGCCATCCTCGCGGAGGCGCGGGCGGCCTGCATGACACAGTGCGGTTCCTGCGCGGCGCGCGACATCGAGTGCACGGTCCACGTCGCCGTTGGGCAGATGATGGACGGGCTCGACGCCGAGAACGACCTCGCCGCCTGAGCCCGCCAACGGGGCCGGCTGCGATATTGGTCCTTCCCTTTCGGGACGCGCTATCCTACATTAGGATCATTCTAATGTAACGGGGGAGCCTCAGTGCCATGAAGGGTGACAAGAAGGTCATCGAATACCTCAACAAGGGGCTTCGCTCCGAGCTGACGGCGATCAACCAGTACTGGCTGCACTATCGGATCCTCGACAATTGGGGTCTGAAGGAGATGGCCAAGACCTGGAAGAAGGAATCGATCGAGGAAATGGTCCATGCCGACCGCTTCGTCGACCGCATCCTCTTCCTCGAGGGCTTCCCGAACATGCAGACGCTCGATCCGCTGCGGATCGGCGAGAACGTCAAGGAAGTGATCGAGGCCGATCTGAAGGCCGAGATCGAGGCCCGCGCGCTCTATCAGGAAGCGGCGAGCTATTGCCGCGAGGTCGGCGACTACCCGTCCGAGGACCTGTTCAAGGCCCTGATGAAGGACGAGGAAGGCCATATCGACTTCCTCGAGACGCAGCTCGACCTCATCGGCCGCATCGGCATCGAGCTCTACACCCAGAAGCATATGGGCGGTCTCGACGAGGACCACTGAGCCTCCAGCCGTTTGGGCAGGATCTTGCGAAGCCGGTTCCGCGATGCGGGGCCGGCTTTGTCATGAGCGGCACGTGTTGATCAACCTGCGTCGTCCAGCGCGGTTTTCCTGGAATTTTGGAAGTAGGCTGTCATCCCGGACGCAGCGAAGCGGAGATCCTGGATCCATACCGGAGCGCTGGTGAGGGAGGTTCCGGAATGGGTCCGGGGTCACGCCCGGGACGACCGCGTGTTTCCACGTCACATCATTCAACGAGGATGATCTCAGGAGGGCGATGCGGGTGATGACAACCGCCACAGTGATCTCGGTGAGCGCGGCGATGGGACATCGCTTCAGCAAGCCGGTTCAGGACTCGATCCGCCTGCTCGCCGGGCTCGGCGTCGAGGGCGATGCCCATTGCGGCGAGACGGTGAAGCACCGCTCGCGGGTCGCAGTCGATCCGACGCAGCCCAATCTCCGGCAGGTCCATCTCATCCACGCCGAACTCCTCGACGAGCTGAACGCCGCCGGCTTCGACGTCGCGCCGGGGCAGATGGGCGAGAACCTGCTGACGCGCGGGCTCGACCTGCTGGGCCTGCCGGTCGGCGCCCGACTGAGGTTTGGGCAGCAGGCGCTGGTCGAGATCACCGGCCTGCGCAACCCCTGCGCCCAGATCGAGGCCTTCCGGCCCGGCCTGCTCGCCGCCGTTCTGGGGCGCGATGCGGAAGGCCGGCTCGTGCGCAAGGCCGGCATCATGGGCATCGTGCTGGAGGGCGGGGCGGTCGCGCCGGGGGATGCTATCGCGGTCACGCTGCCGGCCCTGCCGCACCGGGCGCTGGAGCGGGTGTGAGGCCGCAGCGGGTTCGTCCCGTGCTTTACGGCTCCAACGTGGCCGTCGCCGCCCATAAAGAAACCCGCCGGCGCGAACCGGCGGGTCTGATCGTTGGGCGGTGCGGGAGCGTCAGATGTAGCTGACGTTCGCCGCTTCGGGGCCCTTCTTGCCGGCGCGAATCGAGAAGCGCACGCGCTGCCCGTCCATCGGCGGCTGAAGGCCGCTGCGGCTCAGCGAGGAGACGTGCAGGAACACGTCGGCGCCGCCCTGGTCGGGCGCGATGAATCCGAAGCCGCGCTCCGCGTTGAAGAACTTCACGGCGCCGTCGAAGGGGCCTTCCATCGGGCCGCTGTCGCGGTTGCCGAAGCCGCCACGATCGGAATAGCCGCCGCGATCGCCGCCACCATAACCGCCGCGGTCGCCGCGATCGGCATAGCCGCCACCGCCGCCATAGCCGCCGCCGAAATCGTCACGCGGGGCGCGCGGCGCCCGCGGGGCAGTCTGCGTCGCGGTCGAGGCGTCGATCTCGTGCACGGCCACCACCTGCAGGCCGCGGCGGCCCTCGCCGAGGTCGGCGATGATCGTCGCGCCGGGAAGCAGGTCCTGCTGGTCGAGCGGGCCGATCGCAGAAATGTGAAGGAAAACGTCGCCCGAACCGTCGGAGGGCGACGCGAAACCGAACCCCTTCTCGGGATCGAACCATTTGACCTTGGCTTCGATATTTTCGTGCGTGACAAAAGGCTGGGCGGCAGGAGGCTTGCGACGATCGTACATGGAGCTTCGAGGCTGAGTGAGCGGGAAATCGCAATCTAGCGCAAGTAAAGCGTGGCGTCATCGGGGGTGAAGCGTAATTTATTGCCGTCCTGAGCCCATTCCGGAGGAAGCGTCGTGCAAGCGCACCGGTGCTTTGCCGGCACAAGCCTTCATTCGACCCGGTCGGCCCGCGCCAGCACGGCCCGCAACAGCACGTCGAGACCCGGTTCGAGGTCCTCGCGCGAGCAGAACTCCCCGTTATTGTGGGTGATGCCGCCCCGGCACGGTGTGAAGATCATCGTGGTGGGGGCGTGGCGCGCGACGAAATAGGCGTCGTGCCCGGCCTGGCTCAGAATGTCGCGGTGGCGATATCCCCGGGCGCTGGCGATGCCGCGGACCTGCTCGACGAGTTCGGGCGCGAAGATGTTTCCACCCCATTGCCAGATATCGAGGATCTCGACGCTGCAGTCCGCCTTCGCCGCCGATTCGTAAGCCGCGCGGCGCATCGCCTCGGCCATCACGGCGGAGGTGGTGGGGTCCGGATGGCGAACGTCGCCGACCGCCTGGGCCCAGTCGGAGAGGATGCCGGGCTTGTTCGGCCAGGCGACGAGGCGGGCGGCGGTCGCCTTGCCGCCCGTGCCGGCATGGACCCAGCCGAGATCGTCGACCGCGACGAGGAAGCGCGCGCCGGCAATGAGCGCGTTCTTGCGCCACTCCATCGGCCAGGGGCCGGTATGGGCGGTCTCGCCCCTGAACTCGATCAGCATGCCGGTGGAGGGAAAGCCGCCGGTGACGACGCCGACCTGCATGCCCTCGCGATCGAGGATGGGCCCCTGCTCGATATGGAGTTCGTAATAGGCGTCGAAGGCATGGGGCGTCTCCTCCATCTCGCCGCGATAGCCGATGCGGGCGAGCTCGTCGCCGAGCCGGCGGCCCTCCTCGTCGACGCGTCCATGGGCCCAGTCGAGCGTATAGGCGCCGGTGAAGGTGCCCGATCCCACCATGGGCGGCGAGAAGCGCGCGCCTTCCTCGTTGGTCCAGTTGACCAGCTCGATCGGCCGGCGGGTGCGATGGCCGATCGTGTCGAGCGCCCGGCAGACCTCGAGCCCGCCGAGAACGCCGAGAATGCCGTCGAAGCGGCCGCCATTGAACTGGGTGTCGAGATGGCTGCCCATCACCACCGGCGGCAGATTGTCGTCCGTGCCGGCGCGGCGCGCGAAGATGTTGCCGATGCCGTCGATGCGGACGGAGAGCCCGGCCTCGCGGCACCAGGCGACGAACTGGTCGCGAACCTCCCTGTCCGCATCGGAGGCGGCGAGGCGCGAGAGGCCGCCGGGCCGGCCGGGCCCGATCTCGGCGGAGCGCTCCATCGTCGCCCAGAAGCGGTCCATGTCGATGCGGGCGGGGGCGGTCATGTCCATGGCGTCGTCTTCGGTTGGGGCGGCTCGCCCGGTGCGGGCGCGTCCCTGACTATCGTGGCAGAGCCGGGCAGCGGGCAATGCCCGCCGCCGCGGGGAACCCATCCGCCGCCGCATGGGTTTGCCATCGGCGAAGCTGGCGGGGGCCCTGATGAGATTGCTGAAGAACCGGCTCGTCATCGCGATCGTGTCGGCAGTACTCGGCGCGGTCGGCTGGCTGGTGGCAGAGAACCTGATCCCGGAACGAAAGGATCTGGGGAAGCCGCTGCCGCATCATCTTGCAGCGGGGGACCCCCAGTTCGGCCGGTCGATGGCCGCGCTGTTCGGCTCGAACATGCTGCCCGGCAACCGCATCGAAACGCTCGTCAACGGCAACGAGATCTTCCCGGCGATGCTGAAGGCGCTGCGCGGGGCGACCCAGACCATCACTTTCGAAACCTATATCTACTGGCGCGGCGATGTTGCCGATCAGTTCGCCGAGGTGCTGTCGCAGAAGGCGCGGGAAGGCGTGAGCGTCAAGGTGCTGCTCGACTGGGTCGGCAGTATCCCGATGGAGGAGGCTCTGGTCGAACGGATGAAGGCGGCGGGCGTCGAGGTCGTCCGCTTCCGCCCGGTGGCCTGGAGCACGCTCGACAAGGTCAATAATCGCACCCATCGCAAGATCGTCGTGGTCGATGGCCGCATCGGCTTCACGGGCGGCGTCGGTATCGGCGACGAGTGGAACGGCGACGCCCGCACCAAGGCCGAGTGGCGCGACAACCATTACCAGGTCGAGGGGCCGGTCGTGGCCGAACTCCAGGCCGCGTTCGCCGAGCACTGGCTGGAGGCCGGGGGCGAATTGCTGATGGGTGACCGTTTCTTCCCGGCCCTCGCGCCCGCTGGCGACAGTCCGGCCCAGGTGGTCGCGAGTTCCACGAATCAACGCAGCGTCATGCATCTGATGCTGATGACGGCGCTGTCTTCGGCAAAGACGCGGATCCGGCTCGGCACGCCCTATTTCGTTCCGGACGAGACGACCCGTAAGCAACTGCTGGATGCCCGCAAGCGCGGGGTGGAGATCGACATCCTCATCCCCGGCCCGATCACCGATGCCCGCATCGTCCACAAAGCCTCGCGCCATTTCTGGGGCGAGTTGCTGGACGCAGGCATCCGCATCCACGAGTTCGAGCCGACCATGTATCACTGCAAACTCGTGGTGGTGGACGAGGCCTGGGCTTCCGTGGGCTCGACGAATATCGACGACCGGGCCCTGCGGCTGAACGACGAGGTCAATCTCAACGCCTATGATCCGGCCTTCGCCCGCGCGCAGATCGCGGTGTTCGAGGCGGATCTGAAGCGGGCGCGGCCGTATACGCTGGCGCAGTGGCAGGCGCGGTCGTCCTGGGAGCAACTGTCGGACTGGCTCGCGAGCCTGCTGCGCTCGCAGATCTAGCGATCCCGCCTCATGACCGCTTTGCCGCAGACATCATCGCCGCGCAGCCAGGCCTCGCGGCCCCAGTTGCGGTAGCGCAGGCGCAGCGAAATCCAGAAGCCGAAGAACGGCGCGAACAGCAGGCTTAAGGCCAGGGCAACGATCAACAGGTGGGCCGCATGCTCTGCCAGGGGCGGGATCGACAGCACCAGCGTCGTCCCGAAGCCGAAAAGGACGGTCTGGACGATCGCGCCGCAGATCACCGCCAGGAACAGGTCGATATCGAAATCGTCTTCGAAACGCTGCATGGCCGCCTCCTGACGCGTCAACGGCGGGAGGCGGCCGGCAGTTCCGGGGCGAGGCTAGCGGTCCCCGCTCAGGGTCTGGCGCCGCAACTCCTCCTCGACAGCCGCGGCCGATGAGCCCGCCTTGCGGACGGCCTCTTCGAGCTGGCTCTTCGAGATGCCGAATTTGTCGGTCCAGTAGCGGACCTCGTAATCCTCGCCGAGATTGATGCGCGAGCGATCCTGCGGCCCGCGATTCGTCCTGTCGTCAGCCATGGGCGGTCTCCTTCTGTCTCGGAAGGAATCGCGCAGGGGGCGTCAGGTTCCCGGATCCGGCGCAGCCGGCATCAGGCCGAGCCGCTCGCGGGCCGCCCAGCGTCCCAGCATCAGCGCCGCGACCAGCGCCAGCGCGACGGCGAGGCCGATCCAGATGCCGCTGCCGGCCAGCGGCGTGCCGAAGCCCAGCGCGACCGAGAGCGGCAGCCCGATCACCCAGTAGCCGAGCCCGGCATAGAGCATCGGGATGCGCGTATCGCCGAGGCCGCGCAGCAGGCAGGAGCCGACGACCTGCGCCCCGTCGACGATCTGAAAGATCGCAGCGAAAACCAGGAAATGCATCGCCAGCGCCGCGACCTCGATCGCGCCGGGACGGCTGACGTCGAGGAAGGGGCGCACCAGCCAGTGCGGCGCCAACCACATCACGAGGGCCGTCAGCGCCATGAAGCCGACGCCGAGCACGATCGCGACCTGCCCGGCGCGGCGAATGCCGTCGCGGTCGCCGGCACCGAAGGCGCGGCCGACGCGCACCGTCGCAGCCTGGCCGATGCCCATCGGCACCATGAAGGTCAGCGACGCGATCTGGATCGCGATGGCGTGGGCGGCGAGCGCGGTGGGGCCGATGAGGCCCATCAGGAAGGCGGCCCCGTTGAAGATCACGACCTCGAAGGCGAGCGTCGCGCCGATCGGCAGGCCGAGCCGCCAGAAGGCGCGGTAGCGCGGCCAGTCCGCGACCCAGAAGCGGCCGAACAGGCGGAAACGCCGGAATTGCCGGTTGCGCAGCACGAGGGCGGCGAGACCAGCAAACATCAGCACGGAGGAGAGGGCGGTGGCGAGGCCCGAACCGGGCAGGCCCAGCGCGGGCAGGCCGAGCCGGCCAAACATCAGCACCCAGTTGGCGAAGGCGTTGAACAGTACCGCGGCCAGCACCACCAGCATCGCGGCCAGCGGGCGCTGCAGCGCCGCGACGAAGCCGCGCAGCACGAGGTAGAAGAAGAAGGGCAGCAGGCTCCATTGCAGCGCCCGGACATAGCTGCCGGCTGCCGCGGAGAGCGCGCGGTCCTGACCCATTGCGGCGAGAACGGCTTCTGCCTGCCAGAGAAAGAGCCACATCGGCCCGACCAGCGTCGCCGCTGCCCAGAAGCCCTGGCGCACGGTGCGCCTGATCTCGCGCACCGCATGGCGGTTGCGCCCGAGCTCGATCGAGAGCATCGGCGACACGGCTGCCATGACGCCGATCCCGAAGATCAGCACCGCCATGTAGAGATTGGAGCCGAGTGCGCCGGCCGCGAGCGCATCGGGGCCGAGCTGCCCCATCATCATCACGTCGGTTGCCGTCATCGCCGTCTGGGCGAGATTGGTCAGAACCAGCGGCCAGCCAAGACGCAAGGTCGCCCCCGCCTCGGCCATCCAGGCGGAGCGAGACGAGGTGAGCGAGAGGGATTGCGCGGGGGAGGGCATGGGGGGCTGCTTCTAGCCCGCGCCGAACGCCTGCGACAGCCCGCATCGACGGGGCTGCCACCCGTCTGGCGCAATCGCCCGGCCGCCTCTGCCGGCCGGGCGAGAAGAAAAGCTCAGCGCGCCGTCAGCCGGGCGAAGAGATCGCGCGTCACGTTCAGCACGCGCTCGCGAAGCTCCGGCCGGGTCGCCAGCATCCAACCGGCCGCTCCGGCGAGAATCATCCTGAACATGGTCGCATTTCCTCTCGGCAAGTCGGCGGACGGTCCCGCCCCACGCCCGCCCAACGCCCGTGGTGCCGGAAGGTTCAGGGCGGGGCGCCTGATCAGGTCGGCGTGCGGTGCGCGTCGGGCGGTGCGGCGGAGCCGTGAAACCGGAGAGGCTGCGCTCATCGCAGGCGCCAAAAGCAAAAACCCCGGACACCGCTCTTGGGAGCGATCTCCGGGGCTTTGAAGATGGTGGGCGCGACAGGGATCGAACCTGTGACCCCTACGATGTCAACGTAGTGCTCTCCCGCTGAGCTACGCGCCCGTCTGCCGCGTCGGGATAACGTCGCGGCGGCCGGAACAGGTTGCGCCGTTGCCGGGCGACCATGTTGCGAGGTGTGCGGCTATAGCCGCTCGCTTCGAGCCTTGCAAGGCGCTTTGTCGAGAAAGCGTCACAGGCCTGTCGGCGGCCGTCAGGCCGCCAGCAGCTTCTCGACCTCGTTCACCAGCTCGCGCAGGTGGAAGGGCTTGGAGAGCACCTTGGCATCCTTGGGCGTCTGCGAATCGGGGTTCAGCGCCACGGCCGCGAAGCCGGTGATGAACATCACCTTGATGTCGGGGTCGAGCTCGGTGGCGCGGCGCGCCAGCTCGATGCCGTCCATCTCGGGCATGACGATGTCCGTCAGCAGCAGCTCGAAGGGCTCTTCGCGCAGCCGGTTATAGGCCGAGAGCCCATTGTCGAAGGAGGCCACGTCATAGCCCGCATTCTGCAGGGCCTTGACCAGGAAACGGCGCATGTCGTTGTCGTCTTCGGCGAGAAGTATCTTGGTCATGGGCCTGATCTGTCCGTCCCGTAAGGCCTGTGTCTGGTGCAGCGGGGGCCGGCGGCGTAGCCCGGTCCCGGTCTCGACTCGTATTCGCGCTCCATCCCCGCGCGACCGCGGCGGCAGGGTTATCGGCCCGCCCCCGCAGTGGGAACCCACGGTTTCTATAAGGCATCAGTATGGTAAACAACGGGTGAATCCGTGGGCGCTTGCCGCTGCGCGCCTGTGGCGCTTCAACCCAGCCGCTTTGTGTGCTTCTGTCGGCGGCGATGAGCGAGCCATCCCGCCCCCTTTCCACCGGCCCGGAAGACGTCGTCGCCGAGATCGAGCGGCCCTACACGCTGTATCAGCCGGCGCTGCACATCGTGCCGGTGGTGGTCGACGTCCCGCATGCGGGCCGGCGCTATCCCCGGGCCTTCGTCGAGCGCGCAAGGCTGCCGCTGCGCTCGCTGCGCCGCTCCGAGGACGCCTATGTCGACCGGCTCTTCGCCCGCAGCGTGACTCTGGGTGCGCCGCTGCTGGCGGCCGAGTTCCCGCGGGCCTATCTCGACGTCAATCGCGAGCCCTACGAGCTCGATCCGCGCATGTTCGAGGGGCGGCTGCCGCCCTTCGCCAACACCCGTTCCCTGCGGGTCGCGGGCGGGCTGGGGACGATCCCGCGCATCGTCGGCGACGCGCACGAGATCTATTTCGGCCGGATTCCGGTGGAGGAGGCGCTGACGCGGATCGATTCGCTGTACCGGCCCTATCACGCCGGGCTGCGCGACCTGGTGCAGCGGACCCAGCGCGCCTTCGGCACCTGCATCCTGGTCGACGCGCATTCGATGCCCTCGACCGGGCTGGACCGCGAGGGGCCGGTGAAGCCCGATATCATCCTGGGGGATCGGTTCGGCACGAGCGCGGCCGGCTACGTCACCGATGTCGCCGAGGCCGCCTTCACGCGGCTGGGCTTCAGCGTGACGCGCAACCGGCCCTATGCGGGGGGCTTCATCACCGAGCATTACGGCGCGCCCGGCACCGGCGTTCACACGCTCCAGATCGAGATCAACCGCGCCCTCTACATGGACGAGGCGACGCTGCTGCCGCATGGCGGCTTCGTCGTGCTGGAGGAGGCGATCACGGCGGCCATGGCCGAGTGCTTCGCACGCTGGAGCGGCTGGCTCGACGGGTTCCGCCAAGCGGCGGAGTAGGGCGCATGACGGCCCTATGAAGCCGTTGCCACCGCAACAGAAAAAAGGGCCGCACACTTGCGTGGCGGCCCAAGTCTAGGGAGGAAACGCCCAAGGAGGGCAACGAAGGCTTGAGGTCATCGCCCCTTCGCAGTGCACAATATGACGGTGCAGCGCAAAAAAGCAAGTGGCCTGACCAAAATTTTGCGCGAGCCGGCGGCGGATGAGGCATGCGTCAGACGCAGAACGGCGCACTCCAGCGGGGCGGCCAGCACCGGCCGCTTGCCTTCGGCCGGTCCGGCGATCATCAGAAGAGCGGCGCTGCGGATCGGCGCAAGGGGGAACCAGCATGAGCGCGGTCGATTTCGGAGCCTTCGTGGCGGAGCTCGCCACCCAGTCCGGCCGGGCGATCCTGCCCTTCTTCCGCGCCCATCACATGCTCGAAGACAAGTCGCGCGGCGGCGCCTTCGATCCCGTCACCGAGGGGGACAAGGCCGGCGAGACCGTGATGCGCCATCTGATCCGGCGCCAGTTCCCGGCCCATGGCGTGATCGGCGAGGAGTTCGGCAACGAGAATGCCGAGGCCGAGTATTGCTGGGTGCTCGATCCGATCGATGGCACGCGCGCCTTCATCTCCGGCATTCCCGTCTGGGGCACGCTGATCGGGCTGGCGCGCCGGGGCGTGCCGGTCTACGGCATGATGCACCAGCCCTTCACCGGCGAGCGCTACTGGGGCGACGGCGGCGAAGCCCGCTATGACGGTCCGGGGGGAGCGCGCATCCTGCGCACGCGCCAGGTGCGAAACCTGGCCGACGCCACGCTGATGACGACTTCGCCCGCCCTCTTCAAGGGCGAAGAGGCGCAGGCCTATGCCCGTGTCGAGGAGGCCGTCCGGCTCGCCCGCTATGGCTGCGACTGCTATGCCTATTGCATGCTCGCCGCGGGCCATGTCGATCTCGTGATCGAAAGCGGCCTGAAGCCTTATGACATCGTCGCGCTGATCCCGATCATCGAGGGCGCGGGCGGCATCGTCACCTCATGGGACGGAGGCAGCGCCGCCGGCGGCGGGCGCATCCTCGCTGCCGCCAACAAGGCGCTGCATGAGGCCGCGCTGGCGCGGCTCGCCGGCTGAAGCGGGGCCGGCTGCGAGCGGTGCATCCTCGCCGGGAATGAAGGCGTCGAAGGCGGCCCAGAACTGCTCCCGGATCGGATCGCTCTCCATCAGGATCTCGTGGCGCGCCTCGCGCAGGACGAGCGCGCCTCCGGTCTTCAGCCGCGCGGCGAAGCGCTCGATCGCCGGTGTCGAGACGACACGGTCGCGCCCGGCGGCGATCACCAGCGTCGGCACGCGCACCTCGCGGGCGGCGTGGGGGGCGGCCAGCCGCGCCATCAGGCGGAAGGCGGTGCGGACCCAGGCGATGGTCGGGTCGCCGATGCTGAGATGGCGGGCGGCCGCCGAAAGCGCGCTGTTGCGGGCATAGCGGACAGGGTCGCCGCTCAGGCGGTTGCCCTCGAAGGGCTTGGTCGCGATCGCGGTGTCGCCGCCGCCGGGCACGAAGGCCTTGCCGAAGCCGAACCAGAACAGCACGCTCGCAAGCCGGCTGGCGGCCCTCGGATTGTCGATGATGGCGAGCTCGAGCATCGGCGCCAGCGCCACCAGCCGGGAAACGGGCAGGGCGTCCCGGCGGGCGGCGTCGAGGCACAGGGCCGCCCCCATCGAATGAGCGAGGACGAAAAAGGGGCCTGGGCAGCGCTCCTGCATCTGCGCCATGGCCAGCGCCAGATCCGCCTCGTAATGGCGCAGCCAGCCGACATGGCCCTTGCGCTCGCGGCGGACGAAGCGCTGCGAGCCTCCTTGGCCGCGCCAGTCGAAGGTCAGCACATGGAAGCCGCGCCGGCGCAGTTCGGCGGCGGTCTCGCCATAGCGCTCGATGAATTCGGCGCGACCCTGCACCAGGACGACGGTGCCGCGCACGGGCTTCACCGTCGGGCGCCAGCTCGCGAAGCGGACCTTGGCGCCGTCGCGCGTCTGGGCAAACCAGACCCGGCCATGGCCCGGCATCGGATAATCGGGATGGGCGAAGAGTTCGGCGTCGGCCATGGCGGGCTTTCCGGCGGCTGGCTCGCGATCCGGGCGGCGTCGCCACCGATCCGCCGACCCCGTTTATGCCCGCCGGAACGACCTCTTGAAAAGCCGAAAACGTCTTCCCAGATCAGCTCCGTGCAGGCCGGAACGGCTGCACGCACCTGAACCGGGCCCGCGCTCGAGACGAGGCGGGCTGGACATCGACGTCGCTTCTTTGGAGGACATCATGCGTCACTTCGATCTTTCCCCGCTCTATCGCTCGACCGTCGGCTTCGACCGTCTGTTCTCGCTGCTCGACCAGGTCGGCAGCACCGACTCGGCCCCGAGCTATCCGCCCTACAACATCGAGCGCACGGCCGAGAACGCCTACCGCATCACCATCGCGGTCGCCGGCTTCGGCGAGTCCGACCTCTCGATCGAGAGCAAGGAGAACGCGCTGACGGTGCGCGGCGAGAAGCAGGCCAACGACAATGGCGAGAAGCGTGAGATCCTGCATCAGGGCATCGCCGCGCGCGCCTTCGAGCGCCGCTTCCAGCTCGCCGACTATGTGCATGTGACCGGCGCCAGCCTCGAGAACGGGCTGCTCCACATCGATCTCGTCCGCGAGATCCCCGAGGCCAAGAAGCCGCGCCAGATCGCGATCGGCAGCGGCAAGGCGAAGGTCCTCGAGGCCAAGGTGGAGACGGCTCAGGCCGCCTGATCGCTGCTGCGTCCGTCGCCTGAAACAGAGGCGCCCCCGGGAAACCGGGGGCGCTTTTTCGTTGTGGCAGACGAAGGCGGGAGCGCTCACTCCATCGGCGTCACAGGGACGGCGGGCGTCTCCGGTTTCGGTTGGGACGAGGTCGAATCCTGCGGTTGCACGGGCGGCAGCTGGGCGGGAATGCCGGGCTGCTCGGTGCGGGCCAGTGGCGGCGTGCGCTCGCCGCCCTCGGTGCCGCGCACATCCGTGGGATTGACGAGGCGCGGCTTCTCCGCCCCGCTCACAGGGTCCGTCGAGCCCGGGCCTGGGGCTGCAGGGGCGGCCGGCGCGGGCGGGATCTGCGTCGCCGGGGCGCTGGCCTCGGCCGGCGGCTTCGCAACCGGCGCCGGCTCGACGCGGGGCGGAGCGGCCGGGGCGGGCGGCGTCGCCGTGGCGGGGGCGCTGGCCTCGGCGGGGGGCCTGGCGGGCGCCGGAGCCGGTTCGGCCCGCGGCGGCGCGGCCGGCGAAGGCGGCGTGGCGGTGGCGGGGGCCGCCGCCTGCCCCGGCGGCTTCAGGACAGGCGGGCGCTCCGGCGGTTGCGGGGTCAGCCGCGGCGGACGCGGCTTTGCCTCCTCGCGCGGCTCGATGCGGGCGACGCGCGGGGCCTGCCGGGGCGCCGGCTGCAGGACGATCCGGTCGAGTTCCTGGCCGCTATAGGGATCGAGGATGAGGCGGATGCGGGCGCCGCTGCGGGTGCGCCCGTCGACGACATAGGCGGAGCCGGTGGCGATGGTGCGGTCGACCTGCACCAGGCCCAGATCGCGGGCGGCGATGCGTGAGATCGCGCGCTGCGGGATTGGTGCCGGCGGGCGCGGCGCGACATAGCGGTAGCCGTAGCCATAGCCGAAGCGCTGCTCGAGATAGGGCGCGTCGTCATCGAGATAGTACTGGGCCGAGGCGGAGCCGGCACTGCCGGCGAGGGCGCCGGCGACGGCCAGACCCATCAGCGCGGTGCGCGTCGGCGCGGTCGAACGAAGAACCATGAGGGGCAGACCCTTCCAGGATGGACTGACAAGCGTTCAGTCTTCCTTAGGGATTGCGGCGGGCGTGGGGCTGAAAGCGGGAGGGTTTCAGCCCTCCGCGGCCTCGATCAGGGCGATCAGCCGGGTCACATCGGCTTCGGGCGTGGCGAAGGACATCACGAAGCGGCCGACCACCTCGCCCTCGGCGAGCGCTTCGCCCACCGGGAGCGCGCGCGCGGACCAGTCGATATAGCCGACCCCTGCCGCTTTCAGCCGTGCCTGCAGGGCCGGAGACAAAATCAGAAACACTTCATTGGCCTGGCAGGGCCAGGCGAGGCGGGCCTGGGTGCTGCGCCCGATCGCCTGGGCGAGGCGCTGCGCCAGCGCATTGGCATAGCGGGCCAGGTCGAGCCAGTGCCCGTCGGCGAGCAGCCCCTCGAACTGGGCGCCGATGAGCCGGCCCTTGGAGAGAGTCTGGCCGGCGCGCTTGCGGCGCCATTTCATCTCGGCCGCGCGGGCGGGATCGAAGAAGACGACCGCCTCGGCCGCCCAGGCGCCGTTCTTGGTGCCGCCGAAGGAGAGCACGTCGATGCCCGCCTTCCAGGTCGTCTCGGCCGGGCTGCAGCCCAACGTCACCAGCGCATTGGCGAAGCGGGCGCCGTCCATGTGCAGAGCAAGGCTGCGCGGCGCGGCGGCCGCCTTCAGCGCGCGGATTTCGTAGGGCGTGTAGATCGTGCCGCATTCGGTGGCCTGGGTGATCGACAGCACCTGCGGCTGGACCTGATGCAGGGCGCCCTCGCGGAAGCGGGCCAGCGTCTGGGTGACATCTGCGGGCGAGAGCTTGTTGCCGGCGCCGGGCAGGCCGATCAGCTTGGCGCCGTCGCTGAAGAATTCCGGCGCGCCGCATTCGTCGTCCGCGACATGGCTCTCTTCATGGGTGATGACGGCACCCCAAGGGCGGGTCAGGCTCGCCAGCGCCAGGGCATTGGCCGCCGTACCGCTGGTGACGAGGAAGACCGCGACTTCATGCTCGAAGATCTCGGCGATGCGTCGCTCAGTGGCTTGCGTCCAGCCATCCGTGCCATAGGCCGAGGCCGGTCCGTCATTGGCGGCGGCGATCGCGGCCATGACCTTCGGGCTGGCGCCCGCGATGTTGTCGCTGATGAAGTTCATGCCGCCAGCGATAGAGATCGGCGGCGCCGTCGCCAAGGGCGCCGGGCGCCTAGCCGACCAGCGCCTGCACGAGCAGGGTCAGCGAGGCCGCGATCAGCGCGAGGAAGGTCGCGACCATGCCGGCGACGCGGAAGCGCAGATCCTCATCGAGATGCGAGACGCCCCAGGCATGGCTGGCGCGTCCCAGGAGCAGGCACAGGCACAGCCCGTGCAGCAGCAGGGCCGGCGCGCCACGGAACTCGGCCATGGCGAGCAGCAGCAAGGCGAGCGGCGTGTATTCGGCGAAATTGCCATGGACGCGGACGCGCCGTTCTAGTTCCCGGTCTCCGGCCGTGCCGATGGCGACACGGCCGCTACGCCGCTGCCGGACGACCGACAGGGAGAGCATGACAAAAAGCAGCGCCAGCAGCGCGGCATAGACGGGGACGATCACCAGCGACATCGGGCCTGACCATGGAATACGGAAGCCGCCAGCCTAGGCGCCCGGTCCTCGGGGCGCCAGAGCCCCGCGGGGCAGGCCCGACAGGAAGTGAGCGCTCTCCGCGGCCAGTCATGCCAGAAATGTCGGGATGCGGGGCTCACTCAACATAAAATTTCCGAAGGGTGTCGATTCACCGCTTGTGCGAAGATTGGAATTCTGGCAAATTCACGAGATAGGACAGTGTTGCTGTCCCATTTTTCGCCGTGCCGATCGGGCCCCTCTGGGAGAACGGTCGTGCCAAACGCAACGGAGCGGATCGATGACGAAAGGCGCGGCCAAACACGCCAAAGCCAATCGTACGCGCGCCGCCCGCAAAGCGGCAGCCTGACAGGCGCGGCAGGGCGAAAGCCCTCAGCGCCTGCGGAGGACGCGGGCGCCCCGAGACCAGCGCAAGCCACCTCCGACGACAAAGCGAGCGGCCCGGTTGGCCCCGTCCTTGCTGCGGCTTCGCGAGCCGGGGTCAAGACGGGTCCGGTGCGGCAGACAGGTGATATGGACTCAAGGTGGCCCTCCGGCGGAAGCTGGGCGGGCCGTGGCAAGCGGGGTTTGACGATGAGCGAAACCAGCCAGTCGAGCGGCGCCTTCGAGCGCGCGGAGACCTCGGGCGGCGCCACGCCGGCCACGCCGGCCTTCGAGCGCTTCCCCGAGGTTCGCGATCCGGCGATGCCGGTGCGCCAGGGTCTCTACGATCCGTCGATGGAGAAGGATTCCTGCGGCGTCGGCTTCATCGCCGACATGAAGAACCGCAAGAGCCACGCCGTCGTCGCGCAGGGCCTGCAAATCCTGCTCAACATCGACCATCGCGGCGCGGTCGGCGCCGATCCCAAGCTCGGCGACGGCTGCGGCATCCTCACCCAGATCCCGGACCGCTTCTTCCGCGAGGAATGCGCGACGCTCGGCATCACCCTGCCGGATGTCGGCCATTACGCGATCGGCCAGTTCTTCATGCCGCGCGACAATGGCGACCGGAAGACCTGCGAGGACATCGTCGAGCAGACGGTGACCGAAGAGGGGCTGATCTTCCTCGGCTGGCGCGACGTGCCCGTCGACGGTTCCGATCTCGGCAAGGCGGTGAAGGAGACCGAGCCGGTCCATCGCCAGCTCTTCGTCGGCCGCCCGGCCGAAATCGCGACGGAGGAGGAGTTCGAGCGCAAGGTCTACGTTCTGCGCAAGTCCGTCTCCAACAAGGTCTACAAGCTGAAGGACCGCGCCACCGCGACCTATTACCCGGTCTCGATGTCGGCGCGCACGATCGTCTACAAGGGCATGGTGCTGGTCACCCAGCTCGGCAGCTATTTCAAGGATCTGCAGGACGAGCGCTTCGAGAGCGCGATCGCGCTGGTGCATCAGCGCTTCGCCACCAACACCTTCCCGTCCTGGCGGCTGGCGCATCCCTACCGGATGGTCGCCCATAACGGCGAGATCAACACGCTGCGCGGCAACGTCAACTGGATGGCGGCGCGGCAGGCTTCGGTCGATTCCGAGCTGTTCGGGCCTGACATCTCGAAGCTCTGGCCGATCTCCTATGAGGGCCAGTCCGACACCGCCTGCTTCGACAACGCGCTCGAATTCCTGGTGCAGGGCGGCTACTCGCTCGCGCACGCGATGATGATGCTCGTTCCCGAGGCCTGGAACGGCAACCCGCTGATGGATGAGGAGCGGCGCGCCTTCTACGAATACCACGCCGCGCTGATGGAGCCCTGGGACGGGCCGGCCGCGATCGCCTTCACCGACGGCAAGCAGATCGGCGCGACGCTGGACCGCAACGGCCTGCGGCCGGCGCGCTATCTCGTCACCGATGACGGGCTCGTGGTGCTCGCCTCCGAATTCGGCGTGCTGCCGATCCCGGAGGAGAAGATCGTCGAGAAGTGGCGCCTGCAGCCCGGCAAGATGCTGCTGATCGACCTCGAAGAGGGCCGGATCATCGGCGACGACGAGATCAAGGCGAGCCTGTGCCAGGCCAACCCCTACAAGGAGTGGCTGAAGCGCACCCAGATCGTGCTGGAGGACCTGCCGCCGGTCGAGGCGCGGGCGCAGCGCACCGACGTCGCCCTGCTCGATCGCCAGCAGGCCTTCGGTTACACGCAGGAGGACACCCGCCTGCTGATGGCGCCGATGGCGGTGACGGGGCAGGAAGCGGTCGGCTCGATGGGCACCGACACGCCGATCTCGGCGCTCTCGTCGAAGTCGAAGCTGCTCTACACCTATTTCAAGCAGAACTTCGCCCAGGTCACCAACCCGCCGATCGATCCGATCCGCGAGGAACTGGTGATGAGCCTGCTCTCCTTCATCGGGCCGCGGCCGAACATCCTCGACCTGGAGGGAACCTCGCGGCGCAAGCGCCTCGAGGTGCGCCAGCCGATCCTGACCAATGACGATCTCGAGAAGATCCGCTGCATCGGCCATTATGAGGATCGCTTCGACACCAAGACGATCGACTTCACCTATCCGGCGCGCGACGGTGCGGGCGGCATGGCGGCGGCGCTGGAACGCCTCTGCGAGCGCGCCGAGGCGGCGGTCCATGGCGGCTACAACATCATCATCCTGTCCGACCGCCTGGTCGGGCCGGACCGGATCCCGATCCCGGCGCTGCTGGCGACGGCGGCCGTGCATCATCACCTGATCCGCAAGGGTCTGCGCACCTCGGTCGGCCTCGTCGTGGAATCGGGCGAGCCGCGCGAGATCCACCATTTCTGCTGCCTCGCCGGCTATGGGGCGGAGGCGATCAACCCCTATCTCGCCTTCGACACGCTGCTTGACCTGCACGAGCAGGGCGCCTTCCCGACCGAGGTCGACGCCTATGAGGTGGTGAAGCGCTACATCAAGTCCGTCGGCAAGGGCGTGCTGAAGGTCATGTCCAAGATGGGCATCTCGACCTACCAGTCCTATTGCGGCGCGCAGATCTTCGACGCGGTCGGCCTGCGCAGCGACTTCGTCGAGCGCTACTTCTTCGGCACGGCGACCGCGATCGAGGGCGTCGGCCTGGAGGAGGTCGCGCTGGAGAGCGTCAGCCGCCACAAGGACGCCTTCGGCGACGCGCCGGTCTATCGCAACAGTCTCGATATCGGCGGCGAATATGTCTACCGCATCCGCGGCGAGGAGCATGTCTGGACGCCGGACGTCGTCGCCTCGCTGCAGCATGCGGTGCGCCTCAACGCCCAGGACCGCTACGAGGCCTTCGCGCAGCAGGTGAATGACGAGGCGCAGCGGCTGACCACGATCCGCGGCCTGTTCAAGCTGAAGCAGGCGCGCGACAACGGCCGCGCGCCGGTGCCGCTGGAGAGCGTCGAGCCGGCCTCCGAGATCGTCAAGCGCTTCGCCACGGGCGCGATGTCCTTCGGGTCGATCTCGCGCGAAGCGCACGAGACCATCGCGATCGCGATGAACCAGATCGGCGGCAAGTCGAACACCGGCGAGGGCGGCGAGGAGCCGATCCGCTTCAAGCCGATGGCCGACGGGCGCTCGAAGCGCTCCGCGATCAAGCAGATCGCGTCCGGCCGCTTCGGCGTGACGACCGAATATCTCGTCAATGCTGACGTCATGCAGATCAAGGTCGCGCAGGGTGCCAAGCCCGGCGAGGGCGGCCAGCTGCCCGGCCACAAGGTCGATGCGAAGATCGCCAAGGTCCGGCATTCGACCCCGGGCGTCGGACTGATCTCGCCGCCACCGCATCACGACATCTATTCGATCGAGGATCTGGCGCAGCTGATCTTCGACCTGAAGAACGTCAACCCAACGGCGGATGTCTCGGTGAAGCTCGTCTCCGAGATCGGGGTGGGCACGGTCGCGGCCGGCGTCGCCAAGTCGCGCGCCGACCACATCACCATCTCGGGCTTCGAGGGCGGCACGGGCGCGAGCCCGCTGACCTCGCTGAAGCATGCCGGCTCGCCCTGGGAGATCGGGCTCGCCGAGACGCAGCAGACGCTCGTCCTCAACCAGCTGCGCGGCCGCGTCGCGCTGCAGGTCGATGGCGGCCTGCGCACGGGCCGCGACGTCGTCATCGGCGCGCTGCTCGGGGCCGACGAGTTCGGCTTCTCGACCGCCCCGCTCATCGCGGCAGGCTGCATCATGATGCGCAAGTGCCATCTCAACACCTGCCCGGTCGGCGTCGCGACGCAGGATCCGGTGCTGCGCAAGCGCTTCAAGGGCCTGCCCGAGCACGTCATCAACTACTTCTTCTTCGTCGCCGAGGACGTGCGGAAGATCCTGGCCGAGATGGGCTTCACCCGCCTCGACGAGATCGTCGGCCGCTCGGACCTGCTCGACAAGCGCGAGGCGATCGACCACTGGAAGGCCAAGGGGCTCGATTTCTCGCGGCTGTTCCACAAGGTCGATCTGCCGGACGTGGCGATCCGCCATGTCGAGCTGCAGAAGCATCCGATCGACGATGTGCTCGACCGCAAGCTGATCGAGGGCGCGCAGGACGCGCTGGAGACCGGCACGCCGGTGGTGCTCGAGCACCCGGTTTGCAATGTCGACCGCAGCGTCGGCGCGATGCTGTCGGGCGCCGTCGCCAAGAAGTACGGCCATGCCGGCCTGCCGGAGGACACCATCACGGTGAAGCTCTCGGGCACCTCGGGCCAGAGCTTCGCCGCCTTCCTCGCAGCAGGCGTGACCGTCGAGCTGACGGGCCAGGCCAACGACTATGTCGGCAAGGGCCTGTCGGGCGGCAAGCTGATCGTGAAGCCGGACCCGGCCTCGAAGGCGGTGCCGGAGCGCTCGATCATCGTCGGCAACACGGTGCTCTACGGCGCGATCTCGGGCGAGGCCTATTTCCGCGGCATCGCCGGCGAGCGCTTCGCCGTCCGCAATTCGGGTGCGGTCGCCGTGGTCGAGGGCACGGGCGACCATGGCTGCGAGTACATGACGGGCGGCGTCGTCGCGGTGATCGGCCCGACGGGGCGCAACTTCGCGGCCGGCATGTCGGGTGGCATCGCCTATGTGCTCGACGAGGACGGGACCTTCCCGCAGCGCTGCAACCTCTCCATGGTCGATCTCGAACCGGTCGAGGAGGAAGAGGACCTGATGGAGCGGCTGCACCATCATGGCGGCGATCTCGAGCACAAGGGCCGCATCGACATGGCCAACATGTCGGGCCATGACGAGGAGCGCCTGATGCAGATGCTGACGAACCATGTCGACTACACCGGTTCGGAGACGGCCAGGCGCATCCTGGAGAACTGGGCCGATTACCGGACCAAGTTCGTCAAGGTGATGCCGGTCGAGTACCGCCGGGCGCTGCGCGAGATGGAACAGGCGCGCTCGCTGCAGGCGGCGGAATAACACGAGGGTCGGTCCCGGGCGGGCTTCTGCCGCCCCGGGGCTTCATCGGGACAGGCGCCCCGCCCCGCGGGGATGCCCGGCTGAGCCGGGCGGGACGGCGAGAGACACAGGCATGGGCAAGGTCACCGGCTTTCTCGAATATGACCGGCAGGAGCAGAAGTATCAGCTCGCCGGCGACCGCATCCGTCATTTCCGGGAGTTCACGCTCCCGCTGGAGGAGCGCGACGTCAAGAAGCAGGCGGCGCGCTGCATGGATTGCGGCATCCCGTTCTGCCATGGGCCGACCGGCTGCCCGGTCCACAACCAGATCCCGGACTGGAACGAGCTGGTCTATTCCGGCGGCTGGGAGGATGCGCTGCGCAACCTCCACTCCACCAACAACTTCCCGGAGTTCACCGGCCGCATCTGCCCCGCGCCCTGCGAGGAAGCCTGCACGCTGAACCTCGAGAACATGCCGGTCACGATCAAGACGATCGAGCAGGCGATCGCCGACAAGGGCTGGCAGGAGGGCTGGATCGTGCCCGAGCCGGCCGCGATCCGCACCGGCAAGAAGATCGCCGTCGTCGGCTCTGGCCCCGCGGGCCTCGCCGCGGCGCAGCAGCTCGCCCGCGTCGGCCACGAGGTCCATGTCTATGAGCGCGAGGCCCGCGCCGGCGGCCTGCTGCGCTACGGCATCCCCGACTTCAAGATGGAAAAGAAGCACATCGACCGTCGCGTGAAGCAGATGGAGGCCGAGGGCGTCACCTTCCACTACAACGTCAACATCGGCGTGACGCTGCCCTTCCGCGAGCTGGTCGATGGCTACGACGCCGTGCTGATGAGCGGCGGCGCCGAGGTGCCCCGCGATCCCGGCCTGCCGGACACCAATCTCGACGGCGTGCACTACGCGATGCCCTACCTGACCCAGCAGAACAAGCGGGTCGGCGGCGAGGACGTCTCGGGCATCACGCCGATCCTGGCCGGCGGCAAGCATGTCGTCGTGGTCGGTGGCGGCGACACGGCGTCGGACTGCGTCGGCACCGCCTTCCGCCAGGGCGCGCTCTCGGTGACGCAGCTCGACATCAGGCCGATGGCGCCGCAGATCGAGGACAAGCTCACCGTCTGGCCCTATTGGCCGACGAAGTTCCGCACCTCCTCCTCGCAGGCCGAGGGCGCCGAGCGCGAGTTCCAGGCGGCGACGCTCGGGCTCGAAGGCCGCAACGGCAAGCTGACCGGCGTGAAATGCGTCCGTGTCGACGAGAAGCGCAAGCCGATCCCGGGCACGGAGTTCACGCTGCAGGCCGATCTCTGCTTCCTCGCCATCGGCTTCGCCGGCTCGGTGATCGAGGGCATGATCGCGCAGTCGGGCGCGGCCGTGGACAAGCGCGCCAATGTCGTCGCCAATGACAGCGACTACCGCACCAGCGTCGACAAGGTCTTCGTCGCCGGCGACATGCGGCGCGGCCAGTCGCTCGTCGTCTGGGCGATCCGCGAGGGCCGCCAGGCGGCGCATGCGATCGACAAGCACCTGATGGGCGAGACGATCCTGCCGGTGTGATGGGTTTCCGGGATGGTCGGGCGTGACCCGACCATGACGTTAATCACCGCGGCCAGCGGTGATCGTCCAGGCGTCCCGGCTTGGGTTCGGGCAGGATGCCTTCCCCGAAGATGCGGTCGAGCTGGCCGGCGAGCTCGCCGCGGCCGCGGGCCTCGGGGATCGAGACCAGCAGGGCCTGCTCGCCCGGCCCCGCCGTGCCGGTCAGCGGCAGGATCGGCCCCGCCGCCGGCTTGGCCTGGAGCGCGGCGGGCAGGCTGATCACCGGCACGCCCGCGACCATCTGGTCGATCAGCCGTTCGATGCCGCCCGCCTGGAGTTCGGGATTGATCGGCGCTCCCGTCTCCGGCGAGACGGGCAGGGCGATGATGCCGCTCTGGAGGCCGGGGGCGAACAGCCGCCGCACCAGCACATCGACGAAATGGGCCGCCTTGCGGGCCCCGGCGCTGGTGAAATGGATGCCGTCGCCGAGCCGCAGACGCGTGGTCTGGCCCGAGACGTCCGGACCCATGGCGGCATAGCGGTTCTCGCTGTCGACGAAGGCGCCCCAGAGGTCGACATATTGCCCGCCGGCGCGTTCGACCTGCTGGCGGTAGAGATCGTTGAAGGTGACGAGGTCGGTGGAAAGCCGCGCGTTCTGGACGGGCGGCGCGCCGACCCAGATCAGCGGAATCCGCCGCGACGCGAAGACCTGCGCCACCGCCTGGATGCGCTCGCGATAGAGTTCGAGCCAGCGCGGGCTCAGCGGCTCGTGCACCGTCTCGCCTTCGCGCAGGGCCTGGCGGTCATTCAGGCCGATCAGCATGACGGCGAGGCCGACCTTGGTGTCGGCCGCGACGAGGTCGGCGGCGACCTTCGGCCAGTCGTGGAAATCGCTGCGGACGAGGCCGGAATCCGGCTTGGCTTTCGCGATCACGCCGAGATCGGGCCGGTCTTCCAGCGCGTCCTCCAGCCCATCGGCCAGAAGGTTGGCGAGGGAGTCGCCGATGACCAGAATGTGGTGGGCGACGTCGACCTTGGGGATGACGGGATCGTCGCGGACGACGACAGGCGCGGCCGGGCGGCGGCGCACCACCGGCGCAACGCGCTGTCGCTGCGGCTGGACGACCTGGGGCTGCGCCGGCTGCTGCCAGAAGAGCTGGAAGAAGCTGCGCTGCTGCGGCTGTTGCGGCTGGGCCTGCCGTGCCTGCTGCGCGAACGACGTCGGCCCGCCGGTCAGGAGCAGCAGGCCGGCCACAGCAAGCATCGTGAGAAGGGCGCGCAACCGCATCGGGCTCTCGATCCGTGCCTCTCGGCGGGGCGGCGCCAGCATAGCCGAAGACGCGGCGCCCGTCAGCGCGCGCCGCGCAGCCTTACGAGCAGGGCCGGCGTCGGCCAGCCATCGGGGATCTCGCCCTGGCGGAGCTGGTACTGGCGCACCGCCTCGCGCGTGCCGGTGCCGATGCGCCCGTCGGCGTCGTGGTCGTAGAGGCCGAGCGTCTTGAGCCGGCGCTGCAGGTCCTGGATGCCGGCCTTGTCGAGGCGCGGCGCCTGCACCGGCCAGTCGGCCTGGATCTCCGGGCGCCCCAGGATGCGGTCGCCGAGATGGCCGACGGCGAGGGCATAGGCATCCGACGAGTTGTACTTCTTGATGACGTCGAAATTCGCCGTCAGCAGCATCACCGGGCCGCGATGGCCGGCGGGGTAGAACAACCGCCCCTCGCCGGAGGAGGGCAGGCGCCCGCCATCGGCCTTGCGCACGCCGGCGGAGGCGAACTGTGCAAAGCTCGCCCGGTTCAGCCTGTGGTCGAAGCCCTGCGGCAGCGAGACCTCGAGACCCCAGGGCAGGCCCGGCACCCAGCCATGGCCCTTGAGGTAGTTGGCGGTGGAGGCGAGCGCGTCGGCGGTCGAGCTCCAGATGTCGGCATGGCCGTCGCCGGTGAAATCGACCGCGTATTTGCGGTAGCTCGACGGCATGAACTGGGTGTGGCCCATCGCGCCGGCCCAGGAGCCGCGCAGCTCGCGGCGCTCGACATGGCCTTCCTCGATCAGTTCTAGCGCGGTCAGCAGTTCGTCGCGGAAGAAGTCGCCGCGATAGCGCAGATGGGCGAGCGTCGCCAGCGAGCGGATCGTGTCCTTGTCGCCCTTGAACGAGCCGTAATTGGTTTCCATGCCCCAGACGCCGAGCACGATCTCCTTCGGCACGCCGTAGCGCGCCTCGACCTGCGCCAGCACCGAGGCGTTGTCGGCGGCCGCATCGCGGCCGCGGGGAATGCGCGTGCCGCCGACCGCGCTGTTGAGATAGCCCCAGATCGGCGCGCTGAATTCCGACTGCTTCTTCGTCAGAGCGGCAATGGCGGGGTCCGGCGTCACGCCGCGGAAGGCGAGGTCGAAGGTCGCGCGCGAGATGCCGCGGGCCTG
The DNA here is from genome assembly GCF_042655245.1 of Allobosea massiliensis. Classification (NCBI taxonomy): domain Bacteria; kingdom Pseudomonadati; phylum Pseudomonadota; class Alphaproteobacteria; order Hyphomicrobiales; family Alloboseaceae; genus Allobosea; species Allobosea massiliensis. Next base: position 52,828 of record NZ_JBHSLU010000035.1, on the reverse strand, counting down.
GGCTTGCGGCCAGAGGCGCTGGAGGAAGCCGCCGAAATCGCTCTCCGCAGGGCGCGGCGCCGGCGTCGGCGGAGCCTCGCGCGTGCGGGCGGCTGAATTGCTGATCGAACCGGTCGTCTGGGCGAGGGCAGGCGCCAGGCTGATCAGGGCCGTTGCGGCGATGACGGACAGGCGCATGACAAACCCGGACGGCTGGAGAAAAAGGGCCGCTCCAGAGCGCCCGAACAAGATTAACCAAAGGTTAAGCCCGGCGGCAATCCTTGGGCTCGGCGTCGGAGGATCGCGCCGATTTGACAAAGCCGGCGGCATGGCCGAGCCTCTGCGCATGATCCGGCTGTCGATCATCTGCTGCGGCTTTCGCCGTTCCGGTTCCTTCATCGCGGGCTCCTAGCCCCGCGCCCGCTGCGCTGTGCGCTCCGGGTTCGGGGTCGCCAAAGCGCCGATCGGCAGCATTTTCAGCCTATCACCCATCGTCCCACGGCTGTCGCCGGCGCGATCGAAACGCGTCGCCAGCCTGCGACAGACCATCAGGAAACAGCATGAATTCCGCCACCAAGCGCTCCGCGCGTCCCGCCATCGTGCTCACCGCCGAGGACCATCTCCTGCTGAGCCGTGCCGTCGACGGCGCCGGCGAGCGGCTGGCCGATCTGGCGGAGGCGCTGGCCCGCGAGCTCGACCGCGCGCGCATTCTCCCGCCCGGGCGGCATTCAGGCGATCATGTCCGGATTGGCAGCGGCGTCACCTTCCGGGACGAGGGGTCCGGCAAGGAAAGCACCATCACGCTCGTGCGCCCTGAAGAGGCCGACATCGACGCCGGGCGGATCTCGGTCATGACGCCGATCGGCGCGGCCCTGATCGGCATGGCTGCCGGCAAGTCGATCGACTGGGTGACGCGGACAGCCGAGCGACGTCGCCTGACGGTGACGGCGGTGCGCGATCCCGCCGAACTGGCCGCGACGGGCTGAGCCCGGATCGCTCAGACCGCGTTGCGGGTCTTCAGGCTGTCCTCCCAGGCCAGCGCCTGGCGAACGATCTCCTCGAGATCCTCATGCTCCGGCTTCCAGCCGAGCTCGTTGCGGATCCGGTCGGCCTTCGCGACGAGGGCGGCCGGGTCGCCGGCACGGCGGCCCGAGAACTTCACCGGGAAATCGACCCCGGAGACCTTCTTCACCACCTCGACGACCTGCTTCACCGAATAGCCTCGGCCATAGCCGCAATTGAGGGTCAGGCTCGCGCCGCCGCCGCGCAGATGGTCGAGCGCCGCGAGATGGGCGCGGGCGAGGTCGGTGACGTGGATGTAGTCGCGGACGCAGGTCCCGTCCGGCGTCGGGTAATCGGTGCCGAAGACCTCGAGGCCGTCACGCTGGCCCAGCGCCGCCTGGCCGGCGACCTTGATCAGATGCGTCGCGTTGGGCGAGGACTGGCCGGAACGGCCGCGGGGATCGGCCCCCGCCACGTTGAAATAGCGCAGCACGACGTAGCCCAGCCCATGCGCCTTCGCCGCATCGGCGAGCATCCACTCGCTCATCAGCTTGGAGCGGCCATAGGGGTTGATCGGGTTGAGCTCGATCTCCTCCGGCACCGGGCTTACCGGCGGTTCGCCATAGACCGCCGCGGTCGAGGAGAAGATGACGCGTCGGACGCCGCCGCGGACCGCGCTCTCCAGCAGCGCCCGCGTCTTCACCGTGTTGTTGAGATAGTAGCCCAGCGGGTCGGCCACTGATTCCGGCACGACGATCTTCGCGGCGAAATGGGCGATCTCGGTGATGCCGTGTTCGGCGATGATGCGGGCGACGAGATCCTGATCGGCGACGTCGCCCTGGATCAGCGGGACTTCCTTGGGGACCGCCCACCAGAAGCCGGTCGAGAGATTGTCCAGAACGACCACGCTCTCGCCACGGTCCAGCAGTTCCAGAACCATGTGACTGCCGATATAACCGGCTCCGCCCGAAACAAGGACCGTCATCGTTTTCCGACACCTTCCGTCGCCAGGAACCGCCCGACGCAAAAGGCGTTCACGGTCTCGCAAGCTCGTCGTGCTTCTAATACGATCTGACCGGCTGTACCAAGCCGCGCGCCGGCCGCTCTTCCACCCGCACCGCCACAGGCACCCGAGGCCGAGGCGACAATTGGACCTTCAATGTCGAAACGCATCCGCAAGGCCGTCTTCCCCGTCGCCGGTCTCGGCACCCGGTTTCTCCCTGCGACCAAGGCCATTCCGAAGGAGATGCTGACGGTCGTCGACCGGCCGGCGCTCCAGCATGTGGTGGACGAGGCCCGCGCCGCCGGCATCGAGCACTTCGTCTTCATCACCGGCCGCAACAAGGCGGTGATCGAGGATCATTTCGACTTCGCCTACGAGCTGGAAGACACGCTGCGCAAGCGCAACAAGACGGCCGAGCTCGAAGCGCTCGCTGCGGATCTGCCGCTGGCGGGCGCGACGAGCTTCACCCGCCAGCAGCAGCCGCTCGGGCTGGGCCATGCGGTCTGGTGCGCGCGCGACATCATCGGCGACGACGAGCCCTTCGCGCTGCTGCTGCCGGACATGCTGCATCACACCCATGGCAAGGGATGCCTCGCCGAGCTGATCGACGCCTACAACAAGCATGGCGGCAACCACATCGCCGTGGCGCCGGTGCCGGACGACCAGACGCATCAATACGGCATCGTCGGCGTCGAGAAGCGCGAGGCCAAGGTCTCGAAGGTGACCAAGATGGTCGAGAAGCCGCCGAAGGGCACCGCTCCGTCCAATCTGCACATCACCGGCCGCTACATCCTGCAGCCGACGATCTTCAACCTGCTGGCCAATCAGGAGCCGGGTGCCGGCGGCGAGATCCAGCTGACCGATTCGATGATCGCGCTGTCGCGGCTGGAGCCGTTCCATGCCGTGCGCTTCGACGGCGACATCTACGACACCGGCTCGAAGATGGGCTTCCTCGCCGCCAACGTGGCCTATGCGCTGGACCGTCACGATCTCGGGCCGCAGCTGCGCCAGGAACTCGAGCGGCTGCTGGATCGTCTGTGAGACGGACGTGACCGGTGAGTGACGCGGTCAGCGTCTTCGACCGGGCGCTGGGCCGGCGGCGGCTGACGCGGGCGCTCGCGGCCGGCTATCCGGATTTCCTGCTGCGGCGTGCCGCGGAGGATCTCGAGGAGCGGCTGGTTGCGGTGCTGCGCCGCTTCGGCGACGCGGCCGATCTCGGCTCGGCCCTGCCGATGGCCGCCCCGGCCCTGCAAGCCAAGGCCGACCGCGTGTTCCACATGGCGGAGGCCCCGGGTGGCCGGCCCGATCTGGTGGGTGATCTGGAACGGCTCCCCTTCGCCGCCTCGAGCCTCGATCTCTGCGCCTCCCTTCTCGCCTTGCAGGGCGTCAACGACCTGCCCGGCGCGCTGATCCAGATCCGCCGTGCGCTGCGGCCGGATGGGCTCTTCATCGGCTGTCTGCTCGGCGGGCGGACGCTGACCGAACTGCGCCAGATCCTTCTCGAGGCCGAGGCGGAGACATCGGGCGGCGCCAGTCCCCGTGTCGCGCCCTTCGCCGATCTGCGCGATCTCGGCAGCCTGCTGCAGCGGGCGGGCTTCGCCCTGCCGGTCGTCGACAGCGAGGTCGTGACGGTACGCTACCGCGATCTCTTCGGGCTGCTGCGCGATCTGCGGGCGCTGGGCTGGGGCAATGCGCTGACGGCGAGGCGCCGGACGGGCTTGCGCCGCGACACGCTGATGCGGGCGGCGGCGCTCTATGCCGAGCGCTTCGCCGATGCGGATGGTCGGTTGCGTGCCACCTTCGAGATGGTCTGGCTGTCGGGCTGGGCACCGCATGAGAGCCAGCAGAAGCCGCTTAGACCCGGTTCGGCCAAGGCGCGGCTGGCGGATGCGCTCGGCGTGACCGAAATCGGGACGGGCGACAAGGTGGGCGGTTGAGAGCGGGAGGATAGCCATGAGCGGCAGACCAGAACGGCTCGCGCGCGCCGCCTTCGGCGTCTTCCGCGCGATCCCGACGCGCTGGCACGACAATGACGTCTACGGCCACGTCAACAATGTCGTCTATTACTCCTGGTTCGATACCGCCGTGAACGCCTGGCTCATCGAGCGCGGTTTCCTCGAGATCGCCGGTAGCCGCACCGTCGGGCTCGTCGTGGAAACGAGCTGCACCTATTTCGAGAGCGTGGCCTTTCCGGAGACGCTCGAACTCGGACTGGGCGTCGAGCGGCTCGGCACCAGCTCCGTCACCTACCGGATCGGCGTCTTCCGCCAGGGCGGCGAGCGGGCGGCGGCGCAGGGCCGCTTCACCCATGTCTATGTCGACCGCGCCACGCAGCGCCCGGTGCCGATCCCGGCCGATCTGCGCGCGGCGCTCGAAGGCCTCACATCGTCAGGCGGATCTGGCTGATCTCGCGGGCGATCTGCTGGAAGATCGGCCCGAGCTGGCTGGCATTCGAAACCTCGTAGAACATCGACGTCTCGCTGGCGCAGCCGCGCAGCAGGCTGCTGTTCCCGTTGATCACGCGGATCGAATAGATCTTGATACCCGCCGTTTTGGCGCTGGCGCAGGCCGCAGCCGTGCGCTGGTCCATCGTCGTCTGGCCGTCGCCGAAGCGGTTCTGCGTGTTGTCGCCGTCGGTCAGCAGGATCATGTATTTCGTCAGGCGCGGCGTCGTCGCTGCGGCCGCTTCGGGAAGGGGCGCGCCCTGGCTCAGGCTCGCCATGCCCCAGGCCGCGCCGATGGTGACATTGGTGTTGCCGACCGGGGTCATGGCGTTGACGGTGCTTTCCAGCGCCGTCCAGTCGCTGGTCAGTGGGCGGATCGGCGTCAGGGTCGACTGGGCGCAGAAATCGGCGGGATAAAGCGTGGCCGTGGCGCCGGCGACGGCGCTCGCATCGCTCACGTCGTTGGGCTTGTCGCGGTCGCTGATGCAGCCCTGCCAGGTCGCCTTGCTGATCGTCTCGGTCTTCCGATTCCCGCCGCTGCCCGTTGTGCGGGTCTGGTCGTAGCGCAGCCAGGGCGCGTCCTTGTAGCTCGTCGGCAGGCGGACCTGGGTGGCGAAGGGCACGATCGAGATGCGGATCTGGTCCGTGGCGGTCGAGGCGTCCTTCATGATCTTCAGGAGATCGAGCGAAGCCTTCTTCAGCTCGGTCATCTTGTTCGAGGAGGCCATCGAGCCGGTGTTGTCCAGCACCAGCGCCAGTTCGATCGTGTTCGTGCCCCAGGCGGCCTGGGCCGTGGAGGCGACGGGAATGCTGTCGAAACCGATCACGCGCGCGACGCTCGTCTCGACGGTGCTGTTGGCGGAGACGTTCACGGTGCGGGCCGCGCGATCGATGGTAACGGTATAGCCGTCGAGCGTCGCCGTGCTGCCGCCGGCGAGATTGGCGCGGATCAGCGCCTCGGCGCGGGTCTTCAGCTGGGAATCGGTCAGCCTGCTGGCCTCGCGCGCCACCATCAGCGCGGCCGAGTCCACGGCGGCGTTCAACGTGGTGCGCACCGAGGTGGCCCGGCCGTAATCGACGACGATGCCGGCCAGCCCGATCAGCGGGACCGCCGCGAAGCCGAACATCATCGCGACATTGCCGGAACGGTCGGTCCTGAAACGGGACAAAAGCGACATCATCTGTTCCTCCGCGGTACGGTCCGCTCCGTGCCGACGGACACAGCGCAGGGGGCGTGCCAAGCGGGTCGCGCAGGGCGGTTGCGGCGGGAATGCGTTGTCACTGCCGGTCAGTCGGGTTATGCCGCGCGCATCGAAACTGGCCGCGCGGCCGGAACGGCAGGAACCCTCGCCCCGTGATTCCCAACGACATCAAGATCACGCCGCAGCTCGTCGCCGAACACGGCCTGAAGCCCGACGAGTATCAGCGCTTCCTGCATCTGATCGGCCGCGAGCCGACGATCACCGAGCTCGGCATCGTCTCGGCGATGTGGAACGAGCACTGCTCCTACAAGTCCTCGAAAATCCACCTCAAGACGCTGCCGACCAAGGCGCCCTGGGTGATCCAGGGGCCGGGCGAGAATGCCGGCGTCATCGACATCGGCGACGGCCTCGCCATCGTCTTCAAGATGGAGAGCCACAACCACCCCTCCTTCATCGAGCCCTATCAGGGCGCGACGACCGGCGTGGGCGGCATCCTGCGCGACGTCTTCACCATGGGCGCGCGGCCGATCGCGGTGCTCGACGCGCTGCGCTTCGGCTCGCCGGACCATCCGCGCACGCGCCATCTCGTCTCGGGCGTGGTCGCCGGCGTCGGCGGCTACGGCAATTCCTTCGGCGTTCCCAATGTCGGCGGCCTGACCGGTTTCCACAGGCGCTATGACGGCAACATCCTCGTCAACGCCATGGCGGTCGGCATCGCGAAGGCTGACGAGATCTTCTACGCCAAGGCCTCGGGCGTGGGGAAGGCGATCGTTTATCTCGGCTCCAAGACGGGCCGCGACGGCATCCATGGCGCGACCATGGCCTCGGCCGCCTTCGACGAGGGCGCCGAGGAGAAGCGCCCGACCGTGCAGGTCGGCGACCCCTTCGCCGAGAAGCTTTTGCTCGAGGCCTGCCTCGAGATCATGGCGGCCGGCCATGTCGACGCGATCCAGGACATGGGCGCGGCGGGCCTGACCTGCTCGGCCGTCGAGATGGGCGCCAAGGGCGATCTCGGCGTCGAGCTCAATCTCGACGCCGTGCCCTGCCGCGAGGACGGCATGAGCGCCTATGAGATGATGCTCTCGGAGAGCCAGGAGCGCATGCTCATGGTGATCAAGCCCGGCCATGAGGAGCCGGCCGAGGCGATCTTCCGGAAATGGGGACTGGATTTCGCCATCGTCGGCCACACCACCGACAATCTGCGTTTCGTCGTGAAGCACCAGGGCGAGACCATGGCCGATCTCCCGATCAAGGAGCTCGGCGACGAGGCGCCCGAATATGACCGGCCCTGGATCGAGACGCCGCCGCAGCAGCGCATTGCGCCGGAGAGCGTCGAGGCGCCGATCAGCAATGCCGAGGCGCTGCTGAAGCTGATCGGCTCGCCCGATCTGTGCTCGAAGCGCTGGGTCTGGGAACAGTATGACACGCTGATCCTCGGCAATTCGGTGGTGACGCCGGGCGGCGATGCCGGGCTGATCCGGATCGAGGACGGGCCGAAGGGCCTGGCGATGACCGCCGACGTCACCCCGCGCTATTGCGAGGCGGATCCCTTCGAGGGCGGCAAGCAGGCGGTGGCGGAAGCCTGGCGCAATCTCACCGCGACGGGAGCGACGCCGCTCGCCATCACCGACAACCTCAATTTCGGCAATCCCGAGCGGCCCGAGGTGATGGGCCAGCTCGTCGGCTGCATCCGCGGCATCGGCGAGGCCTGCCGCGCGCTCGACTTCCCCGTCGTCTCCGGCAATGTCTCGCTCTATAACGAGACCAACGGCGTCTCGATCCTGCCCACCCCGACCATCGGCGGCGTCGGCGTTCTCGCCGATGTGACCAAGCACGCGACCATCGCCTTCAAGGCGGAGGGCGAGGCGATCCTGCTGATCGGCGAGACCACCGGCTGGCTCGGCCAGAGCGCCTATCTCGCGACGGTCTGCGGCCGCGAGGAGGGCGCGCCGCCGCCGGTCGATCTCGCCGTCGAGCGCCGCAACGGCGATGTCGTGCGCGGCCTGATCACGGCCGGGAGCGTCAGCGCCTGCCACGACCTGTCCGACGGCGGGCTCGCCGTCGCGCTGGCCGAGATGGCGATGGCCGGCGGCATCGGCGCGACCATCGAGGCGCTGCCGGCGGGGCCGGCCCATGCCGCGCTCTTCGGCGAGGATCAGGCGCGCTATCTCGTCACCGTGCCGGCCGGTTCGGCCGAGAGGGTCCGGGCCGAGATTGCGGGGGCGGGCGTGCCGGTGACGGTGCTCGGACGCACGGGCGGTGGCGTGCTGGCGCTGGCCGGCGAGACCCCTGTGGCCGTCTCCGAGCTGAAGAGCGCCCACGAGACCTGGCTGCCGGCCTATATGGCCGGCAAGGCCGCCTGAGGAGAACCGCCATGGCGATGGATGCGCGCGACATCGAGGCGATGATCAAGGCGGCGCTGCCGGATGCGATCGTCGAGATCAAGGATCTCGCCGGCGACGGCGACCATTACGCCGCGACCGTGATCTCGGCCGCCTTCAAGGGCAAGACGCGGGTGCAGCAGCACCAGATGGTCTATGCCGCCCTGCAGGGGAACATGGGCGGCGTCCTCCACGCCCTTGCGCTGACGACGGTGACGCCTGATATTTGAGGCGAACCCTGGAGCAGCCGCCATGGCCGAGCCCGATCCGACTGTCGCTAGCCACACGCTTGTTCTTCTGCGCAGCATGGACCGCAAGCTCGATCACGTCATCGAGACGCTCGGGCGACACGACGTTCGCCTCGGACGGCTGGAGCGCGATATCGGTGAGGTGAAGAGCGATCTCGTCCTGCTCGAAAACCGGATGCTGACCCAGACCAACGAGATTCTTCGCATCGTGCATCGCCTCAACGAGCAGGACGCTCTGGCGAGCCAGAACTGAACTCCGGAGATACGTTCATGTCCGACGTCAATGCCCGCATCGATGCCGAGGTGAAGTCCGCCGATGTGGTGCTCTTCATGAAGGGCACGCCGCAATTCCCGATGTGCGGCTTCTCGGGGCAGGTCGTGCAGATCCTGTCCTATGTCGGCGTGCCGTTCAAAGGCGTGAACGTGCTCGAGGATCAGGAGATCCGCGAGGGCATCAAAGCCTATTCCAACTGGCCGACGATCCCGCAGCTCTACGTCAAGGGCGAGTTCATCGGTGGCTGCGACATCACCCGCGAGATGTTCCAGGCCGGCGAACTGCAGGCGCTGCTCGCGGACAAGGGCATCGCGGTCAAGCAGGCGAGCTGAGACCCGCCGCCGGTTCGACAAACCGGCGCCCCATTCGCCGTCTTCCGTGCGCGCCGCTCACGGGAGACGCCGATGCCTCGCTTCATCACCACCGCCATCCTCGCCTGCGCCGCTGCCGCGCCTTGGCTCGCGCCGGCACCGGCCGCCGCTGATTGGGACAAGGCGAGGCTTTCGCGCGAGATCGTCGCGATCGAGCGCGACGCCAATGGCCGGCTCGGCGTCGCCCTGCTCGATCTGAAGGATCGCTCGCTCTGGTCGCATCGCGGCAGCGAGCGCTTTCCGATGCAGAGCGTGTTCAAATGGCCGCTGGCGATTGCGGCGCTGCAGGCGGTCGAGGCCGGCAAGCTCAGGCTCGACCAGCCGGTCACGATCAAGCGCAGCGAGTTTTCGCTCTATCACAGCCCGCTCGCCAAGGCGTTCAAGGGCGAGGCCAACGCCTATCCGGTGCGGGAGCTGATCGCGCTCGCCGCCGGCGAGAGCGACAACACCGCCGCCGACATCCTGATGCGCGAGATCGGCGGTCCGCGGGCGGTCACCGCCATGCTGAAGGCCGGCGGCATCACCGGCATCTCGGTCGATCGCTATGAGCGGCAGTTCCAGCCGGAGGTCTTCGGCTTGGCCGGATTCGGCTGGTCGGATGTCATCGACGAACCCGCCTATCGCGCCAGGCTCTCCGCGCTCGATCCGGCCAGGCGCAAGGCGGCCCTGCAGGCGGCCCTGAAGGACCCCCGTGACAGCGCGACGCCCGAGGCCAGCGTCGCCTTCGTCGAGGCGCAGGCCAAGGGCAACTGGCTGCGCGAGCCGGCGCACAGCGCCCTCATCGACAGGATCACCCTTGAAACGAAGAGCGGCCCCGATCGCATCCGCGCCGGCCTGCCGCAAGGCGCGCGCTTCGCCCACAAGACCGGCGCCGGGCTGACGATGGACGGCATCAACCACGCGACCAACGACATCGGGCTCGTGACCCTGCCGAACGGTCGCGTCTTCGCCATTGCGGTCTATCTCGCGGGCTCGACAGCGGATGCGAAGGCGCGCGAGGCGGCCCATGCCGCGGTGGCGCGGCTGGCGGTCTCGGCGCTGCGCTAGACGCGCTTGGCCAGCCGCTCGGCGATGAAGATGCCGCCGAGCACGAGCAGCAGGGCGACGCCGTGATAGAGCGCGAGCTGCTCGCCGAGGATCAGCACGGCGAGGATCGGCGCGAAGACCGGCACGAGATTGACGAAGACGCCGGCGCGGCCCGGGCCGATCAGCTCGACCGCACGCATGAAGAAGAGCTGCGACAGGATCGAGGGGCCGATCGCGACATAGAGCAGGATCAGCCAGCCCTGCGGCGTCTTCACCGTGAAGGCGCCCTGCGCGATCTCGATCACCAGCAGCGGCAGCGAGACGAGGCAGGCGACCATTGCCAGCGCGGAGAAGAAGACCAGTCCCGGCACCTGGGGCCGCGAGCGGATCGCCACCGTGTAGCCCGCATAGAAGGTGCAGGCGATGATCATGAAGAGATCGCCCGGGGCGAAGGCGAACTGCCGGAGCACCGCGATGTCGCCGCGGCTGGCGACGACGGCGACCCCGAGCAGCGTGACGAGGACGCCGAGCGCCTGAACGGGGCCGATCGGCGTACGATAGGCAATGAAGGCGCCGATCAGCACGAAGACGGGAATGGAGCCCTGGAGAATGCCGATATTGATCGCCGTCGTCGAATAGGCCGCGAGATACATCAGCGCGTTGAAGGCGGTGAAGCCGACCGTGCCCATCGCGACGACGAACTTCCAATGCGCCCGCAGCACCGGCCAATGCGCCCTGATCTGGTGGCGCAGCAGCACCGGCATCACCGCGCAGACCACGACCCAGCGCAGCGAGGTCAGCGCCATCGGCGAGATGGCGTCGACCGCGAGGCGGCCCGCGACGGCATTGCCGCCCCACATCAGGGTCGTCAGGGTGAGCAGCAGATAGGCATTGCCCCAGAGGCGCTGCTTGAGGGTCTGGTTCGCGGGCAAGCGGTCAACCGATCGGGAAACGGGCTCCTGCAATAGCCTTGCGCGCGGTTCGCGTCATGTGGGATGAGGCGCAGTGGCGCCCGGCGCCCGGCGCATCCCTCACCCACAGTCACCCGCGGCTCCTCCCATGCTCGATGTCGTCCGTCGCCCGCTCCGCCTGCTCTTCGTGGACGGCAACACCCGCGCCCAGCGCGAGAGCCATGCCGCTGGCTACGGTGCCCAGCCGGCCGAGGCCTATGCCGCCGAGATCGCCGCGATCGAGCCCGGCGTGGTGACCGACATCTGCCTGCCGGCCGACGAGGGCGCCAATCTGCCGGATGGCGCGGGCCTGCAATCCTATGACGGCATCGTCCTCACCGGCTCGGCCCTGCACATCTACGAGCTCGAACCGGCGGTGACGCGCCAGATCGAACTGATGCGCGCGATCTATGCCAGCAGCACGCCCTGCTTCGGCTCGTGCTGGGGGATCCAGATGGGCGCCGTCGCGGCCGGCGGCACCGTGACGCGCAACCCGCGCGGGCGCGAGGTCGGCTTCGCCCGGCGGATCACGGTCAACGAGGCCGGCCGCAGCCATCCGCTGCTGGCCGGGCGCCCGGCCGCCTTCGACGCGCCGGCGATCCATCTCGACACGGTGGTGCTGCCGCCCGGCGACACCACCGTCCTGGCCTCGAACGCCTATAGCGACGTGCAGGCGGCCGAGATCCGCCATGAGGGCGGCGTGTTCTGGGGCGTGCAGTACCACCCCGAGTTCCCGTTGCGCCAAGTCGCCTCGATCCTCGGGCGGATGGTGCCGATCCTGGTCGAGGAGGGCTTCCGGCGCGACGAGGCCGCCGCCGAAACCTGGCTGTCGGAGCTGCGTGCGCTCGACGCCGACAGGAGCCGCCAGGACCTCGCCTGGGCCCATGGGCTCGACGCCGAGGTGCTGGATGACACCCGCCGCGTGACGGAGCTGCGCAATTTCCTCAACCTCCGCGTCAAGCCGCAGGCGAGCGCGCGCGGCCGGGGCTGAGAGGGCCGGAGGACTCGGTCTAGGCTCTGTTTCGCTCCGTTTCGGGGCGCCGCCCGGCACCATGCGTTTACGCTGCGCTAACCATAATTGACGCCTTCTGACGCCATGCCGCCCCTCGGGGCGGCGATTCGGGGCGCTGGAGACCCCGGGGGCGGCGGGGGCTGGCATGACGGCGGCGACGGGCGGGGCGCGTGGCGCCGCGCAGGACTTCGAACGGGTTTCGACCAGCCATTCGCAGCGTACCGCTTCCGACACAGCGCCCGTTCGACGGCAAAGCCCGGCCCGGAGCGCAGGGGTCTGCCCGCGGCTGCGCGCCGCGATGCTCGGCGGCGCCGGACGGTGCGCCCTGCTGATCGCCTGTGTTCCCGCTCTCCTTTTGGCGGGCCCCTTGTCGCCGGGGGCGGCTCAGGCCCAGAGTGTGACCTACAGCACGCCGACGACGGGGACGGCCGGTACCGCGGGTAGTGCCGGCTCTCCCACCGCGACGGACGGTGGATCGGGTGCGAACGCCATCCCGGTCCCGACCGGCGAAACTGCCACGATCGACGCCGTGATCACCGGCGGCGACGGCGGGGCAGGCGGCAATGGAAGCGCTGTCAACAATCCGCGAGGCGGCCGGGGCGGCGATGGCGGTGCCGGCGTGACCAGTTCCGCTTCGGCGACCATCATCTTCAACCAGGCCGTGACAGGCGGCCAGGGCGGGAACGGCGGCAGCGCGACCGTCGGCGCGACCGACAACGCCTATGGCGGCGCCGGAGGCAATGGCGGCGCTGCAGCCGCCCTCGGCAGCTCCGGCACGGTGACGGTCGACAGCACGCTGACCGGAGGCAATGGCGGCAATGGCGCAGGCGCCAATCGCGCACTCGGACAGGGTGGCGCCGGCGGAGCGGGCGGCAGCGGCCTGACGATCGGCGCGTCGACGAGCGCGACGATCAATGGAAGCCTCGTGGGCGGGAATGGCGGCAATGGCGGCGGCGGCATCGCCGTCCCCGGGGTCGGCGGTGCAGGCGGCAACGGCCTGACGACGACGGGGGCCGGCGCGACGGTGACGATCCATGGCAGTGCGAGCGGCGGCAACGGTGGTGTCGGCAACGCGACAGCAGCCGCTGGCGCGGGCGGCGCCGGCGTGATCGGCTCCGATCTGACTCTCATTCTCTCAGGGAGCGCCACCGTCACCGGTGGCCTCTCAGGCGATGGCGTCACGCGTGCCAATGCCATCACCTTCAGCGGCGGCACCAACCGCCTCGAAGTCTGGTCAGGAGCGACGGTCACCGGCAACGTCGTGGCCTCCGGCACAAGCACCTTCGCGCTCGGCGGGGCGTCGAACGGTGCCTTCGATCTCTCGCAATTGGGGCCCGCTGGTCAGTACCGGAACTTCGGCACCCTGGCGAAGTCCGGGACAGGCACTTGGACCGTGAGTAACGCGCCCGGCGCGACGATGGCCTGGCAGGTCTCGGCCGGCACGCTCGATCTCGGCGGCACCACGCAGACCGCCAGCGCCTTCACGCTGACCGGTGGCACGGTCCGCAACGGCACGCTCTCCTCGACCGCGAGTTTCGATCTGCAGGCCGGCACGCTGTCGGCGATCCTCGCCGGCACCGGCGGGCTCGCCAAGACCGGCACGGGCGATGTCACGCTTTCGGGCGCGAACACCTATAGCGGCGCGACCACGGTGTCGGCCGGCAAGCTGATCGTCAACGGCTCGATCGCCTCCTCATCGAGCCTGACGGTGAACGCCGGCGGTACGCTCGGCGGCTCGGGCACGGTGGGCACCACCAGCATCAACGGCGGCACGCTGGCGCCCGGCAATTCGATCGGCACCCTGTCGGTCAACGGCAACCTGACCTTCAGCGCAGGCTCGACCTATGCGGTCGAGGTCTCGCCCGCGGCCTCCGACCGGGTCAACGTCACCGGCACGGCGACGCTGGGCGGAGCCAGGGTCGCTGCGAGCTTCGAGCCGGGCACCTATGTCGCCAAGCAGTACACCATCCTGAACGCGGCCGGCGGCGTCACCGGCACCTTCGGTCAGAAGGTCGATACCAACCTGCCATCGGGCTTCAAATCGGCGCTGAGCTAAGACAGGAACAACGCCTTCCTCGACCTGACGCTGGATTTCACGCCGACCGCTACCTCCACCTCGTCGTCCACGACGTCGTCTTCGACACCGGCGGTCTCACCCCTTCCCAATCGTGGCCTGAATCCGAACCAGACCAGCGCCGCCAATGCCCTGACCGACTTTTTCAACCGCACCGGCGGCATTCCCACCGTCTTCGGCAGCCTGACGCCGGCGGGCCTGTCGCAGGTCTCGGGCGAGTCCGCCACCGGCGTGCAGCAGTCCAGCGCCACCGTGATGAACCCGTTCATGACTTCGCTGACGGCCGTCGCGCCGGATGGGCGCGGCGTGCCGCTGGCGCCGGCGCCCACGGGCTATGCCTCCTATTCCTCCACCAAGGAGCAGGCGGAGGATCTGCCGACGCGCAAGGGCGGCAGGCCGCCCGCGATCACGCCCGATCCCGATCTCTGGCGCTGGAGCGTCTGGGCCGGCGGCTATGGCGCGGCGCAGTTCAACGGGGCCGATGCCGGCGCCGGCACCGCCGCCACGACCAGCCGGATCTATGGCGCAATGGCCGGCGCCGACTATCGGATCGCGCCCGACACTGTCGCGGGCTTCGCGCTCGGTGGCGGCGCGACCAGCTTCAACAGCTTCGGGCTGGGCTCGGGCACCTCTGACCTGTTCCAGGCCGGCGCCTTCCTCCGTCAGCAGATCCGCCAGAGCTATCTCACCGGGTCGGTGGCCTATGCCTGGCAGGACGTCACCACCGACCGGACAGTCGCCGGGCTCGACCGCCTCGAGGGCCGCTTCACCGCCAACAGCTGGGCGGGGCGGATCGAGGCCGGCCATCGCTTCGGGCTCGCCTCCTTCGGCGTGACCTCCTATGCCGCCGGCCAGTTCACCACCGTTTCGCTTCCGGGATATCAGGAAACCGCACTGGCGGGGCCCGGGACCTTCGCGCTCGCCTATGCCGGCAAGGATACGACACGGTTGCGCGGCGAACTCGGCCTGCGCGCCGATATGGAACTCGTGCTCGCCGGCAAGCCGCTCAAGCTCGAGGCCGGCGCCGCCTGGATCCGCAACGGCAATGTCGGCTCGAGTGCGCTGGCGAGCTTCCAGACGCTGCCCGGCGCGAGCTTCATCGTCGGTGGCACGGCGCTCGATCGCAATGCGCTGCGCACCACGGCCTCCGCCGAGCTCAGGCTGAGCCCGCTCCTCACTCTCGCCGCCACCTTCGAGGGCGAGTTCGCACCGAACAGCCGCAGCTTCGGCGGCAAGACGGCGCTCCGCTACAGCTGGTGACGTGGTCTCTGCCGCCGGACCGTGATTCGAAGGCCGCCCTGCACAGGGCCCGTCGGGGCGGCAGCCCTGATCGTTCGATGACCGGATGTCACTGAAATCACAGCTCTATCGCGCTTAAGTTGCACAATGCTTGTGCAATTCCTCTTCGCTCTTAATCGAAATTTAAAGGAACAGGGCGGAGATCGGAGCCGTAATGACGTTGGGATAGGTCTGGACCTTCCTCTTCGTCTGAGCCGAAGCAGGCTCTCGATATCATTTCCGATGGAGCGTTTTACGTTCCGTTGCTGGGGCCCGAAGACGTTGAAATCCATCCGCATCAAAATCATCGCGATCCTGGCGATCGTCTCGCTGGGCGCCGTCATCTCGTCGGCCCTCGGACTCTGGGCGCTGTCGCGCTCCAACGATCTCAACCAGCGCGCCGCGAACCTCTCGGACATCACGCTGGCGACCGACAAGATCAACGGCCATGTGCTTGGTGTGGTGATGGATGCGCGCGGCATCTACATGTCGAAGGACGCCGCGGCCGCTGAACCCTTCGCCAAGGGCATGGAAGCGCGCTTCCCGCAGATGCGGGCTCTGGCCGCCGACCTCACCCGGATGGCGCCGGAATCCGAACGGGCTCAGACACGCGCCATCGAGAAGGCGATCGCGGATTTCATCACCTTCCGTTCCGAGACGATCCGGCTAGGCCGGGAGGTCTCGACGGCGGCCGCCAATGCCCAGGGCAACAACGAAGCCAACCGCAACAACCGCAAGGCTCTGAACGATCTCCTGGTCGGCTTCGCGAAGACCACCGATGCTGCGAGCGATGCGCTCCAGAACGAAGCGACGAGCTTCACACAGCTGGCGCAGATCGGTCTGCCGGTCGCGCTTGTCGTCATGCTTCTGGGTTCGCTGCTGATGGCGCTGTTCTACGCCCAGCGCTCGCTGACCAAGCCGATCCTCGATCTCAGCACCGTCATGGGCGCGCTGACCCAGGGCGATCTCAAGGTGACCGTGCCGCATCTCGGCCGGCAGGACGAAATCGGCACCATGGCCAAGGCCGTCTCCGTGCTGCGCGAAAGCTCCGAGCAGGTCGCGCTGCTGCAGCAGCAGGAGCAGGCGGCCGCGGCGGCGCGGCTGGCCCGCGCGCAGTCGATGGAAGCGGTGGTCTCCGATGTCGGCGAGGTCGTAGCGGCGGCGGCGGCCGGTGACTTCTCGGCGCGGCTGCAGATCGATCAGGCCGACGAGCAGATGCAGAAGCTCGTCGCCGGCATCAACGAGATCAACGCCGTCGTCGATGGCGCGACCAGCGAGTTCTCCGAGGCCCTGCAGGCGATCGCGGCCGGCGACCTGACGCATCGGGTCGACACGACCTATCGTGGCCGCTTCGCCGACCTCAAGAACGCCATCAACGACACGGTCGACCGTCTCTCGGCCACGGTGAAGACGATCCAGGTGACCTCGGCCGATGTCGGCTTGGCCGCCCGCGAGATCAACATGGGCGCGGATGACCTGTCCAAGCGCACGGAAGAACAGGCCTCCTCGCTCGAAGAGACCGCGGCGACGACCGAGCAGCTCGCGGCGTCCGTGAAGGCGACCGCCCAGGCCTCGCGCCAGGCGGCCTCTGTTGGCGACGAGGCGATGAAGGCGGCGCAGAACGGCGGCTCGATCGCCGGCCAGGCGGTCGACGCCATGGCGCGGATCGAGGACGCCTCGACCAAGATCTCGGACATCATCCGCGTCATCGACGACATCGCCTTCCAGACCAACCTGCTGGCGCTGAACGCCGCGGTCGAAGCCGCCCGCGCCGGCGATGCCGGCAAGGGCTTCGCGGTCGTGGCCTCGGAAGTGCGGACTCTCGCCCAGCGCTCCAGCGAGGCGGCGAAGGACATCTCCGCGCTGATCTCGTCCTCCAATACGGAAGTCGGCGCCGGCGTGAAGCTGGTGCGGCAGGCCGGCGAGGCGCTGGAGCAGATCCTCGGCGCCTCGCAGAAGGTCGCCGCGACCATCGCCGAGATCTCGGCGGCGTCCGGCGAGCAGGCCAGCGGCATCGACGAGATGAGCCAGGCGGTCGCCCATCTCGACGAGATGACCCAGCAGAATGCCGCGCTGTCCGAGCAGAGTGCAGCCTCGGCCGCCTCGCTCTCCAGCCGCATCGGCCAGCTCAACGACCTCGTCGCGGCCTTCAAGACCGGTCCGGATTCAGGGGGCGCCATGGGTTCGGCCCCCTCCGCTCCGGCCGGCGAGCCCGCCCGTCTGCGCCAGCTCGCGGAGGCCGCTTTCGCCGGCCACCGCCCGTCTGCGCGTCCCGCGCCGCCTCCGGCGCCCGCCGCCGCGCGGGCTCCGGCCAAGAAGGTCGCCAACAGCCGCGCCAGCGATGCCGGCTGGGAAGAGTTCTGACCTCCCAGCGACCTCGCCGGGATCAGCGAAAGGCCCTGCCGGACGGCGGGGCCTTTTTCGTATCGGCCTCCTGCAATGGAAGGACGACGCTGGGCGCAGACCGCGATCGGGTGGCGTCGTCCGCAATCGGGCCCAATTCCGCCTTGGCCCCGCCGAATTCGGACGCGCCTATCACGGCGACGTGATCGCCCAGGGGATAGCCGACCATGATGACCCGTTTAGCCGCCGCCCTCGTGCTGGCGCCCGGCTTCGCCGCCGCAGCCGAAATCGAGCTCCCCACCCGCATCGACCGGGTCACGGTCTATCCCGACGGAGCGGTGGTGACGCGGCTTGGCAAGGCCGAGCTGCTGCAGGGCGCCTCGCAGATCGTGCTGCGCGGCCTGCCGGCGACGATCGATCCCGCCTCGATCCGCGTCGAGGGCAAGGGCAGCGCGGGCTTCTCGGTCGGTGCCGTCGATGTCCGTCTGGCTCCCGGCGAGGCCCGGCCGGTTCTCGATGCGG
Source organism: Allobosea massiliensis (assembly GCF_042655245.1). Classification (NCBI taxonomy): domain Bacteria; kingdom Pseudomonadati; phylum Pseudomonadota; class Alphaproteobacteria; order Hyphomicrobiales; family Alloboseaceae; genus Allobosea; species Allobosea massiliensis. The sequence continues at coordinate 34,719 of NZ_JBHSLU010000035.1, read as the reverse complement.
TGATCGAGGGCAAGCTCAAGACATTGCGCGAGGAGAAGGAGACCCTCGCGGGTCAGATCGCCGCGATCGAGGCCAAGCGCGCCACGATCGAGCGTTTCGGCCAGACCGGACCCGACAAGCTCGGGCCCGACGGCAAGGCTCTGCCGGTGGCGGATTGGCCGGCCGTGTTCGAGGCGATCGGCACGGCGCTGGTCAAGGTGCATGAGGAATTGCGCGGCGTGCGGGCGCGCGCGGCCGAGGTCGAGGGCGAGATCGTGGCGCTGGAACGGGCGAAGCCGCAGCCGGGGCGGCCGGGCGCACCGAAGCGCGACGTCGCCATCGCGGTCGAGGCGCCCGGGCCGGTCGCGGCCGAGTTCACGGTCAGCTACCGCGTCGGCGGGGCGAGCTGGACCCCGCAATACGAAGCGCGGCTGGCGACGGCGGCTGCCGGCGGCAAGCCGGGTCTCGAACTGGTGCGCCGTGCTGAACTTCGCCAGCGCACGGGGGAGGATTGGAGCGAGGTCGCGCTGACGCTGTCGACGACGCGCTCGGCCGGTGGCACCCGGGTTCCGGAACTGACGCCGGTGCAGGTCATGTTCTTCGAACCGCCGGTGCTCTATGAGGCGCGCCCGACGGCACGCGCCGCCCAGGCCCCGATGGCGGCCGCCCGGGCCAAGGCGGAAGCGGACGCCCAGGCCGAGGCCTCGCAGCGCGCGGCGGCCGCGCCCGCACCCGTCGCGGCGGAGGCTCAGACCGCGACGGTCGAGGCGGGCGCCTATCAGGCGAGCTTCCAGGTGCCCGGCCGCGCGACCATTCCACAGGACGGCTCCTCAAAGACCGTGCTGCTGAGCCAGGCCAAGGCGGACCCGGCGCTGACGGCGCGGATCGTGCCGGAGCTGGAGGAGAGGGCCTATCTCGAGGCGAGCTTCGTGCATGAGGAGGCGGCGCCGCTGCTGCCGGGCCCCGTGGCCCTGCATCGCGACGGCACCTATATCGGGCGTGGCCGGATCGGGTTGGTGGCGCCGGGCGACAGGGTGGAGCTCGGCTTCGGCGCCGACGAAAAGCTCAAGGTCACGCGCGCGCCGGTGCGCCGCCGGGAGAACGAGCCGAACTGGCTGGGCCAGAGCCGGACCGATCTGCGCGAGTTCCGCACGGTGGTGAAGAGCCTGCACGCCCAGCCGGTGAAGGTGACGGTGACCGAGCGCATTCCCTATTCGGAGAACAGCGCGATCACGGTCGAGAGCCTGCCGGCGCAGACCACGCCGCCGACCGAAAAGCAGGTCGGTGACAAGCGCGGCGTCTCGGCCTGGACCTTCGACCTCGCGCCCGGCGCCGAGAAGGAGATCAGGGTCGCCTACCGGATCAAATGGCCGGGCGACCGCGAGGTCACCTATGCCCCGCAGCCGGGACCGGGGCCGCAGCCTCTGCCGCGGCCGCTGAACTGAGGGAGCGGGGAAGTTTGCTCACGAACCACGCGTCATCCTGGACCAGCCGCGCAGCGGCGCAGGCCGGGATCCATCATCGGGCTCTGCGCCGCCCTCGGATGGATCCCGGGACGACCTTCGGTCGCCCAGGATGACGGCCGAGTGTCGGAGGGACAAACGACCACCGCTCACACCGCCATCTCGAGCTCGCGCCCGCGGCCGAGCCGTGTCATCCAGTCGGTATAGCGCGGCTCGGTCTGGAGCTGCCGGCCGTAATGGCGGCGCAGCGCCTGCGTGAGGCGCCCGCCGCGGCCGAGCTGCGCGTCGGCGAAGCCGATCATCACCGAGTTCGGCCAGGCCTGCGGGCGCACGGTGCGCAGGCGCTCGAACAGCGCGTCCTCGCTCGCTTCCGGATCGTTCTGCGCCATCAGCATGAGCATCGCCGCGGTCGAGCGCGAGATGCCCATATGGCAGTGGACGAGGAGATGGCCCTCGACCCGCTCACCGACGCCCTCGCGCAGCCCTTCGCCGAAGCGCAGGATCTGGGCGACATGCTCCGGCTCGGGAGGGATCTTGCCGGGTGCGGGATCGATGATGTCGTGGAAGCGCAGCGTCACGCGGGTGTGCTCGCCAAAGGTCCCGAAAGCGTCGATCTCGGGCCAGTCGGGGTCCAGCACCGAAAGCACATGCGTGACCCGGCGCAGGCTGTGGGCGGGCAGTTCCTCGATGCCGCAGATGGTGAGTGTCGAGATGGCGAGCGATTGCATGGGGATGACCCGCTGGTTTGCGTGAGCCCGCCGCATAGGACCTGCCTCCGGGCCGCGCAACCGACGGGCTTGGAGGGGAGCCCTGCAGAGGGGGGCGCCGTCATTCCGGGGCTTCGCGAAAGCGAAGAGCCCGGAACCCATAACCTCTCGATCGGCAGGATGAGGTGGCCGCGTGGAGCCCGATTCGGAAGGACCTGCGGTTATGGGTTCCGGGCTCGCCGCTTCGCGGCGCCCCGGAATGACGCGTTGTGCCTTAGGCCGCCGCCGCCCGCTCCCCGATGCCCAGCTCCTCCTGCACGACATTGACCCAGTAGCGGATGCCGTCGGGGATGATGGCGTCGTTGAAGTCGTAGAGCGGGGTGTGCAGGCCCTTGAAGGAGCCGTCCGCCTCGACGCCGTTGCCGATGCGCATGAAGGCGCCCCGCTTGATCAGCATCATCTCGGCGAAATCCTCGCCGCCCGTGCCCGGCCGCATCTTCCCGTCGACATGGTCGGCGCCGACCGAAGCGGACGCCGCCGCGACCGCGACCGCGACCTGCTCGGCCTTGTTGATCAGCGGGCTGGTGCCGCGGTGATAGGTCGCTTCGGCCCTGCAGCCCCAGGCGAGCGCGGTGGCAGCGGCCAGTTCGCCGATGCGGCGCTCGACCGTGTCGCGGATCTCGGCGGAATAGGTCCGGGCCGTGCCGCCGAGCACCAACTCGGAGGGAATCACGTTGGACGCGTTGACGTCGCCGCCATGGATGTAGCCGACGCTGATCACGGCGGTGTCGAGCGGCGGCACGTTGCGGCCGACGATGCCCTGGAGACCCAGCACGAACTGCGCCTGGGCATAGGTGATGTCGGTCGAGCGATGCGGCTGCGAGCCGCCATGGCCGCCGACGCCGCGGAAGACGACCTCCCAGCTGTCGGCCGAGGCGAGGAAGGGGCCGACCGCCGTGCCGAAATGCGAGGCCGGCAGGCCGGGCGTGTTGTGGAGGCCATAGATCGCGTCGCAGGGAAAGCGGTCGAACAGCCCGTCCGCCAGCATGGCGTTGGCGCCGCCGCGGCCTTCCTCGGCCGGCTGGAAGATCAGGATGCAGGTGCCGGCGAAATCCGGATTCTCGGCGAGGTAGCGCGCGGCGCCGAGCAGCATGGTGGTGTGGCCGTCATGGCCGCAGGCGTGCATCTTGCCAGGGTGCTGCGAGGCGTAGGGCAGGCCGGTCTGCTCCTCCAGCGCCAGGCAGTCCATATCGGCGCGCAGCCCGACCGCACGCTGGCCGGCGCGCTTGCCGCGGATGACGCCGACAACGCCGGTCCCGCCGATTCCTTCCGTCACCTCGACACCCCATTCGCGCAGATTCTTCGCCACGAGGGCGGCGGTGCGCGTTTCCTCGAGCCCGAGTTCGGGATGGGCGTGGATGTCCTGGCGGATCGCCGTGAAAGCGGCGTGGTGCCGGTCGAGCCAGGCGTCGAGCGTGTTCGTCATCGGTGTCTTCATCCCCTTGGCGCGGGCCCGCATCGGTCCTGCGGGCGGCCGCCGGCTCATCTTCTACACCCGCCCGCCGCCGCCGGCCATGCGCGCCAACCTTGACCTCGGCGCGCTCTTGGCTCATGAGGGCGTGCAAGAACCTGCCTTCGAACCCCGGTCTTGCGCCGGGGTTTTTCATGTGCGGCGCTTGCCCGAAACGACACGCGCAAGACTCACTTAGGACAAGCAGGAACCCCTGAACCATGGCAAATGTGGTGGTGGTCGGCGCCCAATGGGGCGACGAGGGCAAGGGCAAGATCGTCGACTGGCTGTCGAGCCAGGCCGATGTCGTGGTGCGATTCCAGGGCGGGCATAATGCCGGCCACACGCTGGTGATCGACGGCGTCGTCTACAAGCTCTCACTGCTGCCGTCGGGCATCGTGCGGCCCGGCAAGCTCTCGGTCATCGGCAACGGCGTCGTGGTCGATCCCTGGCATCTGGTCGAGGAGATCGCGCGGCTGCAGGCGCAGGGCGTCGCGATTTCCCCCGAGAATCTCCGCGTCGCCGACAACGCCACGCTGATCCTGCCGCTGCATCGCGAGCTCGACCATTTCCGCGAGACCGCCAATGCCGGCCTCAAGATCGGCACGACCAAGCGTGGCATCGGCCCGGCCTATGAGGACAAGGTCGGCCGCCGCGCCATCCGCGTCATCGACCTGAAGGACCCCGCGATCCTGGAGGCCAAGATCGAGCGCATGCTCGCCCATCACAATGCGCTGCGCCGCGGCCTGGGCATCGACGAGGTCAACGGCGCCGAGCTGCTGACGCAGCTCAAGGAAATCGCGCCGAAGATCCTGCCCTTCGCGGATACGGTCTGGGCGCTGCTCGATTCGCAGCGCCGTGCGGGTAAGCGCATCCTGTTCGAGGGGGCGCAGGGCGCGCTGCTCGATGTCGACCACGGCACCTATCCCTTCGTGACCTCCTCCAACATCGTCGCCGGCCAGGCCGCGACCGGCTCGGGGCTCGGCCCCTCGGCGGTCGGCTATGTGCTGGGCATCGCCAAGGCCTATACGACCCGCGTCGGCGAAGGGCCGTTCCCGACCGAGCTGTTCGACGAGATCGGTGAGCTGATCGGCCAGAAGGGCAAGGAGTTCGGCGTCGTCACCGGGCGCAAGCGCCGTTGCGGCTGGTTCGATGCCTGCCTCGTGCGCCAGACGGTGAAGACCTCCGGCATCGACGGCATCGCGCTGACCAAGCTCGACATCCTCGACGGCTTCAAGGAGATCAAGGTCTGCACCGGCTACAGGCTCGACGGCGAGATCCTCGAGCATCTGCCGGCCGGCCAGAGCGACCAGGCCCGTGTCGAGCCGGTCTACGAGACGATTCAGGGATGGGAGGGCTCGACCGCTGGCGCCCGCTCCTGGGCCGATCTCCCGGCGCAGGCGATCAAATATGTCCGCCGCATCGAGGAGCTGATCGGCGCGAGCGTGTCCGTGCTGTCGACCAGCCCGGAACGCGACGACACGATCCTGGTCCACAACCCCTTCGAGGGCTGAAACCGGCTGCTCCGCCAAGGGTTGACGCAGGCCCGCAACAGCGACAAGTGAGGCCAATGGCCGACTTCTATCCCATCCTGGCTCGTGCCGTGGCCGGACTGTCCGACACGTCGCCGGCAGCGCGCCAGGCGATCTACGACCGTGCCAGGACCGCCCTCGTGGCGCAGCTGCGCAGCCTCGACCCGCCGCTGGGCGAGGCCGAGATCATGCGGGAGCGGCTGGCGCTCGACGAGGCCGTGGCGCGGATCGAGGCCGATTACGACGACACGCCGCCGCCGCCCAGCATCGATTCGCTGCAGCCGCCGCTGGAGACGGTGCCGGCCTTCGACGATCCGCCTCTGCCGGAGCCTGCCGCCCCGCCGCCGCGCCCGCCTGTGAACGCCGCCGCGCCGGAGGAGGACCGCTTCGGCGAGAGCCGCGACGATCCGGCCGAGTCGCAGCCGGCGCGGCCGCGTATCGCGCCGCCCCGCGAGAAGCGCGTCAAGCCCGGCCATCTGCGGACGGCGGTGGTGGCGGGGGGTGTCGCAGTTGCCGTCGCCGCCATCGCAGTGACGGCCTATTACGTCAACAAGGTGAACCCGCCCGAGACCGTCCAGCGTCCGCGCAGCGAGACGCCCGCGCCGGCGCCCCAGGCGGACTCCGCCGGCAAGATCAACGAGCGCGTCGGCGAGGCCGGTTCCCAGCCGCCCGCGACGCGGCCGTCGGCCAGTGGGGCCGCGCCCTCGCAGGAGATCACGGTGGCGCAGCGGGCGATCCTCTACACGGAGGATCCCAACAGCCCGCAGGCGCCGCGCGCCGTCAATGGCCGGGCTTTCTGGCGGCTCGACAGCGAGAGCGTCGGCCAGGGCCGGCCGGTCGAGACGATCGTGCGCGCAACGGTTGAGTTCACCGAGATCGGCCTGACGCTCGACTTCACCGTCCGCCGCAACACCGATTCGGCCTTCCCGGCCTCGCACATCATCGGGATGCGCTTCTCAAGCACCGGCAATCCCGCGACGGAGGCGGTGCGCGAGGTCGGCGTGCCGCAGTTCAAGGCGGAGGAGAGCGAGCGCGGTGCACCGCTCTCGGCCATCAACTCCGCGCTTGGCGAAAACCTTTTCGTGGCGGCGCTCTCCAATGTTCCGGTCGAGGTCGACCGCAACATCGAGCTGATGCTGACCCGCAGCTGGATCGACGTGCCGGTGCGTTTCGCCTCCGGCCGGCGCGGCATCATCACCTTCGAGAAGGGCGTGCCGGGCGGGCAGACGCTGGCCGACGCTTTCGGGCGCTGGCGGTAGGAACCCGTTCACGTCATCCCGGGCCGACCTTCGGTCGTCCCGGGATGACGGCTTTCCTCGGCGGCGTCGCTATCGGCTCCCGCCGTAACCGCTCAGCTCGCCCGCTCCGCCGCGAACCGCGCCGCCGCACGCAAGATATCCGCCTCCGGCCCGAAGCCGGAAAGGGCCGCCACGGCCGCCGCGCTGAGGGCGTCGCGTTCGCGCTTGGCGGCGTCGAGGCCGAGCGCCTGCACCAAAGTGCCCTTGCCCTTGTCCTGGTCCTTGGCGGTCGCCTTGCCGAGCTGCTCGGGGCTGGCCTCGACGTCGAGAATGTCGTCGGCGACCTGAAAGGCCGCGCCGAGCGCCCGGCCGTAGCTGTCCAGGGATGCGCGCTGCGCGGCCGAGGCGCCGCCGAGGATCGCGCCCATCGCGACGCTCGCCGCCAGCAGCGCACCGGTCTTCATCGCCTGCAGCCTGCGGATCTCGGCCTCCGAGAGAGCAGCCGGTTCGCCGCTGCCGAAGCGGCCCTCGGCGGCGAGATCCAGCATCTGGCCGCCGGCCATGCCGCCGAGCCCCGCCGCGCGGGACAGCGCCAGCACCAGCGCGGCCCGGATCTCGCCGGAGGGGTGGGTTGCGGGGTCGGCCAGCACCTCGAAGGCATAGGTCAGCAGCGTGTCGCCGGCGAGGATCGCGCTGGCCTGGTCATAGGCTCTGTGGACGGTCGGGCGGCCGCGGCGCGTGTCGTCGTCATCCATGGCCGGCAGGTCGTCATGGACGAGCGAATAGCAGTGGACCAGCTCCACTGCCGCACCGGCCCGCAGGGCGTCCGCGGGCGCGACGCCGAAGAGGCGGGCGGTCTCGACCGTCAGGAAGGGCCGCAGGCGCTTGCCGCCGCCGAGCGCGCCATGGCGCATGGCGGCGAGCAGCCGGGCGGGGCGGGCGATCTCGCCCTTGCGCGGGCTCTCGGCCAGCAGCCCGGCGAGCAGGGTCTCGATCGCGTCGGCGGTCCAGCCCAGCCGGGCGGCGAGCCCGTCGGCGGCCTCGGGAGCGCGGGTGGGGGCGGAACTCATGCGCGGGCCTCGCGTTCGCAGACCGGCGGGGCTTGCCGGAGAGCGGCCGAACCGTCAAGCCGGAGGCCGGCGCGGAGGCGTGAGGGGGATGACGGCAATGGCGGGTGACGGAGCGGCGAGGCGGCGAAGTCCTGTGCTGCGCCTGCTGCGGACCCTCTGGCTCGCTTTGCTGGCGCTGCCGGTCCTGCTGCTGGTCGCGATCCTGCTCTATGCCTTCGTGCCCGTGCCCTCGACGATGATGCTCGGGCGCTGGCTGACGCTGCAGCCGGTCGAGCGTCAATGGGTGCCGCTCACGGACATCTCTCCCAATCTGATCCGGGCCGTCATCGCGGCCGAGGACCAGCGCTATTGCAGCCATCGCGGCGTCGACTGGGTCGAGCTCAATGCGGTGATGGAGGACGAGGACGGGCCCTCGCGCGGTGCCTCGACCCTGACGATGCAGACGGCCAAGAACGTCTTCCTCTGGCCGGGCCGCTCCTATGTCCGCAAGGCGCTCGAGATTCCGCTGGCGATGGCGATCGACTTCGCCTGGGGCAAGCCGCGGGTCGTGGAGGTCTATCTCAACGTCGCCGAATGGGGCGAGGGCGTGTTCGGGGCCGAGGCCGCCGCCCAGCGCCATTTCGGCAAGCCGGCCGCGAAGCTGACGCCGGCCGAGGCGGCGCGTCTGGCCGGCGCGCTGCCCAACCCGCTGCTGCGCGACCCGGCGAAGCCGAGCCGGGCCCTGCTCTCGGCCAGCGCGCGGGTACAGCGCCGGGTCGGGCAGCTCGGCCCGCTGGGGGATTGCGCCGTTCCGGCCTGACCTGCCGGTCGGATTGCGAAAAGCCGGATTCGGCACTAGCCAGCGCGGCCGTCAGCGTGTATGGGCAACGCCTCACGAGATTGATCCGTCGTCGTGGCGGTGGCGTGGCCTGCGGGCAGCGCTTCCGGGCGGCGGCACGATGGAGAGTATCATGGCCGTTCCGAAGAGAAAGACGTCGCCGTCGAAGCGGGGCATGCGCCGCTCGGCCGACGCGCTGAAGCAGCCCACCTATATCGAAGACAAGAACTCCGGCGAGCTGCGCCGCCCGCACCACATCGACCTCAAGTCGGGCATGTATCGCGGCCGCCAGGTCCTCAAGGCCAAGACCGAGGCCTGAGCGTCTCGCAACGTTGTTCGAAAGGGGCCGGCCTCTGCGCCGGCCCTTTTTCTTTGTCTGCGACAGAACCCGGATGGCCATCGCCGCGACAACGACGCGACGTCATGCGTGGAGGTCGCGATGGTCTTCAATCCTCAGCTCAACGCCCGCATCGTCGCCTGGCTGCGCCAGCGGCCGCTTGGCGTCCGCCATGGCAACGGCGAATGCTGGACCCTCGCGGAGGACGCGCTGTTGGCCCAGCGCGCACGCACCTCTCGCCAGCTGACCCGGCGCTTTTCGGCCCGTGCCGACTATGTCTGGGGCGAAGAGGTGCGGTCGGCGACCGAGATCGCGGCCGGCGACATCATCCAGATGCGCGGCTACAGCGTGCGCAGCACCGTGACCACGCGCGACCTGCTGTCCGGCCCGGCCGGGCGCGTCGGCATGCCATGGGTGATGAGCCGGCCCCATCACACGGCCATCGTGCTCGGCATCGTGATACCGGGGCGGCTGGTCGAGGTGATCGAGCAGAACGTGCCGATGCCCGGGTCGACACGGGCGGACCGGCTCGTCCAGATCAATCGGTTCGCGCTCGTCTCCTGCGAAACTCCGCCCGAGCGCCGCTTCTCGGACGCCGGCGATCCCGAGACGGTCAGCACGCGTTACGAGGTGCTGGGCGGACGCGTCTGGGTCTACCATCCCCAGGCCTGAGACGCAGGCGCTTCAGGGACGGCGCCCGGTGGCGGAGAGAAGGCGCGCCGTCCGGCGGTAGAGCCCCGTCGCGACCTGCGGCGTCTCGCAGCCCCTGCGGGCGAAGGGGCCAATCTCGGCCTGGCTGGCCGCGAGCTGCAGCAGCAGCATGGCCGAGCCCGCCGCCACGCGTCCGTCAGCCTGCTCCCGATGCCCCGATTCGGCCATGTGCCACTCCGATACGCAGTCGCTGCGCCCGGAGGGAAAGTTGCAAGGGGCCGGCCAGGCTTAACGGGGTGTTAAGAACACTTACTGCATCGTTTCCGGACATCTCCCGCCCGCGAACCGTCCAGCGCTCGTCGGGCGTCCCGTCCTCCCGAGGCTGCTTCACCGATGCCGGTGCCGTCGATCTTCAGTGCGCGTGACGAGGCCCGCGTCGACCCGCGCAACCTGCTCTCGTCGATCGGTGAAGTCGTCTACAGCTGGGACATCCAGAGCGACGCGCTGCAATGGGGCCCGAACGCCGCCGATGTGCTCGGCCCGATTCCCGCCGCCGCCATGTCCCGCGGCCTCGGCTTCGCCGGGCTGGTCGAGCCGGGGAGCGGCCGCAGCCGCTATGACGCCGTCTTCTCCTCCGGCGGGCAGGATCAGGGCGAGGGCGTCATCTACAGGACGCGCTATGCGGCCGAACTGGCCGGCCGTCGCATGTGGGTCGAGGATGCCGGGCGCTGGTTCGCCGGCACCGACGGGCGGCCCGCCTGCGCCCGCGGCATGCTGCGGCTCGAGCGCCAGGTTCGCCCCGACGAGCTGCTCGGCCAGACCGGCGAGCTGGGCGACCGTTCGGCCCTGCTCGACCGGCTGTCCTCGGCGCTCTCGGAGCATCTGCCTGCGGAGCGCAATGTCGTCGTCCTGATCGCGGCGATCGACGAGCTGGCGCGGCTCAACGACGATTTCGGCCATGAGGCTACCGACGAGATCATCGGCGTGGTTCAGGAGCGGCTGCGTTCGGTGACGCGGCGGCGCGACCATCTCGTGCGCTATTCCGGCAACCGCTTCGCGATCCTGCTGACCGGCTGCCCGCAGAACCAGGTCGAGGCCGCGGCGCGGCGTTTCAGCAAGGCCGTGGCGCAGTCCGCGATCGAGACCGCGCGCGGAATCGCGCTGGTGCGGCTGCGCGTCGGCGCCGCGATCGCGCCGGATCTCTCCAACCATGCCGGGACGCTGCTCTCTGCTGCCGAGAACGCGCTCTCCGGCGCCAAGGCCGGCGCCTCCGACGCGGTCGTGATCGCGCGGCGGCAGGAAAGCCGCGTGCGCAGCGACCAGGATTCGGGCTTCGACGTCAGCGCGCTGGCGGCCCTGAACGAGCGCCGCATCGAGCTCGCACTGCAGCCGATCGTGCGCGCGACGACGCGCGAAATCGCCTTCCACGAGGCGCTGCTGCGCGTCTCCTTCGGGCGCGAGGGGGCCTTCTTCGCCACGGCCGAGCTGATCCCGATGCTGGAGCGGCGCGGCCTGGTGCGGCTTTTCGACCATCGCGTGCTCGAACTCGCCGCCGCGCTGCTGGCGGAGGATCCGAAACTCTCGCTCTCGGTCAACGTCTCGCCGCGGTCGCTTTCCGACCCGGAATGGATGGACGCCTTTCTTGCCTGCACCAGCAGCGGACGGGGGCTGGCCGAGCGGCTGATCGTCGAGATCACGGAAACCGCGACGATCGAGAACCCGACGCGGATCGCCCGGCTGCTCGGCAAGATCAAGGAGCGCGGCGCCCGCGTGGCGATCGACGATTTCGGCGCGGGCCACACATCGCTGCGGCATCTGCGCGCCTTCCCGATCGACGTGCTCAAGATCGACGGCACCTTCACCCAGAATCTGCGTCGCTCGACCGACGACCGCTTCTATGTCCGCACGCTGATCGACCTCGCGCGCCATCTCGGCGTCGACACGGTGGCGGAATGGGTCGACGACGAGACGCAGGCGCGGATGCTCGCCGACTGGGGCGTCACCTATCTGCAGGGGCATCTGGTCGGAAAGGCGGAGCTGCGCCGCCCTGCGCCGGGGCAGGGCCGGCGCGCGGCGAGCTGAGCGCGGCCGAACTGCGCCTCGCTCAGCCCTTGCGCCTCACTTCGTCCTGGCGAGCTTGTCGAGCCGGTCGCGCATCTCGCTCAGCTCGCGCTTGAGATCGCCGAGATCGTCGCCCTTGGCGGGCGAGGCAGCAGAAGCGTCCTCCTGCGCCTTGCCGGCGGCAGCCGCGGTGAAGGGGTTGAACATCCGGAAGGCCTCGGTGAACATCGCCATGTTGGCGCGGGTCTGGGCCTGCAGCGCGTCCATGGCGCCGCCGCCGAAGGCACCGCCGGAGAAGGCCTTGGCCATCTGCTCGCGGAACTGGTTCTGCTCCTTGGTCAGATGATCCATCGAGAATTCGAGATAGCGCGGCACCAGCGCCTGCATGCTGTCGCCGTAGAAGCGGATCAGCTGGCGCAGAAAGGCGATCGGCAGCAGGTTCTGCCCGTCCTTGGATTCCTCGTCGAAGATGATCTGCGCCAGGACGGAGCGGGTGATGTCCTCGCCTGACTTCGCGTCATAGACGACGAAATCCTCGCCGTTGCGGACCAGCCCCGCGAGATCTTCCAGCGTGACGTAGGAACTCGTGCCCGTGTGATAGAGGCGGCGGTTGGCGTATTTCTTGATGACGGTCGGTTCTTTGTCGCTGGCCATCAGAATCCTGCACGTTGGTCCGTAGCCTTCCGCACAGATCGCGCGGCGGCCGGACTGACGGTCTTCCGGCGGCGATGGTAGCCGCTGCCGCGCCCGTCGCAAGTTTTTTGAGCGCCGGCCCGCAAATGCCGATCACAGCATGGGCTATGCGGCATGTCTTTGCGCCATCTCAAGGATCGGCTGCCGCAAGTTTCGGCGCGGCCCTCTCTTTCGGCTGACTTGACGGCGGCGCGGCGGGCTTCGAAGGTGCCTGCCGAACAGGCGTCCGGCCGGGCCGGACGTCGCGACAACAGTGAGGATTTCCCCATGGCCGATACGGACATCGTGATCGTCAGCGCGGCGCGCACCGCGGTGGGCGCCTTCAACGGCGCCTTCGCCAACACGCCGGCCCATGAGCTCGGCGCGGCCGCCATCAAGGAGGCGCTGGCGCGCGCCAAGGTCGATCCGGCCGATGTGGACGAGGTCATCATGGGCCAGATCCTGACCGCCGGGCAGGGCCAGAACCCGGCCCGCCAGGCCGCCATGGCCGCCGGCATTCCGCAGCAGAAGACCGCCTGGGGCCTGAACCAGCTCTGCGGCTCGGGCCTGCGCACGGTCGCGATCGGCCTGCAGCAGATCGCCAATGGCGATGCCGACATCATCGTCGCCGGCGGGCAGGAATCGATGTCCATGGCCCAGCATGCCGCGCATCTTCGCTCCGGCACCAAGATGGGCGACCTAAAATTCACCGACACGATGATCAAGGACGGGCTCTGGGACGCCTTCCACGGCTACCACATGGGCACGACCGCGGAGAACGTCGCGACCAAGTGGCAGATCACCCGCGAGGAGCAGGACGCCTTCGCCGTCGCCTCGCAGAACAAGGCCGAGGCCGCGCAGAAGGCCGGCAAGTTCAAGGACGAGATCGTTCCCTTCACCGTCTCGACCCGCAAGGGCGACATCGTCGTCGATACCGATGAATATCCCCGCCACGGCGCGACCCTGGAGGCGATGGCGAAGCTCAAACCCGCCTTCTCGAAGGACGGCACCGTCACCGCCGGCAACGCGTCCGGCATCAATGACGGCGCGGCCGCGCTGGTGATCATGTCGGCGAAGGAAGCCGCCAAGCGCGGCCTGAAGCCGCTGGCGCGCATCGCCTCCTGGGCGACGGCGGGCGTCGATCCGGCGATCATGGGCTCGGGCCCGATTCCGGCGACGCGCAAGGCGCTGGAGAAGGCCGGTTGGTCGGTCTCCGATCTCGATCTCGTCGAGGCCAACGAGGCCTTCGCGGCGCAGGCGCTGGCGGTCAACAAGGACCTCGGCTGGAACCCCGAGATCGTCAACGTCAATGGCGGCGCGATCGCGATCGGCCACCCGATCGGCGCCTCGGGTGCGCGCGTGCTCGTGACGCTGCTGCACGAAATGGCGCGTCGCGACGCCAAGAAGGGCCTCGCCACGCTCTGCATCGGCGGCGGCATGGGTGTGGCCATGGCGCTGGAGCGCTGAGGGCGGCATGGCGCGCCAGACGACGCTCTACCGCTACCTGACCGGGCCCGACGACGCCTCCTTCTGTCACCGGGTCTCGGAGGCGCTGAGCCGGGGCTGGGTGCTTTACGGGCATCCGACCCTGACTTTTGACGCCGCGCAAGGCCGGGTCGTCTGCGGCCAGGCCATCATCAAGGACGTCGACGGGCCGTATAGGCCCGATCTGAAGCTGTCGGAACAATAGCGCGGCGCCCACGCCGCCATGAGGAGGGACGAAGCATGACGAAGGTGGCACTTGTCACGGGGGGAACGCGCGGCATCGGCGCGGCGATCAGCCGGGCCCTGCAGGAGGCCGGCCACAAGGTCGCCGCCAGCTATGCCGGCAATGACGAGGCGGCCGCCAAGTTCCAGGCCGAGACGGGCATCCCGGTGTTCAAATGGGATGTCGGCGACTACGACGCCTGCGCGGCGGGCATCGCCAAGGTCGAGGCCGACATCGGGCCGATCGACATCCTGGTGAACAATGCCGGCATCACCCGCGACGGCTTTTTCCACAAGATGACGAAAGAGCAATGGTCGGATGTGATCCGCACCAATCTCGATTCGCTGTTCAACATGACCCGGCCCGTGATCGAGGGGATGCGCGCCCGCAGTTTCGGCCGCATCATCGTGATCTCCTCGATCAACGGCCAGAAGGGCCAGATGGGGCAGGTCAACTACTCCGCCGCCAAGGCTGGCGACATCGGCTTCGTCAAGGCGCTGGCGCAGGAGAACGCCAACAAGGGCATCACCGTCAACGCGATCACGCCGGGCTATATCGGCACGGACATGGTCGCGGCGATGCCGGAAGCCGCCCTTCAGCGGGTGATCGCCGGCATCCCGGTCGGCCGTCTCGGCAAGCCCGAGGAGATCGCCGCGATGGTCGTCTTCCTCGCCTCCGA
>NZ_JBHSLU010000035.1:0-20133 GCF_042655245.1 Allobosea massiliensis | reverse complement strand
CCCGAGAATGACGCGCCGATGAGGCGCCCGCTTCCTGAGAGAGATGCTCGGGTCGGGCCCGAGCATGACGCCGGCTTCACCCTCGCCGCGATGTCGGCAGCAGGAAGGTGAGCAGGCCCAGCGCCGGCAGCCAGGCGGTGATGCGGAAGACCTCGACGATGCCGATGCTGTCGGCGAGTGCGCCGAGCACGGCGGCGGCGAGGCCGGCGAGTCCGAAGGACAGGCCGTAGAACAGCCCGCCGACCAGCCCCACGCGGTGGGGCACGAGGTCGATGGCGTAGATCAGGATCGCCGAGAAGGCGCTCGCCATCACGAAGCTGATGATCACGCTGAGCACGCCGGTCCAGAACAGATCGGCATGGGGCAGCATCAGCGCGAAGGGCAAAGACCCGACGATCGAAAGCCAGATCACCCGGTCGCGGCCGATGCGGTCTCCGACCATGCCGCCGATGATGACGCCCACCGTGCTGACCGCGAGATAGAGGAACAGCATGATCTGCGAGAGCTGCACCGTGATCTCGAAGCGGGTCATCAGGTAGAAGGTGTAATAGGAGGTGAAGGCGGCGTTGTAGCCGTTCTTCGAAACCAGCAGCAGGATCAGGATCGTCATCGCGAAGAGCACGCGCCCGCGCGAGAGGCCGTGCCCGGCGGTCTCATCGCCATGCCCTTTCGGCTGGCCACGGCGGAAGGCTGAGTAGCGCGAGGCGGTCCAAGACATCAGGACCATCGCGACCAGCACGATGATGGAGAACCAGGCCAGGCTCGACTGGCCGCGCGGGACGACGATCGCCGCCGCCAGCAGCGGGCCGATGGCGTAGCCGGCATGGCCGCCGACCTGGAACAGCCCCTGCGCCAGGCCCTGGCGGCCCGCCGCGGCATGGCGGGCCATGCGCGTCGCCTCCGGGTGGAACACGGCCGAACCCAGCCCGACCAGCGCGGCGGCGAGCAGCACCAGCGGGTAGCTCGTCGCGGAGGCGAGCGTCAGCAGGCCGAGCAGCGTCGCGCCCATGCCTGCGACCATCGCATAAGGCCAGGGGCGTTTGTCGGTCAGCCAGCCGAGCAGGGGCTGCAGCAGGGACGACGTCACCTGGAAGGCCAGCGTGATCAGGCCGATCTGGCCGAAGTCGAGCCGGAAGTTCTCCTTGATCAGCGGGTAGAGCGCCGGGATCATCGACTGAAGCAGGTCGTTCAGCAGATGCGCCGCGCTCAGCGCGACGAGGATCGGGATCAGCGGGCGGCGCTCGGTGGCCGGCAGGGCGAGTGTCGTCATGACCCGACGCTTGATCCTTCGCTCCCTTCCGGTCAATGGCGGCGATCCGGCGCTGCGATCATGGCGCCCATGGCGCCAAGGCCGTGCTGCGCTGCGGCGAGATCCTCATAGGATGCTCGTTCAGAACCACGCCGTCATCCCAGGTCTCCCTCCGGTCGCCTGGGATGACGGTGTATTGATCTGCGCCCTCCCACTCTCGGCTTTCCGGGGCATGCCTGCTATCGAGCCCTTCAGCCCGCTCCAACCTGCCTCGGCCATGACCTCCCGCACCGCCACGCTCATCGGCTTCCTCGCCATCCTGCTCTGGTCGACGCTCGCCCTATTCACGGCGATGAGCGGGCGGGTGCCGCCGTTCCAGCTCGTCGGCATGACCTTCGTGATCGGTGGCCTTTTGATCCTCGCGATCGCGGCCGCGCGCGGGCAGCTCGCGCGCATCCGCCCGACGCCGGCCTCCTTCGCGCTCGGGCTCTACGGCCCCTTCGGCGATACGGCGCTCTATTATGCGGCGGTGAAGACGGCGCCGGCGGCCGAGGCCAATCTGATCCATTATCTCTGGCCGCTGCTGATCGTGCTGTTCGCGGCGCTGTTGCCGGGCGGGCGGCTGCGGCCGCGGCATCTGGTCGGCGCGCTGATCGGCCTGGCCGCCACCGCGCTGCTGGTCTCGGGCGGGCTCGGGGCGGGGCAGGGGCTCGCGCTCGGGCATCTCCTGGCGGCGCTCGGCGCCTTCGTCTGGGCGAGCTATTCGGTGGTGTCCCGCCGCTTCGCCACCGTGCCGTCAGAGAGCCTGTGTATCACCATGCTCGGCTGCGCCATCCCGGCCTTCGCCTGCCATCTCGCTTTCGAGACGACGCTGTGGACGCTGACGGCGGTCGAATGGGCGGGCGTATTCGGGCTGGGCCTCGGCTCGATCGGGCTCGCCTTCGTGGTCTGGGACATCGGCATGAAGCAGGGTGACGTCGCGCTGCTCGGCGTCGCGTCCTATGCCGCGCCGGTGCTCTCGACGATCATCCTCGTGCTGGCGGGCTACGCCCAGCCGAGCTGGCTGCTCGCCGTGTCCTGCGTGTTGATCGTCGTCGGTGCGGTGGTGGCGAGTTGGGAGCGATCCAAAGCCTGACCCAGTCGTCATTCTCGGGCGCAGCGCAGCGCAACGGAGACCCGAGAATCTCATGACGAGAGGTGTCTGGTTTCCGAGATGGTCGGGTCAAGCCCGATCATGACGCTGCCTATTCCTCAATTCCGCCTGAGCAGCCGCTCCAGATAATCCAGCTCCTCCATCGGCCGCGACGGGTCGCCGAGGCGGCGGCGGAGTTCCTCGAGGATGCGGCGGGCGCGCTGGGTCGCGCTTTCGTCGGCGCCGGGCACGCGGACGCGGCCATCGGCCCAGTCGCGCTGGCGCTGCGGCCGGCCGAGCGGGTCCTCGCGGCCGCGCTGCTGGGCCGAGGGGCGGCCCGCCGGCTGGCCGTCGGGTTCGCCGAAGGCGCCTTCGCCCGGTTCGCCACCCTCGCCGGGCTGGCCCTGCATCTGCTGGGCGAGGTTCTGCGCGCCACGGCGCAGCGCCTCCAGCGCCCGCCCCTGCGCGTCGAGTGCGCCTTCGCCCTGGCCCTGGCCGAGCTGTTCGCCGGCCTCGCCCATGGCGCCCTCGGCCTCGCCGAGCTCGCCCTGCTGCGGCGCGCCCATACCGCGCATCCGGCGCTGCAGATCCTGCAGGCGCTCGCGCAATTGCTGCTGCCGCTGCGCGAGACTCTGCCCGCCTTGGCCCTGCTGCCCTTGCGCACCCTGCTGGCCTTCGCCCTCCTCGCCGTCCTCGCCCTGGTCGCCGGGCTGCTGGCCCGGCTGCTGGCCGCGCTGACCCTGCTGCCGCTGGCCCTGCTGGCCGGGCCGCGCCTGCTGCTGGCCGGGGCGCTGGCCGCGCTGGGCTCGGTTCTGGCGCTGCTGCTCCTGCTGGAAGGTCTCGTCGCGCAGGTTCTGCTGCTCGCGGGTCATCCGGTCGAGATCGGAGAGGGCCTGGTTCATCTCGCGCTGGCGCGGGTCCTGCTGGCCCGGACGCGCCATCTGGAGATTGTTCAGCATCTGGTTGAGCTGCTCCATCAGGCGCTGCGCCTCGGCCATGTCGCCGCGGCGGGAGAGCTCCTCGATGCGGTTGAGCATGTTCTGCAGGTCGCGCGGCGTCACCGTCCGGAAGTTTTCCGGCAGCTGCGACATCTGATTGGGGTCGGCGTTCTGCTGCTGGCGCTGCATCTGCTCGGCGAGCTGGCGCATGAACTGGTCCATGGCCCGGCGCAGATCGTCGGTGAGCTTCTTGATCTCGTCCTCGGAGGCGCCGCGCTCCAGCGCCTGCTGCAGGTTCTCCTGAGCCGCCCGCAAGGCACGCTCGGCATCGGAGAGGTCGCCATCCTCGAGCTGGAGGGCGAGCGCCCACATCAGCTCGGCGACTTCGCGGAGCTGGTCGTCGCTGCCGGCCCGGCGAAGGCGCTCGCCGATCAGGCGCATGCCGAGATAGACGCCCGTCTCCTTCATGAAGAGCTCGGGCTCGATCAGCAGCGCATCCATGGCAAGCTGGACCTTGCTGCGGTCGTCGACATTCATCACCAGCTTGCGGCGCTGCTCGACCAGGGCCTTGGCGAGCGGCTTGGCGAAGGTGCGCTGCGGCAGCACGACCTCGACCGCTTCGCTGCGGCCTTCCTGACCGGCCTCGTCGCGCGCGACCAGCGTCATGCGGACCTTCGCGCCGGCCCAGGGATGGGCGGAGAAGTCGACCGTGCTCTTCAGCTCCTCCTCGCCGGAGGGGGAGGAGGGCACGCTGAGCGCCTGCTTCGGCGCCTCGACCAGCGAGCGGCCTGAGGAGGGCGGGCCGGCGCGCTCGACCGTCGCCTCGACGGAGGCGAGGCCGTAATCGTCCTTCGCCTCATAGGTGATCGACAGCCCGCCAGGCTGCGCGCCGGTGACCGGCTTGGGCGGTTCGCGGAAGGCGATTTCCGGGGCGCGGTCGGGAATGGCGGTGATCGCGAGCGTGCCGCCCGGCGCACCGGAGCCGGTGAGACGCAGCGTGCCGTTGCCGGCGAGCGTGTAGCGCCGCTCGACGACGGCGGGTGCCTGGCCGGGAGCGGGCTTCGCCGCCGGGGCCGCCGTCGCTTTCGCGTCCGCAGCCTTGCCGTCCGCAGCCTTGCCTTCGCCGGGTTTCGGTTCGGCCAGGGCGTCGAGCCGGCCGGTCACGGCGACGTCCATCGCGGACTTGCCGGCGATGCGGACGACGATCGTCGATTTCTCGGGCGCGCTGATCGGTGCGTTCGCCAGTTTGGCGAAGTCGATCAGCATCGGCGGCAGGCGGGTATAGGCCGGCGGGTCGATCCAGGCGTCGATGCGGGTGGCGGGCGCCGGCAGCGAGGGGCCGCGCCAGTCGAAGGCGGCGCGCAGGCGCTGATCGCTCTCCGGGCCGGCGACGAAAAAGGCGGTGATGGCGGCGAGAACGGGCACGGCGCGCAGCGCGTGGCGGTCGCGATTGGCCATCCGCGGCTGCGGGGCGGCGACGCGCAGGCCCTCGATGCGCTGGCTCTGACGCTCGACATGCAGGGCCCAGAGCGCCTGCGAGACCGGGTCCTTCGCGCCGACGGCGAGGCTGTCCTCAAGCGCCGAGGCCGGACGGTGCCCGCCTTCGAGGGAGTGGTCGAGGCGGGTCAGCGCGTCGCGATGGGTCGGCAGCGCGAAGCGCGCGACATGCCAGAGGCTCGCCAGAAAGGCGGTGGCGAAGAGCGCGACACCGAGCGCGCGACCCTGCCAGGGCAGGATCGTCCAGAGACCGAACCAGGAGACGGCGAGGAAGGTGAGCAGGATGCCGAGGGGCAGCCAGAGGCGCGGCCAGAGCCGTTCCCATCCGAGCGCGAGCCGAGACGCCATGGCGAGGCGTGCCAGACGCTGCCGCACGCCCTCGATCCGAACCGGCGCCTCGCGGCGCTGCGCTTCCTTCATGCCGTCGCTCCGAGCCGCCCCCGAATGCCGCCGGGATCTCCCGCCCTCTCGCGGGTCAAGGTGACGACGCTAGCACGTGAATATGGCAAGGCCAGTGCGAAGACGTCGCGCCCGGCTCCGCTCCACGTTTCGTGAACGCGGTCAGGCGAGCCAGGGCGGTGCACGATCTGTGCCGAGGAGCTGCTCGAAGGTTTGGCGCGGCCGCGTCACGGCGAATTCGGCGCCCTTCACGAGAACCTCGGGCACGAGCAGGCGCTGGTTGTAGGTCGAGGCCATGCTGGCGCCATAGGCACCGGCGGTCATGAAGGCGATCAGGTCGCCCGGCTTCAGCGCCGGCAGCACGCGGCCGGTCGTGAAGGTGTCGCCCGATTCGCAGATCGGCCCGACGACGTCATAGGCGATGTCCGGCGTGCCGGGCTTCGGCTCCGCCACCGGCCAGATCTCGTGATAGGCCTCGTACATCGCCGGCCGCACGAGATCGTTCATCGCCGCGTCGACGACGAGGAACTGCTTGCTCGGGCGCGGATTGAGATGCAGCACCCGCGTCATCAGGATGCCGGCATTGCCGACGATCAGGCGGCCCGGCTCGAAGCCGAGCTCGACCTCTAGCCCCTTCGTGACGCGCGCGACCATATCGGCATAGGCCTCGATCAGGCCCGGGCCGTGGTCGAACTCCTTCGGGATGTCGTAGGGGATGCCGAGCCCGCCGCCGAGATCGAGCCGCTCGACGCGGTGGCCCTCGCCGCGCAATTCGCCGACCAGCGTGGCCATCTTGGCATAGGCCGCCTCGAAGGACTCCGTCTCGCGGATCTGGCTGCCGATATGCAGCGCCAGGCCCATCATCCGCACGCCCGGCAGGTTGGCGGCGCGGGCATAGAGCCGGCCGACCTCCTCGAAGGAGACGCCGAACTTGTTCTCCGACGAGCCCGTGGTGATCTTGGCGTGGCCGCCGGCGCCGATGTCGGGATTGACGCGGAACACCGCCTCCTGGCGCTTGCCGAGCTGGCTGGCGACGCGGGAGAGCAGGTCGAGCTCGCTCTCCGTCTCGATATTGACCTGGTAGATGCCGGCCTCGACCGCGAAGCGCAGCTCGCTCTCGCTCTTGCCGACGCCGGAGAAGACGAGCCGCTCCGGCGGGAAGCCGGCCGCGAGCGCCTTGCGGACCTCGCCCTCTGAGACCGTGTCGGCGCCGGCGCCGAGCGAAGCCAGCGTCTTTAGCACGCCGAGATTGCCGTTGGCCTTCATCGCGTAGAAGACATGCGCCTTGCCGTCGCCGGCGGCGCGGGTCATGGCCTCCGCATAGAGCCGATAATGCCGCTCGATCGTCGCCGAGGAATAGACATAGACCGGCGTGCCGACCTCATCGGCGATGCGGCGCAGATCGACATCCTCCGCGAAGAGGGCGCCGTCGCGATAGCTGAAATGGTGCATCGGGGGCGGCTCAGAGGATCGGGTCGAGGACGAAGGGCTTCTCAGGGACCGTGATGGCGCGGTTGGCCTTGGCCGGGCGGGCCAGGATCGAGGTCTCGCCGATGCCGCCGGTGTTGTTCTCGACCGCGCCGATCTGGGAATCCGGCAGGTCGATCGCGCCGGTGGCGTTCGGCGGCGGCTCGAGCGGGCCTTTGCGGCCGCAGGCTCCGAGCGCGAGAGCGAGCAGGCCCGCGACGAGGACGGCGCGGCCGAGTTTCAGGCGGGAGTGCAGCACGGAAGCGAACCCTTGGGCGAGGCGAGAACGGGACTGTAGCGAAGGATGGCGGCGGAGGCGAGGCTTTGGCGTGTTGAGCGTCATTCTCGAATGACGGTCCCATCCGTCATGGTCGGGCTTGTCCCGACCATCCACGTCTTCGCCTTGGGCTGGCGCTCAAGGCGTGGATGCTCGGCACAGGGCCGAGCATGACGGCAAGGATCACGCCTTTGTCGTCGCCAGCTTCTTCAGCCAGCGCCGCGCCTGGCGGCGGACATTGTTGGGCGCCGTGCCGCCATAGCTGGTGCGGCTCCTCACCGACTGGTCGACGCCGAGCACGGCGAAGACGGCCTCGGTGATCTGCGGCTCCACGGCCTGCATCTCCGCGAGGCTGAGCTTTTCCAGCCCGACCTTCTTCTCCGAGGCGATGCCGACGAGACGGCCGGTGACGTGGTGGGCGTCGCGGAAGGGCATCTTCAGCACGCGCACCAGCCAGTCGGCGAGGTCGGTCGCGGTGGCGTAGCCGAGGCCGGCGGCGCGCTTCATCACCTTCAGGTCGGGCTGCATGTCGCGCACCATGCCGGCCGTGGCGGCGAGGCAGAGCGAGAGCGTCTGCAGGGCGTCGAAGGTGCCTTCCTTGTCCTCCTGCATGTCCTTCGAATAGGTCAGCGGCAGGCCCTTCATCATCGTCAGCATCGCCTGCAGATGGCCGAAGACGCGCCCCGCCTTGCCGCGCACCAGCTCGGCGGCGTCGGGGTTGCGCTTCTGCGGCATGATGGAGGAGCCGGTCGAGAAGGCGTCGGAGAGGCGCACGAAGCCGAATTGCGGCGTCGCCCAGAGCACGATCTCCTCGGCCAGCCGCGAGAGATGCATGGCGCAGATCGAGGCCGCGGCGAGGGTCTCCAGCACGAAGTCGCGGTCGGAGACGGAGTCGAGCGAATTCGCCGTCGGCCGGTCGAAGCCGAGCGCCCTGGCGGTCATCTCGCGGTCGATCGGGAAGGAGGTGCCGGCGAGCGCGGCGGCGCCGAGCGGGGATTCGTTGAGGCGCCGGCGCGCATCGGCGACGCGGCCGCGGTCGCGCCCGAGCATCTCGACATAGGCCAGCAGATGGTGGCCGAAGGTCACCGGCTGGGCCGACTGGAGATGGGTGAAGCCCGGCATCACGGCGCCCGCATAGGTCTCGGCCTTCTGCGCCAGCGCGAGCTGGAGATCGGCCATCTGCTCGTCGAGCTGGTCGAGCGTGTCGCGCACCCACAGCTTCATGTCGGTGGCGACCTGGTCGTTGCGCGAGCGGCCGGTGTGGAGCCGGCCGGCGGCGGCGCCGATCCGGTCCTTCAGGTTGCTCTCGACGTTCATGTGGACGTCCTCGAGCGCACGCGAGAACGTGAAGCTCCCGGCCTCGATATCGGCCTCGACCTGCTTGAGCCCGGCGTCGATCGCGGCCACATCCTCCTGCGTCAGGATGCCCGTCTCGCCGAGCATCGCGGCATGGGCGCGCGAACCGCGGATGTCCTGGCGCCAGAGGCGCTGGTCGAAATCGATGGAGGCGTTGATCTCCTCCATGATGGCGTCGGGACCCGTGGCGAAACGCCCACCCCACATGCGATTGCTCACGACGGTCTTTCCTGATTTGAGGACGCCGATGACGTCACGATCGAAATGGTTCGCAGCCGGAGGGGCGCTTCTGCTCGTCGCGCTCGCCGGCGGTGCGGCCTTCTACTCCGTCGCGGGCGATGCCGGCAATTCCGCTTCTTGCAGGGCCGCCCGGCCCCTTGCCGCCGCGATGGCGCCGCTGGCGCGCGGCGAGGTCGCGGCGGTTCAGGTTCATGCTTCCCCCATGCCGACGCCCGACCTTGCCTTCAACGGTCCGGACGGGGCGCCGACGACGCTCTCGGCCTTTCGTGGCAAGGTGGTTCTCGTCAATCTCTGGGCGACCTGGTGCCCGCCCTGCCTGAAGGAGATGCCTTCGCTCGACGCGCTCCAGACGGCGCTCGGCGGCCCGGATTTCGCGGTCGTGGCGATCAATATCGACACGCGCAACCTCGACAAGCCGAAGGCCTGGCTCGCCCAGCGCGAGATCAAGGCGCTGACCTATTACGCCGATCCGCAGGCGCGGGTGTTCCAGGAGCTGCGGGCGGCGCGCAAGGTCGACGGCATGCCGGTCAGCCTGATCGTCGACCGCGACGGCTGCGAGCTCGCGATCCTGCCGGGCCCCGCCGACTGGGCGAGCGCCGATGCCAAGGCGCTGATCGGCGCGGCGCTGAAGCGCCCCTGAGGCGCCGACCTCGCCTGACATCTGGTCAGACGACGGGAGCTGACGTTAGGTTGCTGCGCAGACGCGCGGAGACAACCGCATGCCGAACCTGCTCCAGGCCACCCCGCTCTTCGCCGTGCGCGGCGTCGCCCTCGACGCCGAGACCACGGGGCTCGATGTCAAACGCGCCCGGATGATCGAATTCGCGGCCGTCCATCTCGATGGCGGGCGGCTCGACCGCGCCAACGCCTTCCAGAGCCTGATCGCCTGCGATGTCGAGATCCCCGCCGCGTCGCGCGCCGTCCATGGGCTCGACCGGGAGGCCCTGCGCGGCGCACCGGCCTTCGAGGTGCTTTATCCCGGCATCACCGCCTTCCTTAACGAGCGGGTGGTGATCGGCCACACCATCGGCTTCGACATCGCCATGCTGACCAAGGAGGCGGAGCGGATCGGGCAGCGCTTCGTGCAGCCGCTCGCGCTCGACATCCGCCTGCTGGCGCAGCTCGCCGAGCCGGGCCTGCCTTCCTATTCGTTGGAGGCGCTCGGCGCCTGGCTCGAGATTGCGCCGCAAGAGCGCCACCGGGCGCTCGGCGATGCGATGGCGGCGGGGCTCGTCTTCCTCGCGCTCGCGCCGCGCCTGCGCGAACGCGGCATCCGCACCGTGGGCGAAGCCGTCGCAGCCAGCCGCCGCATCACCGATGCGATGGCGGGCGCGGCCCCGCCGGCCTGGGAGCTGCGCGCGCCCGCCCGCGACGGCGATCCGCTGCCCAAGCTCGACTCCTATCCCTATCGCCATCGCGTCCGCGAGGTGATGCGGGCCGATCCCGTGATCCTGCCGGAGGCGACGGCGGTCGCCGAGGCGCTGGCCGCGATGACCGGCCGGGGCGTCAGCTCGGTCTTCCTCGGCGCGAGCGAGGCCCATCCGGCGACCACCGCCATCCTGACCGAGCGCGACCTGCTGCGGGCCCTCGGCCGGCACGGCGCCGAGGCGCTGGCGCTGCCGGCCGGCCGCTTCGCCTCGCGGCCGGTGGTGGCGGTCCCGGCCGACGCCTTTCTCTACCGTGCGATCGGGCGGATGAGCGCCCGCAACATCCGCCATCTCGCCGTGACCGACGACGAGGACCGGATCGTCGGGGTGGTGACGCCGCTCAAGCTGCTGCAGCTGCGCGCGGGCACGGCGGTGGCGCTGGGCGACGACATCGACGCCGCCCCCGATGCGCCCGCGCTCGGGCAGATCTGGTCGCGCCTGCCGCTGATGGCGCGCGCGCTGCTGGCCGAGGATGTGCCGGCCCGCCTGATCGCGGCGGTGATCGCGCGCGAGGTCGGCGCGCTGACGCGGCGTGCCGCCATCCTGGCCGAGGCTGAGCTCGTGGCCGAGGGCGCCGGGCCGGCGCCTTGCGCTCATGCGGTGCTCGTCCTCGGCTCGGCCGGGCGCGGCGAGAGCCTGCTGGCGATGGACCAGGACAATGCGCTCGTCTTCGCTGAGGGGGAGCCGGAGGGCGAGGCCGACCGCTGGTTCGCGCGGCTCGGCCGGCGCATGGCGGCGATCCTCGACGAGGTCGGCGTGCCGCTCTGCAAGGGCGGGGTGATGGCGTCCGAGCCCGCCTTTCGCGGCTCGCTCGCGACCTGGCGCCAGCGCATCGCGCAATGGCTCGGCCGCTCCAGCCCCGAGGACCTGCTCAGCGTCGACATCGTCTTCGACTTCAAGGCCGTGCATGGCGACAAGGCGATGGCGGAGCGTCTCTGGCGCGATGCCTGGGCTGCGGCCAGGGGGCAGATCCCCTTCCTCAAGCTGCTGGCGGAGAATGCCGGCCAGCCGGCGGCGGGGCTGACCCTTTTCGGGGGCTTGCGCACCGAGGATGACGGCCGCATCGATCTGAAGCGGACGGGGCTGAAGGACATCGTCACCACGGCGCGGCTGCTGGCGCTGCATCACGGCCTACCGCGCCACGCGACGCAGGCGCGGCTCGAGGCGGTGGCGGAACTGGGGAGCGGCGGTGCGAGCGATCTTGCCGAGATCGACCGCGACCATGCGCTGCTGCTCGACTGCATCCTGAGCCAGCAACTGGCCGACATCGCGGAGGGCCTGAGCCCGTCCAACCGGGTTGCGCCCGGCACGATCGGCAAGGCCCGCGCGGGGGACCTCAAGCGCGCGCTCGGGCGGCTCTCGATCCTCGACGATCTGCGCCGCGACCAGCTCTCGGGGTGATCGCCGGTGCCGCGGCGGTCCTGGACATCAAGCTCGCGTTGCAGGGACGGCCGGTCAAGCTGCCATAATTGGCTTCTAGCCAGCAGGATCCACTCGCCCGATCGCACAGCGGCGCCCTGCGCCCTGCGCCCCCGAAAGGCATGTCCATGATCCCATCCCCCAGGTTTTCCTCCCTTGCCCGGGTTTTCTCCTGCGTCGCCGCCGCTCTGCTGGGGCTGCTTCCGGCGCAGCCCGGCCTCGCGCAGGAGCGCCTCACCATTCCTGGAACCAGCGTCAACCTCGAGCCGATCAAGGGATTCGTGCCCTCTTCGCGCTTTGCCGGGCTGGAGAATCCGGAACTGCAAGCCTCGGTCGTGATTGTCGAGATGCCGGCCATCGCCCATCCCGAAGTGGCGAAGCTGTTTGCCGATCTCGACACCGCCAAAACCAATTTCGCCAAGCAGAACGTTGCCATCGTGGCGCTCGACACGCTCAAGGGGCGTGCCGGCGACGTCGTTCCCCTTGCCTCGGGCACGCAGACCATGGGCACGGCGCGCTTCGACAAATGGATCGCCCTGCTCAAGGGCGACCGAACCGTGCTGCTGACGGTCCAGGCCCCGACGACGACGAAGCTGCGGGCGCAGGATGTCCGCGCGATGGTGACGTCGGTCTCGCTCGGGGCCGAGCCGACACTTGAGCAGAAGCTCGAAGCGCTCCCCTTCCGCATCCGCGCCAGCGAGCCGTTCCGCGTCGTCGACACCTTCGGCGGGCTCGGCGTTCTGATGACCGCCGGCGCCCTCAATGTCGATCCCAAGAGCGAACAGCCGATGCTGATCGCGACCTACCAGACCAGCGGCCAGATCGCATCAAATCAGCTCGGCGAGGCTGCTGAAAAACTGCTCAAGACGACCCGCCATTTCGAGAGCGCCACGGTGACCCGCCGCGACCAGGTCCGCTTCGCGGGGGCTGATGGCGTGCTGATCAGTGGCACGCATGACATCGACGGCGTCCGCAAGCGCTTCGTCCAGTATATGGCGATCGGCCCCCAGGCACGGTTCCTTCGTCTGATCGCCACGGCCGACGCGGGTCGCTTCGATACGCTGGAGCCTGCCATCAGAATGATCGTCGACAGCGTTGCCTTCGCCGACAAGCCGTAGCGACGGCCGCCTGCGTGCGGCAGAGGCGTTTGCCTCCCGCACGCTCCTGCAGCATATCCTCCCGGCATGACCTACACGATCGGCCTCGCCACCACCTTCCACGACCCCGCCATCGCGATCATTGGCCCCGACGGCGAGGTCCTCTTCGCCGAGGCGACCGAGCGCTATCTCCAGTTCAAACGCGCGCCGAACTGCGAGCCCGATACGGCGCCGCGGATGGAATCGCTGTTGAAGCGCTACATTCCCGCCGATGCCGAGGTCGCGATCGCGACCAGCTGGGGCGAAGACTTCACCGGCTTCCTCGACCAGATGAGCCGCGCCGGCTCCTTCACGCTCGACGCGCTGCTCAAGCTCTCGCCGGAGCTGAACCGCTCGCTCGTGCCCGAGCGGACCGAGCGCGCGCTGATCGCCTCGCTGCATCAGGGCCAGCAGCGCGCCGGCATCGGCACGCTGCTCGGGCTCGACCGCGCCTTCGGCAAGGCCAACGTCACCGGGCTCACGCGCTTCGGCCACCATCTCAGCCACGCGGCCTATGCCTGCTGGTCCTCGCCCTTCACGGACGCCGCCTGCCTCGTCGTCGACGGCATGGGCGAGACCGGGGCTTCCGCCATCTTCGCGCTGGAGGGTGGGCGCATCCGCGAGGTCAAGCGCCATCGCGGGCGCGAATCGATCGGCTTCTATTTCGGCCTCGTCACCGATCTCGCCGGCTTCGACCAGGCCAAGGGCGAGGAGTGGAAGATCATGGGGCTCGCGCCCTATGGAAAGACCGACGAGCGGCTGATGGCGCTGCTGCGCCGGCTCTATACGATCGAGGGTCACAAGCTCTCCTTCGCCAAGGCCGATGTCGTGCAGGCGGTGGCGGTGGAGATCCTATCCTTACGGCCGGCGGATGCGCTCGACAGCGGCTGGGCCGATCTTGCGCGCTGCGGGCAGGATGTCTTCGCGGAGATGATGGAGGCGCTGCTCGGCGAGACGGCGGCGCTGGTGCCGTCGCCCAACCTCGTGCTGGCCGGGGGCTGCGCGCTCAACTCCTCCTTCAACGGGAAGATCGCCGGGCGCCACGGCTTCGCCGAGGTCTTCGTGCCCTCGGCACCGGCCGATGACGGCAATGCGATCGGCGCCGCCTGGCTCAGCCACGCGCAGCGCAATCCGGACTGGCGCGCACTGAGGGGGCCGCTCTCGCCCTATCTCGGCTCGACCGTCTCGACCGAGCCCTTCGAGCGGATGCAGGCCTGGGAGAAGCGGCTGCGCAAGCTCGCGCCGGAGGAGGTCGCGCCGGTGACGGCGAAGCTCCTCACCGAAGGAAAGCTGATCGGCTGGGTGCAGGGGCGGGCCGAGTTCGGTCCGCGCGCGCTCGGCAACCGCTCGATCATCGCCGATCCGCGCCCGGCCGATGCCAAGGACATCCTCAACGCCAAGGTGAAGTACCGCGAAGCCTTCCGGCCCTTCGCGCCCTCGATCCTGGCCGAGCATGCGCCCGACTGGTTCGAGAACTACCAGGACGCGCCCTATATGGAGCGCACGCTCACCTGGAAGGAGGCGGTGCGCGCCCGCGTCCCGGCCGTGGTGCATGAGGACGCGACCGGGCGGCTGCAAAGCGTCACCGCGGCGCGCAACCCGCGCTATCACGCGTTGATCTCGGCCTTCCATGACCTCACCGGCGTGCCGGTGATCCTCAACACCTCCTTCAACATCATGGGCAAGCCGATCCTCCACACGGCGGAGGACGCGATCCTGATGTTCTACACCAGCGGGCTCGACGCGCTGGTGATCGAGGACTGGCTGCTGGTGAAGTAGCGGCGCGCGCCTTCAGCGCGGCGGCAGCTCGCAGCAGCCGGAGGCCAGTTCGTCGCAGATCTCGAGCTCGATCGGGCAGTCGCCCTCGCGCTCGAGCAGATCGGCGACGAGACCCTTCAGCCGCTCGCGCAGTGCCTCGAGCGTCGGCGCCTCGGTGACGATGCCGCTCTCGTCGGTGGCGACCGCATACCAGGCGCCGTCCTGCCCGTCGCGACGGACCTCGAATTTCAGCGGCTCCAGGGCCGCGCCCCTGCGGGCGGCGACCCTGATGCCAAAGCTCGGAAAACCCATGCCGTCTCTTAGAACTTCAGGCGCCGCGCGCGCTTGACCATCGGGATCTCGTGGATCTTGTCGAGGAGCTCGTCCGAGATCGCCTCGTCCACCGCGACATAGCAGATCGCGTCGCCGCCGGGCTTGTCGCGGCCGAGCGAGAAGGTCGCGACATTGACGCCGGCCGCGCCCAGCAGCGAGCCGAACTGGCCGATGAAGCCCGCCTTGTCGGCGTTGCGGACATAGAGCATGTGCGGCGCGAATTCGGCATCGACCTGGATGTCGCGGATCTCGACGATGCGCGGCTTGCCGTCCTGGAACACCGTGCCGGCGGCGTGGCGCGGCATGTCCTCGGCCTCGACCACGATCTTGATCCGGCTTTCGAGATTGCCGGCGACCTCGCGGGTCAGCTCCTCGACGACGATGCCCTTCTCCTTCGCCACCATGGCGGAGTTGACCATGTTGATCTCGGGCAGGAAGGGCCGGAGCACGCCGGTGATGGCGGCAGCCGAGATCGCCTTCAGGTTCAGGCTCGCGACCGCGCCCTCGTATTCGATGCGGATGCCCTTGACCGGCGCTTCGGTGAGCTGGCCGAGGAAGGAGCCGAGCTTCTCGGCGAGATCGACGAAGGGCTTCACCCGCGGCGCCTCTTCCGCCGTGATCGAGGGGAAGTTCACCGCGTTGGTGATGGCGCCCTTCAGCAGATAGTCGCTCATCTGCTCGGCGACCTGAAGGGCGACATTCTCCTGCGCCTCATTGGTGGCGGCGCCGAGATGCGGCGTGCAGACGACGTTGTCCAGGCCGAAGAGCGGGTTCGACTCGGCGGGCTCGACCGAGAACACGTCGAAGGCCGCACCCGCGACATGGCCGGACTTCAGGAGGTCGGCCAGCGCCGCCTCGTCGACGAGCCCGCCGCGGGCGCAGTTGATGATGCGCACGCCCTTCTTCGTCTTCGCCAGCGCCTCGGCCGAGAGGATGTTCTTCGTCATCGCCGTCATCGGCACATGCAGCGTGATGAAATCGGCGCGCTTGAGCAGATCCTCGAGCTCGACCTTCTCGACGCCGAGCGCGACCGCGCGTTCGGGCGAGAGATAGGGGTCATAGGCGATGACGCGCATCTTCAGGCCGACGGCGCGGTCGGCGACGATCGAGCCGATATTGCCGGCGCCGATCAGCCCGAGCGTCTTGCCCGTGATCTCGACGCCCATGAAGCGGTTCTTCTCCCATTTTCCCGCCTGGGTGGAGAGATCCGCCGCCGGGATCTGCCGGGCGAGCGCGAACATCATCGCGATCGCATGCTCGGCGGTGGTGATCGAGTTGCCGAATGGCGTGTTCATCACGATCACGCCGCGCGCGGTCGCGGCGGGGATCTCGACATTGTCGACGCCGATGCCGGCGCGGCCGATCACCTTCAGCTTCGTCGCAGCCTCCAGAAGCTTGGCGGTGGCCTTGGTCGCCGAGCGGATGGCGAGGCCGTCATACTCGCCAATGATCGCGGCGAGCCTGTCCTTGTCCTTGCCGAGACCCGGATCGAACGTCACGTCGATGCCGCGATCCTTGAAGATCTGCACGGCGGCGGGGGAGAGGGCGTCGGAAATCAGAACCTTGGGCGCTGTCATGGGAAGGGCTTTCGGCTGGCGCGGCGCGTCGGCGCTCTGCGCGGAGATGACGGGATGGACGTTTGCCGTCATTCCGGGGCCGAGCGCAGCGAGGAACCCGGAACCCAGAAACGAAGGGGGATCAGAAAAGGTTGAACGGTCGCGGCGAACGCCGCCGCGCATCGGTTCTGGGTTCCGGGCTCGCGGGCTCTTGCCCGCGCCCCGGAATGACGAGCGGCGCGCTTACGCCGCCTTCTGGCCCAACCCGGCCTTCGCCTCCGCGAAGGCATAGGCCACCCACGGCAGCAGCGCCTTGAGATCGCGCGACTGGACGGTCGCGCCGCACCAGATGCGCAGGCCCGGGGGGGCGTCGCGGTAGTGGCCGAGGTCGTAGCCGGCGCCGGCCTTCTCGATGATCGAGACGACCTGCTTGGCGAAGGCGGCCTGCGCGTCCGGAGCCAGCGCGGTCACGGCCGGGTCGGTGAAGGTCAGGCACACGCTCGTGTTCGAGCGCGTCTTCGGCTTCACCGCGAGGAAGTCGATCCAGTCGTTCTCGCGCACGAATTTCGCGATGACGCGCAGGTTCCCGTCGGCGCGCTTCACCAGCCCGTCGAGCCCGCCGACCTTCTTGGCCCAGTGCAGCGCATCGAGATAATCCTCGACCGCGAGCATGGAGGGGGTGTTGATCGTTTCGCCCTGGAAAATCCCCTCGATCAGCTTGCCGCCCGAGGTCATGCGGAAGATCTTCGGCAGCGGCCAGGCCGGCTTGTAGGTCACCAGCCGCTCGACCGCGCGCGGCGAGAGGATGATCATGCCATGGGCCGCCTCGCCGCCCAGCACCTTCTGCCAGGAGAAGGTGGTGACATCGAGCTTGGGCCAGTCGAGGCGCTGGGCGAAGGCCGCCGAGGTCGCGTCGCAGATCGTCAGCCCCTCGCGGTCATCGGCGATCCAGCTCGCATCCGGCACGCGCACGCCGGAGGTCGTGCCGTTCCAGGTGAAGACGACGTCGCGATTCTTCGTGTCGACCTTCTTCAGATTCGGCAGCTCGCCATAGGGCGCCTCGAAGGTGCGGACATCCGCCAGCTTGAGCTGCTTGACGACATCGGTGACCCAGCCGGCGCCAAAACTCTCCCAGGAGACCATGTCGACGCCGCGCGCCCCGAGCAGCGACCACATCGCCATCTCGACGGCGCCGGTGTCGGAAGCGGGCACGATGCCGATGCGGTATTCGGCCGGCACCTGCAGCACCTCGCGCGTCAGGTCGATCGCGAGTTTGAGCTTGTCCTTGCCGATCTTGGCGCGGTGCGAGCGGCCGAGCGCGGCGTCACCGAGGGATTTGAGGTTCCAGCCGGGGCGCTTGGCGCAGGGGCCGGACGAGAAATGCGGCACGCGCGGACGCGCGGCCGGAGCCTGGTTCACCATCGATGTCTCCATCCTTGCAGATGGGCGCGCCGCGTTGGGGCGGCGTGTCCCGTCGATGGGGGTAAGGGCGGAGGGGCCGGGGAGTCAAGCGGTGGGGGGTGAGGCATCGCTGTCATAGCTAGTGCCAAGCTGCATGGAGCCAGACTAATTGTGTGCATAAGTCCTAACTACCAATATTGTACTATGTGAGTTACAAATCTTAGTCTAATTTGTTCGAACTGACTCCGAAGGGGCGATAATGAATATCGATCAGCGGCAAATTGATGCTCTTGTCGCAAACCCAGTAGAATCGTTGGCTGTTGAGATAAAGCAGTGGATCGATCCTGGGGCTCCACAAGGGCAAGCAAAAATTGTACGTGCCGCTTTGGCAATGCGAAATCGCAATGGCGGATTTTTGATAATCGGATTTGATAATAATGGCGCCCCGGATTTAGGAAATCAGCTTGCTGATCCGCGTGTCAGCTTTCATATTGACGTGGTTCAGGCCCTTATTTCACGATATGCACAAGAATTGTTCGAAATTAG
Organism: Allobosea massiliensis; assembly: GCF_042655245.1. Lineage (NCBI taxonomy): Bacteria > Pseudomonadati > Pseudomonadota > Alphaproteobacteria > Hyphomicrobiales > Alloboseaceae > Allobosea > Allobosea massiliensis. The sequence goes on along the minus strand of NZ_JBHSLU010000035.1, from coordinate 2,002 downwards.
TGTGGGATTTTCTGAGCGCGAAGGTGTTGCGTATCCCGTCATTGCGGTGCCGCCTGGGGTTCAAACGCCTGTGGCGGCAAAACGTGATTTGTTCGATGATCGAAACAGGCTCATAAATACAGGTGATTTATATTTTAGAACGCTTGCGTCTAATGGGGTTCCGAGTAGTAGTGCTGCAAGGCCCCAAGACTGGCGCGAAATCATCGGAATCTGCTTCGATAACCGCGAAGCCGATGTTGGTCGGTTTCTTCGTCGACAATTCGCTGGACAAGATGCGGCTGCACTAGCCTCGGTCCTTTGGGGGATCACAGATAGCGCGCCAGTTACATCCCCTGTTGCAAACTTGATGGAACGGGCAAAAGGGCTGCTCGACGATGAGTGAAAAACGGCTGCTGAAAGCGCTCAACAGGATCGGGTTAGGCGATGATGCCGATGTTCGCCGGATGGCTTCATCGCTCACTTGGGAGGTCGCATTAGCCATTGAACCGGAATGGGAGGGGCGCGTTCCGGATAAGCATTTCCTTGGCAAAGTGCTAGGGAGCAATCCCAACTACACCGGATGGCCGGTTTGGCTCGACTCTAGGTCGTTTACAGAAGCAAAAAGCCAACCGGTGATTCACGATGGGGCTTGGGAGGCGATCATTGTCTCGAAAGGCGGCTGGTCTAGCCACTTGGAGTTTATGAGGTTTGATCCGCGCGGGAAGTTCTATCTCCGTCGAGCATTACAAGATGATCAAGTTCCCGAGAAGGTTGCTCCGGGAACCGCTCTTGACCCGATTATCGTTATCATAAGAGTTGCTGAAGCAATTGCTGTGGGCATAGCCATCGCAAACGGACTTATGACCACAGACGATCCGCCGCGGCAACTTGGCTTTGCATTTAGGTGGACCGGACTCGCCAATAGAACTCTGAAGACTTGGGCCAACCCTTTTATTTTGATGATCGGGGAACCCCGTGCCCACGATAATACAATTTCGACCTATGTTGAATTGCCTTCGGACACGCCAGTAAGCGCTATCGCTCCGGCGGTCCAAAAGGCAACTCGTGATCTCTTCGCGTTGTTCGATGGAGAAATCATACCGGCACACGTCATTGAGGACTGGTCAAATCGCCTCATCGAAAGACGTCTGAGATAGCGGTGGCACCAAGTGGGACCGTGGTATCGGGCGCGGGCTTGATTGATGCAATGCAAAGCCTCATGCGGAGAACGGCCGACACCTCTCCCTGCCCTCTCCTTACAGGAGAGGGTTCTCCGTTGCGGTTCCGTGCGCTGCGGCGATGGGCGCGGGGAACCCCTCTCCTGGATGGGAGAGGTGCAAGGGTGAGGGACCGCCGCTGACTGTTTGAAACGCGACGGAGCCGTAGCGCCTTCCATTGAAACGGCAGGCCCTCATCCGGCGCTCCGCGCCACCTTCTCCCATCCGGGAGAAGGGAAGGGACGTCGCGGTTCCCCTCTCCGTCATGCTCGGGCTTGTCCCGAGCATCCACGTCTTGAACACCGCCTTCGACCCGCGAAGACGTGGATGGTCGCCTCAAGGGCGACCATGACGGGAGAGCGGGGGACGTCGCGCCTGCGGCGAAGGGCGCGGTCCTTCTCCCCTCGGGGGAGAAGGTGGCACGGCGAAGCCGTGACGGATGAGGGCAGCGCTGCGGCTCGCACCCTCATCCCCTGCCGGACCTTCTCCCCCGAGGGGAGAAGGAGGCTGACTTATCCCCGGCGCTTTCGTGTCGCCTTAATCTGCCACCACCTCATCCCCGAGGGGCCGCCATCCGGAGGTGTGCTGTTGGTGGGGGTGAGGGCGGCGCCTGCGGCCGGTCTCACAAGCCGGACTCGGGAGGCTTCGGGGCACCGCCCTGGGGACACTATGATCCCTGTGCGAGGAGCTCGCTGGAACGGTGGTTGGGTCGTGTCCCTGATGGTGGTGTAGCTTCGCGGAGCAACCACGATGCCGGCTTTGGCCGGGCTGGTCAGGCGGCCCCGGCTGGCAGGCTGACGATGGGA
>NZ_JBHSLU010000034.1:0-10798 GCF_042655245.1 Allobosea massiliensis | reverse complement strand
CCGAAAGGGGTCAGCCTATCCAATGGCCGACTTTTACGCCGCCCGCGCCGGCACAAACGCAGGCGCTCCACTGGATGGTTTTCTCACCGCCGTGCACAGCCTATTTTTAATTTGGGAAATGAGGCCCGTTTTCGGGCCTGTCGTTGGTGGGGCCAGCCACTCAGAGGCTGTGCAGTTGCGGGGGTTTCAACCGTCCTTGCCGGGGGCTTCTCAGGCGCCCTGGGCGGGGCGCAGCCGGGCGCACAGGGCAGGGCCTGGTCCTTGAGGGGAGGGAGGCTCCGTGGGGTCTTTAAGCCCTTTCATGGAGCCTCGTCCTTGGCGGGAAACGCCGGCGGCAGCTGCCAGTGCTTCAGCCAGCAGATGCCGCCGGCGGAATCGTCCTTGAGAGCGGCCTGGTCGATAGCGGCCGCGGGGTTTCAGCCATTCCTCAAAAGAAGAGCAAGGGTGGCGATTGTGGCATCAAACAGCCGATTTGTTGGGGGTTTTGTCGATCTAGGGGTTGGTGGCATGCTGCCGTCGATCGGCTCTCTGCTACCGGCGTGGTTTACGACGAGGATGCCAGCATGCGGGATTTGAGCAGCTACTGCTTGAACCGGAACCAGGAGAGCCGGGTCCTCAATGCCTTATGGGCGGCGTTGTCTGACGAATTCCCTCGGCCGAGGGGCTGGCAACCGCGTCCGGACGAAGTCGCGGCGCTGCGCCTCGAGGTCGTGATCGGTTTGGGGTTCATTGGCCAGGAAATCGTCCGTTTATGGCTCGAAGACCAAGGATTTCCCCGAAAACTGCCGACGAGAGGGCCGGCGACCAAGCCGGGCTGGGTATCGCGGGATAGGCGCGGGGTCCGTTTCAAGGGCCGCGATCAATAAGCAGTATGCCAACCCATGCTCAACATACCAGATGCAGTGTTTCTATCTTGGAATGTGATTCGCATAAGGAACATTATGGAACTCCTCACCTTGCGCGCGGCAGCCTTTGCCCGGCAGGATCGGCATTTCTGAGCCTCAATTCAAGGCAACTATATCGATGACAAACGCTCCATAAGCGATTGATTCAGCAAGATCGAAATTGCGCTTTTTGGGGCACCGAAATGTTGGCACTGAGCTGCAACCGATTGCGAATTGGAACGTGTTCAATAACCCGCATTTTCGAGGTGCGGAAATTATGCGCATTTTCGTGCAGGAAATTATCGCACTTCGCTCAGACGACCCGGCAGGACGCAACCCAAAAACTGCGGAAAATAGGGATAAAAAATATCCGCAGTTTGGCGCATTCAGCTTGCATTCGGCGAGGCTGTGGGCGCCGCCGTTGCCTGTGCGGGTTTTTACGCAGAAAATATTCGCATATCGGAGATCAGGGCTTGCCCGGCACGAGGACGGCCCGATAAAATGCAACTGCGGTTTTTGGTGACGAAAACCCCGACATTTTCAGTTTCGGATTTTCAGATGCCGGCATTTCAGTACACGTGGGGCGTTGAGCGCCCGCGCGAAAAACTCCAGCGCCACACGGTAAATGCGACCGTCGGTGCCGAGGTTGCTCGCGCCGAAGCCAAGCGCGAACTCGAAGAAGCGCGTCTTCGTTACGAGGCGCGTCTGGCGCAGATCGATCAGGACGTCGGCTCCGAGCAGATGCAGATCGAGATCGTCCAGCTATCCGCTCCTGGCGGACGCTATCGTCGGGACATCGCTCAGACGGTCGCGGCGCGTTTTGGGCTCCTGGGTGGCGAGCCGCTGCCCAAGCGCGGGCCCGGACGACCGCGCAAATATGGACCGGATGATCCGCGGCCGCGCAGGCCGTCGCGGGCGAAGACCCGTGCTGGTCGGCTGCGCGCGAAGGTGGCCCAGTTTGCGACGGCTGCTGCGGTCGCCGTGGTGATGGGCGCGTCCACTGTCACCGCCTCCCCTGCTCGTTCTGTCGCGCCGCAGGCAGCGCCGGCGGTCGGTCGCGCGCTTCTGGTCGACACGATTGCTGCGAAGCAGGACGTGGCGGCGGCGGTCGACCTGGTCGTGACGGTTTCGGACGAGGCGATTGTGGCTGCTGCGCCGGCGGTTCCGGAGACTCCGGCTTTTGATCTGCGCGCAGCGGCCGAGCGCTTGAACGCTTATCGGTTGAATGCGCTGCGCGAATTCGCTTCCGGCGCGGAGGTGACGATCGACGGCGAGATCATTCTATCCGCCTATCTTCAGTCGCACCGCAGGGCCCGCCATGTGTGCGCGTCCGACTGGGTGCGCGGTCAGGATGGCGCGAAGCGGCATGACTACGATTTCACCGATCCTGCGGATGCCGAAAAGGTGCGGCCTGAGATCCGCGCCCTGTTCAAGGGTTTCGGTCTTTCGCGGCATCAGCCAAGCCATGATGCGAAGGATCCTTCGCGCGGTATGGCGGAGGAGGATCTTCAGCTTTGGATGAAGGCCGCCATCTTCAATGGCGTCGATTGTCCGATCGGCGATTTCGACGTCTATCTGCACCGCTATGGTTCGGCGAAGGCCTATTACCGGTTTGATTGGGAGGGGCTTGAACCCGCGATCCAGGAGGAGCGCGATCGGTTCTCTGTTTGGCCCCTCATCGAGCACCGATTGGCTTTCGTCGAGCGCCGGTTCGATGAGGTTGAGCGGGGAGTTACCGATCTTGTCACAGCCAAGGTGCGCGTCATGGACGACGAGGTGCGCACGATTGGACGCCTTACTGCGACCAAGCAGGCGATCTATCGGAAGGTCGTCGATGCCATGACGTGGTTCGAAGGCTTCTCTCGTCTCGACCTTCTGGCCTGGGCTGGTGACGATCCCAAGCATGATCGCAAGTGCCGCATCTTCCAGCGCTTCCCGGGCTGGGCGTTCCCGAAGGAGCTTCATCCGGCTGTCCATGATGGACGGATCTTCGAGGAGGAGGCGCGGTTTGAATATGCAGGGCCTAAGCCTGATGAGCTGGTCGCCTTCGCGGAGAAGGATGATCAGGGTCGGATCGAGAACCTGCGCAATCTGAGCAAGCTCGATTTCGCGGAGATCGAGACCTGAGGGGTTTCCCGCAGCAGGCGTGAGTAAGGGGCGGCCACCGGATGGTGAGCCGCCCCTTTTCGCAAATCGAATTCGGTCGGCGTATCAGCACACCCGAAGGGTAGCGTTCGGTCCGAATCGTCTGACTGCGTATCGAGCGATGTCGAGAAGGCCCGTCAGGTACCGGTCGCCGTCCGCGGCGCTGTTCTCGCGCTCCAGGATCTCGCTCGCCTTGTAGGTGAAGAGATCGGTGACCTTCGGGAGCCTCTGACCAAAGGCTGCGAAGGCGTGTTGAGCGTTGCTGTAGCAGACGTTCATGGCGGGCTCGTCGACGCAGGTTCCATCGACAGAGATCGTGGCGGCGTGCTGTTCGCGCCCATTGCCGACATTGATGCGCACGAGCTGGCCTAGTCCGACGACTTTGCGGATGAGGGCGATCCCGATCTGGTCGACCGCGGTTTTCTCCTCGGCGGAGAGTGTGCCGTCGAGCAGCACGCGTTCGATGGCGGAAGGGTTCATGTCCCAACCGGTCTCGCCATAGAAGTCATAGGTGTCCTCGTCGTCCGCGAGGAAGAAGGTGCCTTCGCATTCGTCGAGGCCGGCGCTCAGCGCGCGGATGATGACGCGAGCGGCGCTGGTCGGGATGTGCTGGTAGACCGTCTCGTCGTTGCGGGATCCCTGCGCGTCGCCGGCGGTGATGTTGACGGTCATGATCGTCGTCCTTCCTGGGATTTCGCAGCGATCTGGGTCTGCCCAGATGGCCTTTGTCGATCTCGTGATCGGAGGGCTGCGATCCCTGTCGGTCGACGGGCTGGCTCAGCTGATGAACTTGGCGATCGCTGCGCCGGCGCAAACCGCGCTGAGGACGAACGGCATGACACGGATCAGCTTGGCGATCGCGGTGGTGGTCGAGATGGTCGAATGGATGCTCATGATCAAATCGGCTGTTGGACATCGATGCGCTTCGAAAGCTCACTCAACGTCTATTCCTGGGTGTCCGTCGTCAGAACATTCGGCACAACTCGCGGCGTAGATTAGCGGAGTGCGGACCTCGTCAGGGGGTTGATGTTAGGCGGCGAACTTGCGGTGCTGCAAGCGCCGATGTTCGATGGTCTGTCGCTTGATCCTTTCGCGCAGTTTGATGATTGCCGGAGCCCTGCCGAAGTAGGCGTCGGCAGGCGTCACGTTGGCCAGGCTCTCGTGGTATCGCTGGTGATTGTAGTGCTCGACGAAGGCCTCGATGTGGGCTTCGAGGTCGCCGGGCAGGAAGTAGTTTTCCAGCAAGATGCGGTTTTTCAGGGTCTGGTGCCAGCGCTCGATCTTGCCCTGGGTTTGGGGATGACACGGGGCGCCGCGGACATGGCTCATCTTCCGGGCCTCGATGTATTCCGCCAGCTCACCCGCGATGTAGCTGGGGCCATTATCGCTGAGTAGCCGGGGTTTGTGCAGCATCGTGGCGCTGTCGCAACCAGAAGCCGCCAGGGCGAGGTTCAGCGTGTCGGTGACGTCCTCGGCTCGCATGTTGGTGCACAGCTTCCAGGCGATGATGTAGCGCGAGAAGTCGTCGAGCACGGTCGACAGATACATCCAGCCCCACCCGATGATCTTGAAGTAGGTGAAGTCGGTCTGCCACATCTCGTTCGGCCGCGTGGTTTTCGTGTGGAACTGATCGGCAGCCTTGATCACGACATAGGCCGGGCTGGTGATCAGGTCGTGGGCCTTCAACAGGCGGTAAACCGTGGATTCCGACACGAAGTAGCGCTGCCCATCGGTGAAGCGCACGGCCAGTTCCCGGGGGCTCAGCTCAGACTGTTCCAGCGCCAGCTCGATGATCTGGTCGTGGATGCCCGCCGGGATGCGGTTCCACACCCGGCTCGGCGCCGATGGCCGATCTTCCAACGCCTCCGGCCCGCCTTCGAGGTAGCGATCATACCAGCGGTAGAATGTCCGACGAGGGATGCCGAGTTGGTCCAGCGTGCGCTTGGCCGACAGGTGCGACTGCTCGACGGTTCTGATGATCTCGAGCTTCTCGGATGCGGGATATCTCATTCGTCGTTGTCCCCATCCGCGACCATGCTTTTTTTGAGCAGACGGTTTTCCAGTGTCAGATCGGCCACGCATTCCTTCAGGGCCCGGGCTTCGCGGCGCAGGTCCTGGACCTCTCCGGTGGTCGCGGCACGGGCGGTGTCGCCGGCCAGGCGGCGCTTGCCAGCTTCCATGAACTCCTTCGACCAGGTGTAATACAGGCTCTGGGCAATGCCTTCCTTGCGGCATAGCTCGGCGATGCTGTCTTCCCCGCGCAGGCCATCCAGCACGATGCGGATCTTGTCCTCGGCCGAAAAGTGGCGCCGGGTCTGTCGGCGGATGTCCTTCACTACCCGCTCTGCTGGGGCCTTGGCGGGCGATTTTACATTGGAGGATCTGGGCTTCATCTTCGTTCCTTCGTCACTACGACGAAGCCCAGATCCTCCTTAAATCACAACCTCAAATCTGTGCCATTGGTGCTGACGGCGGACAGTCGACCGGGTGAATTACCAGTGGACGCTGCGCAACGGCGAGGATGCGATCTGCATCTTCAACATGCGTCTCAACAATCTGAACGAGCCGACGGGTCTGGAGCCTCATGCGCCGCAGCGCATTGGCGGCCCGAAGCCGCGTCGGGTGAGGACCAGCAATGCCATCTCCTAACGAGTACCGGGCTCTGGCCGAAGAGGCCGCGGGCAGCGTGGTCGCGGCGCGCGCCTCACGGATCGGGACCTTCCTGAAGGTTGTGGTGCCGGCCGGCGCCGTCCTGGTCGCCGGCTGGATGATCTACAGTGCGATGCGTGCGCCCGACCGGCCCTCGATCACGAGCCCGGACACTGAGGACTTTCGCACCACCCAGTATCCGGGGCCGTCGATCGACACGCCGCGGCCGCAGCTCGACAACGGCACCATCACGGTCCCGACCGCGCCCGAACCTCCGCCTCCGCCGCCGGCCCAGCCACCAACGACGATCGAAGCGCCTCCACCTCCACCGCCCCTCCAGCCGCCGGTCCAGGAGGCGACCGTACCCGACGACAGCGAGGCGCGCCGGCTGGCTGAGGAGGAACGACTGCGTCTGGCGGAAGAGGAGCGGAAGAAGTGGGAGCGTCTGCGCGCTGGCCAGCTTGTGGTCGATAGCGGCGGCACAGCCGGTGAGGCGAGGGGCGCCAATCGGAATGGCAGCGGGGCGGTCGCCGCCGACAATACCGAAGACGATCCGAATCGACGCTTCCTGGCCCGCACCGGGCAGGCTGGCGTCGAAGTTTCCGAGGCGACGAAAAACCCGCGCATCGACGCTTTGGTCGCGCAGGGAACCATGATCAAGGGCGTGCTCGAGACAGCGATCCAGAGCGATCTCGCCGGCATGGTGCGCGCCGTCGTCTCCGAAAATGTCTGGTCCTTCGACGGCCGCCGCATTCTCATCCCGGCCGGCTCGCGCCTGATCGGCGAATACCGCAGCGGCCTGAGCACGGGCCAGACCCGCGTGTTCATCGTCTGGACGCGGATGCTGCGAAGCGACGGCGTCTCGGTGCAGCTCGGCTCGATGGGGACCGACGAACTCGGCCGGACGGGCATGACCGGCATCGTCGACAAGCACTGGGTCGAGAAATTCGGCTCGGCCATCTTGCTCAGCCTGGTCGGTGGCACGGCGCAGTTCATCGCCAATCTCGGCCAGGACAATCAATCCGGGCAGAACCAATACAGCACCATCGATCCCAATACAGGCCAACCGGTGCTCGTGCAGGGCCAGCCGAACCAGAACGCGCTCTATGCGCGGCAGATCGGTGCGCAGCAGGTTTCCATGACGCTGAACCGGATCGCCGAAGAGGCCCTGCGCGACTCCATCAACATTCCGCCGACGATCCATGTCGACCAGGGCTCGCGCATCATGGTCTTCGTCCGGCGCGATCTCGATTTCTCGGCCTTCTATCCTGACCCGGTGAAGGAGGCCTTGCGGGAAATCCGGCTTGAACGGGACCGTGCACGTCCTGTGAAATAAATCATGAAATAGGAATATGTTCCATAATTCTCATTATGCGAATCGCGACCGACACCGATGAATGACACGACCCGGACCGTCTTTCTGAGCCGCGCGCTGGAGCCGATCAGGCGCTGGCTCGATGACGACACGGTCGTCGAGATCTGCGCCAATCGGCCTGGAGAGGTCTGGGTCGAAGTCGCTGGCGGCACCGAAATGGAGCGCCATGCCGTGCCGGAGCTCAGCCGCGCCGCGCTACGCCATCTGATGGAGCGCGTCGCCGCCTTCAGCGGTCAATCCGTCAACGAGGAGCATCCCCTGCTTTCTGCCGCCTTGCCGGATGGCGAGCGCTTCCAGGGCGTGCTGCCGCCGGCGACGACCAATGGCGGCGCCTTCGCGATCCGCAAGCAGGTCGTGAAGGACATGCGGCTCCAGGAGTACCGCAAGCGCGGCTCGTTCGAGGCAATCGATATCGGCGATCCGAACGCGCTGAGCGCGGCCGATATCCGTCTTTGCGAACATCTCGACGCCGGCGAGATCGAGAGGGGCGGCACTTTCAGCCGCCGATCACGGAATTTCCGATAGATCGCCTTGAACGGCGCGTCGCGGAAGTAGGTCAGCTTGCCAATCACGAAACCCGGAGCGTTCGGTACCAGCACGATCGCGCGGTCGGACGGCATCTGGCGCAGCTCCTCGGCGGTGCGCAGCGCACGTTCCTGATAACTGACGCTCTTGTCACGGCTGGCGAAGATGCCTCTGCCGGCGCGGATGATCGGGGTCCGAACCTCGATCGTGGTCGAGCCGAGCATCTTCGAGACATATTCCGAGGTCTCCAGGTCGTTCATGCGGATGAAGAGCTTGACCTGGCAGGCGGAGACGGTGGTCTGCCGCGTCGCGCGGCCATAGAGCTCGTCGAGCTGCGCCAGGTCCTGAAGGATCAGAACCATGCGGAAGCCATAGCCAGCATTGATCGTGAGCTTGGAGACCAACGACTCCATCTTGCCGAGCTGGCGGAACTCATCGATCACGATCAGGACCTGATGGGGTTCATCCGGCCCGGGTAAGCGTTCCACGGCGGCTGAAATCCGGTTGTGACCAATCGTTTCGCCAACACCGACAGAAATAGGAACCCGCGCTAGTCGCGTGTGGCGGACGGCTTCTGCCTTAGCTGCCTGCGTTTCGTCATGCGCTTTCTGTAGCCTTGGCTGCATGAGTTTTCCGAGTGCCGTCAACCTGCATCCCGCGCGGTCCCTGACAAACAGATCACCCCCGAGCTCGTGTTCAAGCTTCTTGATCGCGGTCGTCAGGGACGGTTGGGAAACATTTGAGGCGCTAGCGGCATGGGTGAAGTTGCGATGCTGGCAGACAGCCAAAAAATACCTGATCTGGTTCATCTCCACTGCCACAGTCTCCGTCACTTTCCGCCATGAGGTTCACCATAGCACATGTCTATCAAAGAATAGAAGTTCGGGATTGGTGCCTGAGGCATTCGGCATGGGAAAAGGGTGCATCGAAACCAGACACAACAACCTCTCAATCAGGAGGCGACCATGAAAGCCCAAATTCTCAAGACACTCGCCGCTTTGGCCTTGATCACGACATCTGCAGCCGCACAGGAAACCCCAATGGAAAATCACACTGCCAGCTACATCGCCATGCCCGCTGCTGAAGGCCAGACCGAAGCATTCGCCGAATTTCTGGCCGGAGCCGCCCCGATTGTCGCGGACACCGAACCAGGCACCGTGCTTTGGTTTGCCTTGCAAGCCGAAGATACGCTCGCGATCTTTGATATCTTCGTGGATGAAGAAGCGCGCAATGCGCATTTCTCCGGCGCCGTGGCCGCGGCTTTGAACCAAAATGCCGACGCGCTGGTCGCCGGAGGCTGGGACGATGGTGTTGTCGCGAACATCAACAATTCCGATGTCCTGTCGATGAGGGAACCGGTTGATCTCTACTCGGCCACGACAGCCACGTACATCACGCTCGAAGCAGCACCCGGCAAAGGGCCGGAATTGGCAGCCTTGCTGACCGCAGCTGGTCCCATCGTCGAAGAAACCGAACCCGGCACATTGTTCTGGGCGGCGCTGCAGATTGACGAAACATCCTTCGCAATCTTCGACATCTTCACAAACAATGCTGGCCGTGAAGCACACTTTGCCGGTCAAGTCGCCGGGCTGCTGAACGAACGGGCAGCGGAGTTGGTCGCTGGCGGGTGGGACGACGGTGTGGTCGCTAACGTCCACAACTTCGACATCCTCGCCATCAAGTAGCGCGATGTGACAGGAACAAAAGGCGCCTGGTGCAACGCATCAGGCGCTTTGCCGAACGAATTTAGATCACCGTGAAGCGGTCGTTCGAGTAACTGCAGCGAATTAGCGCTTTGTTCGCACAGCGTAAGTTCATGTATAGCGCGGCGAAGGTCAGCTATTGTGCTTCGATGGATACTTCAGCGCTCGGCGTCCGTTGTAGAACGCGATAGACCGTTGGCCGCGAAACGTCGAAAAGTTCTGCCAGATCGCTGACGGAGTAGTCGCCCGTGTCATACATGCGCCGCAGCTCTGTCTGGCGGCGATCCGACAGCTTGGGCTTCTTCCCCTTCAGCTTCCCCTTAGCGCGGGCGAATGCCATGCCCTCTTTGGTGCGCATGCGGATGAGGTCTGCTTCAAACTCAGCGAAGGTGGCGAGGATGTTGAAGAACATCTTTCCCATCGGATCGTGCGGATCATAGACCGACGCTCCCAAGGCAAGCCTCACCCCGCGCTTTGCCAACTCATCTGCGATAGACCGAGCATCCGGAACCGACCTTGCCAGCCGGTCGAGCTTCGGGACCACCAGCGTGTCGCCGGCTCTTACGGCGGCTAAGGCCTGCGCCAGTCCTGGCCGCTCGCGGTTCGTTCCGGTCAAGCCATGGTCAGTATAGATGCGGTCCGCAGTCACACCGAGATGCAGGAGGGTGGCCTTCTGAGCGGCAAGGTCCTGTTTATCGGTCGAGCATCGGGCGTATCCAATGCGGGTTTCAGACATGGGGGCGTCCTTCGTGAAAATTATTCTGGAGCCATGTAGAATTGTAACGAACAAGACCCCTTCAATGATACTATCACCGTACCAGCTAAATGAGAATCGATTTTCCCCTCAAATATAGGGTGTGGCCCGGAGGCGGGACGGCGTCCGCTCAGAGTTCCCCTTTCGGACAGGTTGGAGAAACAGAATGGATGAAGCGATGCGCCGGTTCGCCGTTCTGCGGCCTCATCTGGAAGAGGGTGTTTCTCTGGTCGCAGCCGCCCGCGCGGCTGATGTGCCAATCCGGACGACGCAACGCTGGCTGTCGCGCTATAGGCTGAAAGGTCTGGACGGGCTAAAGATCAGGAAGCGATCTGATTACGGCACTCGCAGACTGCCCGAGCCCTTGATCGCTCTGATCGAGGGGCTGGCGCTTCGCAAGCCGCGGCTGTCCTGTGCCGCAATCTGTCGACGCACCAAAGCGATTGCGAAGAGCAGGGATTGGCCGGTCCCATCCTATAGCACCGTTCATTCCATCGTGCAGGCGCTCGATCCTGCGGTGGTCACGCTGGCGCAGGATGGGGCGTCAGAATGTCGTACCGCTGACACACGCGATACACGCCCCTGTCACCGCGGAGAGCTATCAGAACAGCGCGGGTTGCCAGCCGGCTTGAGTGGACAAGCGAGCGCTGGAGGGGATTTCGAACGGCGCGGCGTCCCTGATTGCGGCGCCCGTCACCAGGAAAGAGCAGAGCATGCTGACGGATCGTCACGTCGCCGAATATCAGACCAAAGGTTTTGCCGT
>NZ_JBHSLU010000033.1:0-22461 GCF_042655245.1 Allobosea massiliensis | reverse complement strand
GGCCAGACGGCGAAAAGCTGCTCGGCCGCAAGCCCAAATCGCCGCGTTCCCGGTCCGTCCAACTAAACGCGGTTTAGCGAACAAACCTTGAGGTGCCCCCGACCATGAGCCGCGCGCTCGATTCCGAAAAGTCAGGTATTTCCTACGGCGAACAGCACGTCGCCCGCCCACTCATGACCCCCGACGAGGTCCGCAACATGCCACAGACCGCCCAGATGCTCTTCATCGCGGGCCACCGCCCCATCATCGCCGGCAAACTGCGCTACTATTCAGATCGCGAGTTCGAAGGCATGTTCGACCATGGCTGACGCGCGATCCTGAGGCGCTGGGGCGATTAAAGCAGGCGGACCGGCGCTATGCAAAGCGCGCTCGCCTCCGGGCCGGCGCGGCAAAGCCGCGAGCACGCCTATCATCACGCGAAACAACGCCGAATCCCGTGACAGCCAAGCCAAACAGACGTTCAATTGGTCCGTCGAGCACGCGAACACTCCCGACTGACGTGATCCATCTCAAGTCTTGGCCCGCGCTCGTGCGCTTGCGGCTCCCTTACGGCCCAGCCCCATGGACTTTGCCAAAGCCGAGCGCGCCTCCGCATAGTTCGGAGCGACCATCGGATAATCGGCCGGGAGATTCCATTTTGCGCGGTATTGGTCGGGCGTCAGGCCGTAGCTCGCGCTCAGATGCCGTTTCAGGGATTTGAACGCTCTGCCGTCCTCGAGACAGATGATCGCGTCAGGCGTCATCGATCGGCGGATCGGCACGGCCGGAACCAGCGGTTCCGCCGCAACGGGCGCAGGCGGGCCCACCAAGCTGGCGAGCGCGGCATGGGTGCTCGCGATCAGCCGCGATAAGTCGGTCGTCGGCAGGTTGTTGCGCGTCACATGGGCCGACACGATCGACGCCGTCAGCGCAATCAACTCTTCATTGTTGTCAGACATTGAAACTCCTCGGTGATGGAAGGAACGCTAATCCAGTCGAGCCGCGATTTTTTCGATCTGGCCCGCTCATCGCTGGCCGACCGTCGTCAGTCGCGACAGAAGATCGGACGCCGTCATGTCTCCGGCCGGCTTCTCCTGGCCGGACGCCGTCGTGTACCGACCCGTCCAAGGGTTGAGAATGGGCACGCCAGCCGCCACGAAATGCGTCTCGTCGCGGCTCACGACGATCAAGTTGCCAACAGCCGCCGTAGCCGCGATGAACAGGTCGAGCTGCCCGAAATTGTGCCCCCGCCGGCGACCGGCCTCCAGCAACATCCGCCACCGCAGGATGACGTCCTCGGTCAGAGGCAGCGTGCGGCTGAAAAACAGAGGACGTAAGGTGTGCGCTAGCCAGTCCGACACGACGGTGCGGCGCTCGGCGTCGGGAGCCTGCTCGATTCCGAAACGGATCTCGGCGAAGGTCACCTCCGACACGAACAAAGTCTCTTCCGGCTGGGCGGACACGAACCCGGCGACCGCCTGGTCGGGCCGCGGCTTCCGCAGCTCCGACAGTACGTTGGTGTCCAGCAGAAAGCCGTTCACACCTCGACGTCCCGGACCGGCCCGGAAATGAAGGGCCGCTCCAGCATGATGTCGGCCAAGGGCGACGCGGCCAAAGCCTCGACCAGGCGACGCCCGGTGTGACGTTCCCGCTCGCGGTCATAAGATTCGGCCGAGACGATCACGACCGCATCCTTGCCGTGCAGCGTCACGCGCTGTGGCCCATGCTCGCGCGCCCGCTTCACGACCTCGCTGAACCGCGCCTTGGCGTCCTGAAGGCGCCAACGCTCGCCGAGGCCGATCGTGGTCTGCTCGCTCCGATTGGATTTCATCAATTGCTGCCCCACTGGTCACCGTGACTAGAATATGCGCCCGGACACCAGATTTGCCAAGGTGATCCCCCATCCTTTGCTCGATCGTCAAACCGAACGGCCGCATGCACACCGCGCATGTCTCCTTCCGCGAAATCGCGAAACTCGACCGAAATCCTTTGGCTTTTTCGAAAAGCCAATTGCGAGGGTGCCGTTTGCTCAGGTGGAGCAGAATCGAGCTTGAAGTCGGCCGCGAGGCGGCGCTGATCGCCGTCAGGCGACGGCCGTAGGCCGCCCGGAGGGTCTTTGCGCCGCCTCTGTTTGCGGTCGTCCGCTTATAGAAGAAGCCGATCTGGATAGATCGGTGCCCGTGGGGCCCATTTTTCTAGACCCTATCTTTCGCGAGGATTTGCTACCTGCCGTCTGCGCTCGAAACGGCAAGGTCCCATCTTCGCGCTCGGCGTTGATCGCGTGGCGGCGGACCTTGCCGCCGATGATCAGCCAGGCGTTCCAGGCCTGCGAGATGATGCGGATGACTGAGGGTAGATGCGGGCGCCCTTCCCTCTTGCGAAACTGCGTGCTGATCAAGAACAGCCGCTCGGCGATCCGGATGGCGTTGCGCGCCAGCGCGATGCAAACGCCGGCGCGCGCCGCGATCTCGCCGATCGTCAGAGCGCAGGTGCCGCGCCGGCTCTCGACCTCGTCGGCGATAATCCGCATCACCGCGAGCTGGCCCGTCGTGAACTTCGCCGCAATCTGCGGCGGCATGGGCCCTGACGCTGCCAGCCGTCGCCGGCGCGCGATCGAGCGCTGGCGGTCGGGCGACTTCGGCCGACGCTTCGGCGGGAAGATGCTGTTCTGCCCATCCAGCGCCCGCTCGAGCGCCGCCGTGGGCGCGCGCACCGCGACCCGGTCCTGGCCCCTCACCTGGCGCTTGCGCGCCTCGATCGCCTCGCTGAGCGCCTGCGCCTGCTCCTCCGTCAGAGCATTCGCGCCAAAGGCGCTCCACAGATCGCGGGCAATTTCGTCCAGGCGCGACAGCGTACGCACCTCCGCGATTACCCTCGACATCTCGACTGCGAACATGGCCCGATCCTTCAAGGCTGGGCCGCGTCGAACTTCCCTCCAAGCTCATCCCGTGCAGGCACAGATCCGCGATCGGACCCCATTCCCCCTCGCCTGTGCGAAGGGCATAGATATCCGTTCGCAAACCAAAATGGTTTGCGTTGACAGAACGATCCGGCTGTGAGAGATTTTAAGCCGTTCTACGGGCGGCTCTCACAGCCGTCACAAAAGGCCTTCAGCTCGCCAAAGCTGGGGCCTTTTCGCTTTTCAGGGGTCAGCGCGGACTGGTTGCACTTTCCTCTGGCATGTATGCCGCGTGAATAACGGCCTCCATGGCTTCTCTGCGTGATTTGAAGCGTCCCGTCGCTATCGCGCTGTCGATCGCCTTCCGAGCAAGCTCGTGGACGAAAACAGTGGTCTCATAGAATCCAGCCTCGTGCCGCCGTGATCGAATGGCAGCCATACGGGGAGCGGATTTTTGCAGCGACGCGGACACTAGAATCACCCTCAAAGCACTAGTGACGATGTGCGAGTCATACGATTCTTGCAACCCAGAAAATCGACAGGCCTATTTCGCGCCGGAGAGCTCCCGCTCGAGCAACATCACTGCTTCTTCGAGCGTTTCACCAAGGCCCCATCCCTTACGGTCAGCTATCCGGCAGAAGGCCTCAATGGTCTCGGGTCTAGCTTTCAAATTAAACTGTGCGTTGCGTCCCGTACGCCGACGCCGATCGATTTTGTGATTGACCGTCACTGGCAATTTCGGTTCGCGGCTTTTGAACCCGATAGCCTCGGCCATTTGCATGGTCGCTTCCTTAGGTGGCCTTGGAACACTGTTCTTCTTGGTGGCTGAGTCCCATGCCTTGGGATCGAACCCATCCAACTCTCCGCCAAACCCCAAGTCCGGGCGCTCATTGGTCATGTCAGGCTACCTTCTCGTCTTGAGTCGATTGCTTCAGCTTTGCGATAACCTCGCCTGCAAACTCGCGTGCATTCTCGCGGGCTTTTTCGAGGTTGCTGACATTTCGAGGATCAAGCGACGCCAAAGTACCGCCGAAATCGAATATATCTCGAAACGCCGCTCGCTCGACGATTGGAGTGATGAACACGTCGACTCCGCTTTTCGCAAGCTGCTCTTGAACGTTGCGCAGGGAGCGTGAGGTCACGGCAGCGCTTGTCCGCGTTAAGAGAACGCTATGCGCAATCCGGCGACGCGCCATCCGCTCTTGGTTTCGAATAAGCCGAATTGTTTTTGCGCCACCCTTTGCATCCATTGCTGAACCTTGGGTTGGAATTATAACAAGATCGGCCATTCCAATCGTATTGGCGACCATAAGACTGGCCGTTCCTTCCAAATCGACTATAACAAATTGAGAATCGCGCGAAGCATCATCGATTTGATCGACTATCGTATCTTCAGTCGCATTTTTTATTATTTTAATATTATCTGGTTTCCCTTTCAGCTCACCCCACTGAGATATCCATCTTTCGGGATCGGCATCGATTATGGTGACTTTGGCACCCTTCGCTGCCAGTTCCGACGCGAGCAGAAGAGCGGCCGTGGTCTTACCCGCTCCCCCCTTCGGGTTTGCAAATGCGATTGTTGGCATGGGCGAATCCTTCGTTTGGCGCACTTTAGATATCGAGTAGCTAACAGATAGCTACCAATATCAATTCATATTAGCTAGCTACTTGATAGCTATCTAGTAGCTAGCTGATATCAAAGCCGCTTTTTTGACAGTTCTTTGCCTTGGGTGGGGAGGGGAGCATGAGGGGCGGGGCTTTGGGGCGCCCCTGATCTGGTCCTGGGCGGGTCGATCTCGCGCAGGAGCAGTCCCGGCGCGCGAGCACCGCCCGGGCCATGAGACCCGGGTGGTTGATCCAATCGAAGAATGTGTGGATGCCGGCGGCGCGACTGCTTACTCGGCCGCCATCGCCATTGGTGCCTCGCCGGCAGCATCAACATGCTCGCGATCGGCGGCGTCGGACTGAACGGCACCGGGCGTCAGGAGCGGGGAGGGGAGCCAGCCCTTGCCGTCCAGTTCGCGTTCGGCCTGAGCGACGGCCTCAGGCTTAGGGCTGCGCTCGATCGCCTTGGCGGCGTCCTCGGAACACCCGGCCTCGCGAAGAATCGCGGCGATGGTCGATTTCGACAGGCGCGACAGGAACTCCTGTTCCGGGCTCCACCATAACTGCATGTCGAGATCGACGGCCTGCGCGATCTGGTTCGCCTGCGCCATCCGGCCACGGCTGATCTCATGGCGCGCGGTGACCGCATTGAGGTTCGCTGCCGACACCACGGCGAGAAGATCGGTCAGCGTGTCGATCGGCTGGTCGATAAGCCATGCCCAGAGATCGGCCTGATCACCGGGAAGGCGGTAGCCCCAAGCCTCGACAATCTCGGTCCAGCCCGACAGCGCCCGGCAGGCCTCGGACTGCTTGATGCTGAGTTCGAGCGCCTTGCGCTCACCCCTAACCTCGACGGCTGAGTGCATGTGCAGGCCCTGATAACGGCCATAGAAGCTGGCCAGCACCAAGGGATGCAGCATCGCCGCCATCGCGATGGTCGGCCGCTGCGAAATCTCGACCCGCATCGCCGCTGTCCGGATCGCCGTCAGCTCCTCGATCAGCGTCGCGGAATATCCGCTCGGCTCCGTGGTGTCGGGCTGTGAGGGCAGGGCAGGGGTCTCGCCATCATCCTGATCGCCCTGCTCACCATGATGCAGCCGCTCCAGCGCCAAGCGATCCTCTGCCTTGACAAGACCGCGCGTCACCTGAAGCGCGCCGTCATATCCGATCGCGACAAGGCAACCGGCCAAAGCCTGTTCCTCGGGAACGAAGCTCTCGGCCGCATGCTTGATGGCGTCGATGCGTTGTTCGATTTCGGCAAGTCGGTCTTCGTCGGCCGCGATCTGCGGATCGCCCTCGGCATGGGATTCGATCTGCTCGGCCATGGCGTCGTAGCTCTCGCCCAACGCGGCAAGCTCGGCCTGTTCGGCTTGCGAGTGATCGCGGCGGCGAGGGTGGATGCGACCATAGCCCATCTGATGAAGGCTGTCGGCCTCGATGCTGATGTCCGCCCATGCCCATCCTTCCGGCCGGACGGCATCCGCGACGGCTTGTAGCCGCTCGGCCGCCAGCTCCATCGCCAAGGGCCGGTTGGTCAGGAAGGTCGCCTGATCCTGCGAGAACAGGTCGCGCAGCACGGCCCCGCCGGCAGCCTCATAGGCCTCGATGCCGATGAAGCGCGCTAGCCGATCGCTACTGCGGATATGCTCGTCAGTCAGCACCGCGCGCAGATTGCCGGGGCTGCGGCTCCAGCCTTCGCGCCCGAACCAAGCCGTTTCCTGCGCCGCGTGATCATCGCTGATCGCCAGCGCGCGGGCCTGCTCGATCGTGATGGCATCCCCGCGCATCTCGTCCAAAATGGCCGGCGACAGGCTGGCGAGCTTCAAGCGCTGGCGCACCGTGACGACGGACTGGCCAAACCGGCTGGCGATCGCGTCAACCGGCAGCCCGTCCTCGACAAGGCGCTGATAGGCCAGCACCTCGTCGACGACATGCATGGCCTCACGCTGGGTGTTCTCGGCAAGGGAGATCTCAGTATCGCGCTCGGCCGCCAGCACATTGCAGAGGATGGCGATGTCCTTGCCGATCCGACCCTCCTTGGCTAAGAGCCGCAGCGCCGCCAGCCGACGCGCGCCGGCGACGACCTCGAACTTCTGGCCCTTGCCCGCCTTCCTGACGGTGAGGTTCTGGATCAGGCCATGCGCCTCGATGCTGTCGGCCAATTCGCCGATCCCGGCGGTCGCGTTCACCTTGCGAACGTTGGCGACACTGGGAACGAGCTTCGTCAGGGCGATGTGCTGGAAGGCGGTGGCGAGCGTGCCGATGGCGGCAGTCTTGGTGATCGTCGTGGTCATGGTGGTCTCTCCTGTTTGAGGCTGTAGGCCCGTCACCCGGCAGGGTGCAGGTCCGCCTGCACTCCTGCCTTCGCGGCGAGCAGCGGGGAGAGAGGGGGGCAAGAGCCAAATCGGGAGGGGGATCACCCACGCGGCTTCGCGCCGGGCGAGGGGCGGCGGCACGCGGGTCCTCGTCCCGGTCCTGCACAAGCCGCTTGCGGCGCGGAAGGATGGGGAGACCCGATTTGGCTCTTGCTGGGGAGAGAGGGCCGCGCGCCTCTCTCCCCGCCAAGCGCAACATCATCGCGCCGGCGGCGCGGCTTTTGCCGGCGCCTGGCGCCGGCCTGCGCGAGGGATCGTCACCGCAAGGCCGAGACGCCGGTCGGCGGCTCGGGGAGGGGCCTTTGCCCCGACTAGAGCCCGGTCACGGCAAAGCCGGGGCGCGCCATACCTGCTCACATGGGGGCGATAACAAGTGCCCCCAATAGCCATGTTGGAGACGTTGACAACATCACGCGCGTTGGACTATTATCCAACATGAATGCAACCCTGCTGCTGCGCGAACGGTTGATCCTGACGGAGACTGCGTTCGCCGAGATCGTGATCTGGCGTGTGCCATCGTCCGTGCGGGGCTCGCGACATGAGTTCAAATACAGCCTGGCGCTGATCAGCGATGGGGTCTGTGTGCTGCGATACGACAATGAGGCCGGCAAGGGCGACCATAAGCACCTGGGCGAGCACGAGGCGCCCTACGCATTTGTCGATCCGGAGCGTTTGCGTGCCGATTTTTGGAATGATGTCGAATCCTGGATGGCGAAGAGGAGCAACGAGCGATGAACACGGTGACTCTTGGCTTGCCTTCGGCTGAGGCGACCACCCAGCGGATGGCGGCTGCGTTTCGTGGCGAAGTGCAGGGCGCGCATCTGTCGTTCGCCTCGGCCGAGCTGCTCTGGAAGGTGCTGACCGCCAAGCGCTGGGAAATCCTGCGCGCCATGACCGGCGAGGGCGAGATAGCCATCCGCGAGATCGCCCGCCGTGTCGGCCGCGACGTCAAAGCCGTGCATGGCGATGTCCAGGCCTTGCTCACTGCCGGGATCCTCGATCGCGCCGACCGCGGCGTGATTTTCCCCTATGACGCTATCCATGTCGATTTTACGCTGACAAAGGCGGCATAACTCACAGAATTCATGCGACCGGGAGCGGGCCGGGCGGCACGGCGTGCGGTTTCACCTCGCCCTGAGTCTCGAAATCATCGAGTGCGAAACATTGTAGCTCCTAGCGATCTCGGTCATCGATTCCTCGCCGGCGTCGCGCCGCCGGACCGCCTCATCGCGCTGATGCTGGGTTAGCTTGAACCGCCTGCCGAGCTTAACGCCGCGGGCCTTTGCGCGAGCGCGCCCTTCGCCGGTGCGTGAGCGGATCAGTTCGCGCTCGAATTCCGCCAGGCCGGCGAGCACCGTCAGCATCAGCCGGCCATGGGCAGTCGTCGTGTCCGCCCATCCGTCACCGAGCGAGCGGAACGCTGCGCCCTTGTCGGCGACGACGCCGAGGATGTTGAGAAGGTCCCGCGTCGATCGCGCCAAGCGGTCTAGACGGGTCACGATCACGACGTCGCCGGCGTTCAGCGCGGCGAGCATTTTGTCGAGCTGAACGCGGTCGCGCTTGGCACCCGACACCTTCTCCTTGAAGAGCTTCGATGCGCCGGCCGCCTCGAGTCGCGCGACCTGAGCGTCGAGCGTTTGGCCGTCGGTCGAGACGCGAGCGTAGCCATAGGTGAAGGGCATGAATCAAGCTCGCATTGCGCACATATAATATGCACAGCGTAACCCACTGATATCGCGGCGTCGAGCGCGCTGTGCGTAATTCTTAACTTATGAACGAAACGCGGTTTTCGATGACACCCCGAATTTTGACGCATTCTCGTTCTCATTGAACAAGCGGCGATTGGCCTTGAGAAGCTTCAGCTCCAATTTTTCTAGAATTCTCTAAAAATCCATGGTCCAATCCAGAGCGTCCATCCTATGACACACCAATTAAGTTGTCTGTCGAATCAGACCATCAAAGTAGCTTTATTGCTGATAGGATCTCTTACAACATCACATATCTATGCTGCTGATGGTGGAATCAACACCGCTCTAGCCGAAGCTGGATGCATCCAGTCAGCCATCAAGAGACTGCCGCCGGTGGGCGAAAATCAAGTTTATGAAGCCACATGTATTGGAACATCACATACGATTGTAAGGCTGGTCTGCAGAAACGGGAAATGCGTATCGGACCATCCTCACGGCAGACTAAGTGATCCCGACGATCGGAGATGAACCAGGCTGACCCAGACCACAGCAGATAGCGCGGCGTCTACAAGAAAAGCCCCGGGTTTCCCCGGGGCTCTCTGTGACTGGGATCGGAAACCGATCAGAAGTCGCGCTGGATGCGCAGACGGCCAGCGAAGGCGTCGTCGCTCTTGACCAGACGGCCACCGGCTGCAAGCGGGACGCGCGTGCCAGCATTGTTGGCGGCCAGCACAGGCTGACGGAGCTCGGTGCGGCTGTAGAGAACTTCCACGCCGATATCGAGGCCAGAAACGGGCGACCAGATCAGGCTGGCTGCGACAATGGCTTCCTTGGGATCAAGCGGTCGGGCAACGATACCCGGAACCGTCTGACCGGCAACAACATAGTCCAGCTGAAGTTCCGAGTACGAAACCGCGAACTCCGAACGAAGCTGCGGGGTCCAGAAGTGACGCAGAGCGGCGAGAAGCGAGAAGCCAGTGGCCGAACGGACGTTACCGAAGCCGTCAACACCGAAATCACCGATCGTGAGCTGCGTCGCAGGCGTCGCAGTAAGTTGACGACCCGAACCAAACTGCGAAAACCAACCGAGGTAGCCAAGGGCGCCGTCAGCGTAAGCAGCCTGCAAGAACAAGACGTCACCGGCAGCAAGCATCGGCAGGTTGATCTTCACGCCCGCCTGAACGGCGAAGCCAAGCTCGTCATTCGAAGAGGTGAAGCCCGGGCCGGTGTTGGAGATGTTGCGCTGGGACAAAGCACCCGACAACTGAGCAGAACCCCAACCCTGGTCGACGCGCAGCGAAGCGACGAGATCCGGGAAGTCCTGGCCAAGGATCCTAGATCCAACACCAGCGGGGCTGATGACCGGGTTCTCGCGAAGCCCAAGACCAGGCACCACAGTAGATGCTCGATCTTCAAGAGAGATCGTACCAGAAAAGCCCGAACCAAATGTGGCTGTGTAGGCGAGCAAGTTCAAGCGAGCGTCAGCCGTGCGGACCACCGTAAAGGTATAGTCGTTCGCGTAGAAATCGAAGAACGACTGAGCACGACCAGCGGTGATCGGGCCGAACTGAATGAATGCGAGGTCAAGAATATCCGTAGTAGCAGGCGACGTGTTCCGAGCCTGGCCCGGGAGATTGATGCCCGGATTGAAGTTACCCCCCCCAACGTAATTACCACTGTTGTTGCTCAGCTCATAACGAAAGAACGTGCGCAGCGTGCCGTAGGCAGTTGCCGTGCGGGCGTCGATGTTGAGACGGCCGCGGGCGCGGGTGCCATAGGCGTCAGCCCCCTCACCGAAGCGATCACCGACCGAGTACTCGGCGCGGACACGACCACCAACGCGGAGGCAGGTGTCGGTGCCGGGGATGTAGAAGAAGCCAGCGCCGTAAGCAGAGCAGACGCGGACGTATTCGACGGGAGCGGCCTTCCGCGAGGGAAGATCGGCAGCGTGAGCCCCGGCGACCGCGGCGATGCCGGCGGCGGAACCGAGGAGGAGGCTCTTAACGAGCTTCATTGGTAACCTCCAAAATGAGTTTCGAGACCCTCGGGCTTCCGCCGGATCGTTGGTGACCAGCCCCAGGAGACCCAATCACCGAACCGGCTTGTTCCCGGTCTTTCGCCCGCGCCCCTGACCATTCAAAGGCGAAGACGAAAAACAGCGACCGGGAACGTCCCGACGCAAAACAACCATACGAATGCCGGGAGGCCGATCAACCTCGATCACGTCGCCGAGATCGCTAGAGGCAGCAATTTGGAGGGATTAGTCGCCAATGTGGCTATCAGGCAACATTCCGCCTCGAGAATCATTGCAAAAAATCAAAGGTTAACTTTTTCAGCTACAGAATTTGCTTGTTGCATTTTTTGAGCCTCTCCTAGCAGATCTTCCGAGATTCGGCGCATGTCTGTAAGCAGTTTTTTGATTTTTTTTTCTGATAAAACCATAGTAGATATATTTTTGAGAGAATATTTATTTTGTATTCTTGTCGCGAGATCAAATGACAACGATTTTTTTTGGAGTAAAACTGCACTTATAAACGCCGGCGAACAATCTAATTCTATTGCAAACTTTTTTTGATTCAATTCCGAAACATTCAACGCCAAGTGTATAATTTCACTCGAAAAATTGATCAACGATTCTAATTCATTGACATGAAATCTTATTGTACTTAATTTATTCTCAATATCATTTATCTTGAATATATCATAGTATTCTAACTTTAATTTCACGTTCCCAATATCATACTTATCGTCAGTAGAATTGACATGGTGCACGACTTCGTCGCCGCTGATAGTTGATTTGAATCCAATACCCTGTGCGATATAATACCCTTTAAGACGTACCAAAGTCGTATCAGATATTGCGCGTGAGCCACGCTCGAATTCCGTCAGCGTTCGTTTTCCTATGGGAGCTTGCTCGCAGACTGTCTTCATATCCAGATTCAAAAACGCGCGTGCTGCTCGGGCCTGTGAAGGAGTCATTCTGTTTCTTTCCGACGCTATACTAAGACTGTCTTTTAGGGTGCCCCTGCCTTAGTAGACAGGCATCGGCGCGTGGAAAATTCCGGTCAGCGCCGGATCAAAAGATGCCAGCAACCCGAAGATTGACACACCGACAGAGAGTTCTTGTCATCTCAAATGACGTTGCATGCTCAAGCCGCTCATACAACGGCAATCACTTCTGCGTAACGGGCCCGAGCATCCGACCAGTTTCTCGCAAAATCAAACAACTCGCGCAACGCCGGAGCAATCTCGCGATATGCGGCTAGAGCCGCAACAAGTGCGCCAAGCGATAATCTCTGTTGCAAAACAAGATAGCCTCCGATTGAAAAAAAAAAACGGTGTCAGATTTGTTGTAAAATTATAGAGGCATTTGAAACGTGATTTAAGCTTCGATATTTCTATCTGCGCCCCTTCTATTGCCGCTGTTTGACGGATACGAAAGCGCGTTGGTGACAGCAGCCCCTCATTGTTTCCTGCACCCTCTTCCTGCGTGAGAGATTCATTGAAAACGCGGGTCATATGCACACGCTCCCGAACCTTGCTGTTGATCTGCCGCTGAAGCCGCGGCAGCACTGCGATCTGTAACGGCAACATGATTAAGGCCGCGAAGGCAAGCGCGATGTCCTGAAAAAACAAAAAGAGCAAGCTGGTGATAAACGTTCCGCCTTGGATCAGTGGCACGAGTAGGAGGCTTCCGCCGAAATAGCCGATCGGTTCGCATTCCTGAATGGCGACAGCAGCCAGTGTCGATCTTGCGCGCGGGCAACGTTCATCTCGGCGCCTTCGGATTGCGGAGAGCCGGATATGCCGCACTATGCGTTCATGAATTTTTCCCCGCACGACATTTGCCGTATACTTAATTAGGCTACTAACAATAAGAACTAGTAGGTAACAGGTGCATAATAAAAGCAATATTTTGACCGGCGCAAGCGAATTAATTATAAACAACTCAGTCGTTGACTTATTGTCAGCCAAAACTTGATTTACTATCAATTTTGGTAAAAGCAGCTGGACATAAGTTAGTGGTAGAGCAATCAATGATAAAATCACGATACGAATCTGTAATTTACATGTTCGACGCAAGACAAAGTTTTCAAGTAGTATGGATATTTTTGTTATATTTGGCGAACCCGGAGCCGCATCCTTTCGATAGCTTTGTGCTTGACGCCGCCATTTTATAAGAGTTACTGAACCAATACGCAGCACCTGCAGGCCGAGCCAAGTGGGCGCAATTACAAGCACTAATACGAATATTGGAAGTATCCAACGCTGGTCTCCTGGAGTGTGAATCCAGACAACTATATGCATGAGACGATAGAGTTGTTCGACGATTTCCTGTGTCACTGATTAGCTCATGTTAATTACAAAACTTGCACGAAGCCGCACTGCGGATATTGCTTTCGCAGCGTAAACTCTCGAGCTGAGAAGCGGCTCCCCGGGGCTGCGGGGAGCCGCCCTCGCCTCCATCGCGAGCTTGGGCGATTTCGCGATAGAACTCGGATTTTGGATCAACGGCCAGTTGGGGTGTCTAATCCGCCCCAGAGGTTCTTAACTTGGTCGGAATGCTGCGTAGGTTCGTACACTTGAACTGCAAGGCCAAGCCGGCGCGCCGAGAGTCGCCCGGTGGCCAGTAGCAGTGCATAGGAGGCTACCACTCGATCTCGCTGGGCCGTCGCCAGATTGACGCGAGCGTTCAGGAGATCCTGCTGCGCGTTAAGGACGTCCAGTGTCGTACGCCGGCCGACACGAGCTTCCTCGCGAACTCCGGTCAAAACAATCTCGCTGGTCCGGATCTGCGTCTGCGCAGATTCAATCTGCGCCTTGGCGGTCTCAAGCACACTCCATGAGGTCGACAGCGCCGCGCGGACTTCGTCGCGGACAACCTCGGCCTCGGCTCGGCGCTGGCTGGCACTTTCCTTGGCTTGCCGCGTCCGAGAGTAAATCTCACCGCCTTCGTAGATCGGGACCGTCACCTGGAGCGTGGAGGAACCCGCTCTCATCCGATCGCCACGTGCCTCGCTGTCGTAGCGCTGCGATATGCTCGCGACCAATCCAACGGCCGGGTAGAGAGCGCTTTTAACGACCCTCACCTCCAGTTCCGCTGCATTGACGCCGTGGAGGGCTGCCGCGATGGCTGGGTGTTGGGATAGGGCAGTCCGCATGCCATCCGCAGCGCTGCGCGGGAGAAGCTTGTCTGCCACCGGCGTACCCGGCGTCAGGGATCGCGGCTCGGAGCCGATTAACTGTCGATAGCGGGCTCGGCTAGTATTGAGATTAGCTGCCGCGAGGTTGACCTGGGCCCGGCCGCTGGCAAGGCGCGCCTCTGCCTGAGCGATGTCCGTTCGTGTAACCTCACCGGCCGCATAGCGTTCGCGTGCCCGATAGAGCGTTTCTTCCAGAAGTTTGACATTGGTCCGCTGTAGGTCGAGCACGGCTTGATCCCGCAGCACGTCCATATAGGCCGTAGCGGCATCGAGCAGGACATTCTGCTCAGAGTTGCGCAATGTTTCACGCGCGGCGAGGACCTGAACTTCTGCTTGTGAAACAGAGTTTCTCGTTCGGCCCCCATCAAAGAGGTTCTGCTCGAAGGAGAGTTCAGCACCCCGCGGCAGCGTACTCTGCCGCTGTGTTCGCTTGATCTGCGCCGTAAGTTCTTCCTCGCCATCAACACCGGAAATTGCACTTCTTCGCTCGCGACTGCGTTCCCGCTGGAATTGAGCACCGCCATCAGCCTGCAGTTGCGCCCGTGGACGATAACCGGAAAGGGCCTGAGGCACAGTCTCGTCTACCACTCGGACTTGTGCGCGCTGTGCATTCAACTGCGGGTTAGCCCCGTAAGCCCGCGCCAACGCTCCTGACAGAGTTTCGGCCGAGCCCGGCGACACAGCAACGATTGCGACCAGAGCAGCCAAGCCGAATGGCAAAAGCCAGCTTACTATGCACATGTCTGGCGTGCCGACGTTCGGAGAAGACTGTTCCTGTCTCTGATATCGATGTCCCGATGCCTGCCCCGTCATTCGGCGGCCTCCCGAAGCGGGGGCGTAAGACGGGGAGCCGGGGCATCACCCAAAAGCGATGTTTCCTCTTCCTTCTGCGGTCGGCTTGCAAATCGCGCGTAAAGGGCAGGCAGCACGATCAGCGTGAGCAGCGTCGCGCTGATAAGACCCCCGATCACGACAGTGGCGAGCGGCTTCTGCACCTCTGCGCCTGTGCCCGTAGCGAGCGCCATCGGCACAAACCCAAGCGAGGCGACCAGCGCGGTCATCACGACTGGGCGAAGGCGCGTGAGGGCCCCTTCGCAGATTGCCTCCTTAAGCGGTCGCCCTTCCTCTACCAACTGCTTGATGAAGGTCAGCATGACCAGGCCGTTGAGCACCGCTACACCCGACAGTGCGATAAAACCAACCGCCGCCGGCACCGAGAACGGCATCCCACGCAGGAACAGGGCGGCGATCCCGCCCGTCAGCGCCAGCGGTACAGCGCTAAACACCAACAGCGCGTCACGCGGTGAGCCAAGCGCTGAATAGAGCAGCAGGAAAATTAGGAAGAAGCAGCCGGGTACGACGACCATCAGTCGCTGACGGGCGGCCTCCAGGTTTTCGAACTGCCCGCCCCAAGTAATCCAGGATCCAGGCGACAGCGTCACGCCCGCCGCAACCTTGGTCTGCGCTTCAGCTACCACGGAGGCAATATCGCGACCACGAACGTTCGCAGTCACGACTATGCGGCGCTTGCCGTTCTCTCGGCTGATCTGATTGGGTCCCTCGGCCGTGGAGAAACTCGCGACCTGTTTCAGCGGCACGGAAGCCATCCGGCCTGCGGCGCCCGCCCCGGGCAAGGGAACCGGCAAATTTTTCAAAGCCTCGAGATCGTCGCGGACATAGTCGGGCAGGCGAACCACGATCTCAAATCGTCGGTCCCCCTCGAACAGCACGCCTGCCTCGCGCCCACCGATAGCCGCGCCGATCACATCCTGCACTGCAAAGTGTGACAGGCCCAAGCGGGCGATTTCGGCTTTGTCGATGCGGATTTCTAGGAACGGCAGGCCAGTCACCTGCTCCACCTTCACGTCCTCAGCGCCCTGGACGCTCCGCAGAACCGTTGCAACCTGGTTCGCCGCTGGCAGCATGGTGTCAAACTCCTCGCCGAACACCTTGACCGCAAGGTCGCCGCGGGTGCCCGCGAGGAGTTCGTTGAACCGCATCTGAATCGGTTGGGTGAACTCGTAATTATTGCCGGCGACCTCGTTCACCGCTGCTTGAATGTCGGCAATGAGCCTGTCCTTAGGCAGCTTCGGGTCTGGCCATTCGGACTCAGGCTTTAAGATGATGAAGTTGTCGGAAACGTTTACCGGCATGGGGTCCGCCGCGACTTCAGCGGTACCGGTCTTGGAAAACACAAGTGCCACCTGAGGAAAACGCGCCACGGCCTTCTCGACCTTAAGCTGCATGTCCTGGGATTGTGTCAGTGAGGTCGAGGGGATACGCATCGCGTGCATGGCGATGTTTTTTTCGTCAAGCTGGGGGATAAATTCCTGGCCGAGCCTGCTAAACAAGCTGACCGCCGCGAGGAAGATAAGCACCGCACCGCCGATGACTGCCGCCGGCCGCCGGATCGCGCCGGCGAGAACAGGCCGGTATATCGCTTTCAGCCAGCGCACCAGGAACACGTCCTTCTCGGTGACCTTGCCGGTGATGACGATGGCGATCAGGGCTGGCACAAAGGTGAGCGAGAGGACGAAGGCGGCCACCAGTGCGATGATGACTGTAAGGGCCATAGGCGCGAACATCTTGCCCTCGACCCCGGTGAAGGTGAGGAGTGGCACGTAGACCAAGATGATGATGGCTTGGCCGTAAACCGATGGTTTGATCATTTCCTCAGCCGACACCCGCACAGTGTCGAGGCGCTCCTCCGTCGTGAGTTTCCGGCCCAGCTTATGTTGGCGCTCGGCTAAGTGCCTGAGCGAGTTCTCGGCGATGATGACCGCACCATCGACGATCAGTCCGAAGTCGAGCGCCCCGAGACTCATCAAGTTGGCGCTGATTTTGCCCTGTACCATGCCGGTCATGGTCATCAGCATCGCCACCGGGATCACCATTGCAGTAATGATCGCGGCTCGGATATTGCCCAGCAAGAGGAACAACACCCCTATAACAAGGAGCGCGCCCTCGATCAGGTTTTTCGCCACTGTCTTCACCGTGGCATCGACAAGCAGCGTACGGTTGAGGACGGTTCGCGTTTCGACGGAAGGCGGCAGCGAACGCGTGATCTCTTTCATGCGAGCATCGACAGCTGCCGAGACGGTACGACTGTTGCCACCGATCAGCATCAGAGCGGTACCGACCACCGCCTCCTCCCCGTTCATCGAGGCCGAGCCGGTTCGAAGTTCGCGCCCGATGCCAACGGTTGCGACGTCCTTGATGCGCACCGGAGTGCCGCTGCGGGTGGCGACGACGACGTTACCAATCTCCTCCACACTCTCGATACGCCCGGCCGAGCGCACAACGTAGCCCTCGCCGTTGCGCTCCAGATAGCCGGCGCCGCGATTTTGGTTGTTGCCCTCGATGGCCTCGGCCACATCCTTGAAAGATAGACCGTAGCCGATGAGCTTCGCCGGGTCAGGCTGGACCTGATATTGCTTCTTGTAGCCGCCGATGACATCGACGCCAGCGACGCCGGGCACCGTCTTGAGCTGGGGACCGATGATCCAGTCTTGCACTGTGCGGAGATATGCGGCGCGTTCGAAGTCGTTCTTGAGCCGCTGCTTTTCCGGAGTCAGGTAGCTGCCGTCCGACTGCCAGCCGGGCTCGCCGTCACGCACCGGCGCGCCGTCGCCAGGCTTTTTGTAGTGGACGGTCCACATGAAAATCTCACCGAGGCCAGTTGAGATCGGGCCCATGTGAATCTCGGCCCCGGGCGGCAAACTTGCCTTCGCTTCGCCAAGGCGCTCGTTGACCTGCTGCCGCGCGAAGTAAAGATCTGTCTTCTCACTGAAGACAGCGGTTACTTGGGCGAAGCCATTGCGTGAAAGCGAACGGGTGTATTCGAGGCCTGGGATACCGGCGAGCGCGGTTTCGACCGGGTACGTGACCTGCTTCTCGATGTCGAACGGCGAAAGCGACGGGACGACCGCATTGACCTGGACTTGATTATTCGTAATGTCAGGAACTGCATCGATTGGCAGTCGCGTCAGCGCGAATACGCCGAGCGCAGCAGCGAGCAGCGAGACTAGCAGCACTAACCAGCGCTGGCGTACGGAGAAGGCGAGAACAGCATTGATCATTGGTCAGGTCCTCAGTGCGCGTGCTCGGCCTCGGCTTTGCCGAGCTCCGCCTTGAGGACGAAGGAGTTGGTCACTGCCACCTCTTCGCCAGGATCGACGCCAAACACGACCTCAACGGATGAATCGTCCTGCTTGCCCAGCACGACATCCCGCTTCTCAAAACCCTGCTTGGTGCGTACGAACACAATCTGTTCGTTCTTGAGCGTCTGGAGGGCGGCACGCGGGAGCCGGATGTCAACCGGGATCTCTTCAATGATGATCTGAGCTGTCGCGAACGAGCCAGGTCGCCACATTAGACCCTTGTTGTCCATAGTAGCGATCACACGCGCCGAGCGAGTATCCTGATTGAGCATCGGGCTGATGAACGTGATACGGGCTTCGGATTTGGGACCGTCCGCACCAGCGTTGATCAACACCAGCTGACCCTCGCGCACCTGGGCCAGGTCAGCGGTCGAAACCGCGAGTTCGACCCAAACGCTCGACAGGTCGGCGATGACATAAACCTCCTTCTCTTGACC
The DNA here is from genome assembly GCF_042655245.1 of Allobosea massiliensis. Taxonomy (NCBI): domain Bacteria; kingdom Pseudomonadati; phylum Pseudomonadota; class Alphaproteobacteria; order Hyphomicrobiales; family Alloboseaceae; genus Allobosea; species Allobosea massiliensis. The sequence continues at coordinate 4,114 of NZ_JBHSLU010000033.1, read as the reverse complement.
TTCGCCACCGACTGGAGCGCCAAGGTCAACCCGACGCTCGACTACACGGCCCGCAATCGGCGCATGCAACTCGTAGCGCTGCATGCCAAGCGACTTCGGCAGCTCGCCTTCACTAGAAGAGACTTGACGGAAGGGCTTGACCTCACGCCTCACGCTAGCGACTTCGCGATCACTGACGCCGAGAGCGGTCAACTTTTGGCGAGCTAGGTCGACCCGAAGCGTCGCCTCGGAAAATGTGCTGCGGGCTTTAAGGTATTGCTGTTCGGCGGAAATCTTCTTGTCCCAAAGCGACTGCTCGCGCTCGAACAGCGTGCTTTGGAGGTCCTGATTGACCAGAGAGGCAAGCAATTCGCTCTTGGCCTCGGCAACCTCCCGACTATCGAGCACGGCGACTGTTTCGCCCTTAACGACCTGGTCGCCCAAACGCTTGTTGAGTTCGGCGACGGTGCCGATGACCCGGGCAGCGACACGACCGACACGGTCAGCGTCCATTGCGATAACGGCTGGTACTGTCAGCGTACGAGACAGTGATCCACCTGCTGCGGGCGCTACCGTGATTCCGGCGGTAGCGATCCGCTCGGGCGTCATCACAACTGCGCCTTCCGGTCCTTCCTTCTCGCCCGAACCGTGCGCGTCGGCTTTTTTGGAGCCGTGACCATGGTCATCGCTTTCGCGCTTCCCCTCCCCGGCCTGCATCACCGCGTGGGCAGCCTGCGAGATAGCTGGCGGGAGTGGGACGGCATTCAACGCAGCGCGGACCGCCTGCGAAACGGCCGGCACGAGACTGCCGACGGCAACTCCGATCACGCCGACAAAAACGATGACGAAAAGACGTTTGATCATAGCAAGACCCTCACCACGGGCGCACGAAGCTTGCCCATACATTGCTCAGCGCTGACAAGAGCAGCGGAGCGCTCAACGCACCACCAAAGCGCTCCCAAGTGAGAGCGGAAAGCTCAAGGGGCTAGACCCCCACGAGCTCGATCAGGCGCGACGGGGTGGCTTGAAGGGTAGGGATGATAAAGCGCGACTGGGCTGCAAATCCGCTTCTCGCGGAAGCGGCACGGCCAATGTAAGTCGCCGAATAGGCAAGGTCTTAAAGTGCGTACGAGCGACCGAATGCATGCAATGAGCATGCTGGACAAGCTCGTCGTCCAATGAGTTCCCTGTCGGACCAGGCGAGCCGATATCAGTCGAACTCGTGATGGCAGCGCCAGAAGGACCCACGTCCAATCCGGTCGTAAAAGCCGAGACAGGAACAACAAAAGTCATAACCAAGACAAGAACAAGAGCGCGCACGACCGCTGTCTGCCAAAGGCAGCGTGGCAACACACTAAAACTTGTCAATTTAAGCATAATATTGGCGATTACCAGCTCATCTAGCGTGCGTCAAGGCTGTAGCGACCCTTGCCGGCCTCGGCCGTACCCGACTTCAACGTCACAGTCGCACGGAATTTGCCGGCAACGGGAAAGTCGATTTTGCCTGCGAGGCGGTTCTCCCCTGATGGGCTCATCTCAACTGTTTTCTGCTGGTTATCAGCGGCAAGCACGACGGCAGTAGCCGAGAATTTGGCCGCATCGACCTTCTTCTCTTGTTTATCGACGATGTAGAGCATGACGTCCGAGCCTTTCACGACCAGTTCAGCCTCGTAGGCGCCAATTTGCTGAATCTGACCGCCGTTCGAGGCAGCGTGGGAATGACCGCCTTGGGCCATCGCCCCACCCCCGCCCAAAATCAGAGCGGCCGACGCGACCAAATACCCTCGAGCAACAAACGTCATCAAACGTCCTCCTATTCCGTTTCGCATCACAATTCCTCTCTTTTGACGACTTGCTGACCTACTTCGCGCTCGGCATGGATGATACACTATGATAGCAGATCCACACGGGCTTTAGAAGCGCATCCGGCTCACACGCTCTGTGTCTACAAGCTGATGCCACTAGAGGGTCAAGGGGGGGGCTAATTTTTCACCGCTGGAACGGACTAACCCGCCCAGATCAGCCAAAGCCCTACGAAAGCTGGAGTTGGAGTTGACCCGTTTCCGTGGACTGTTCACGGCTATGGCGGGTCAAATCAGCTCATGATGCTTCCTTTCGTATTCGATGGGCGAGGGGTAGCCCAGCACCGAATGGCGTCGTGACGGGTTGTAGAAGCCTTCGATGAAGTGGAAGACGGCCATCCGCGCCTCGCTGTGCGAGCGAAAGCGGTTTCGGTCGAGCAGCTCACATTCCAGCGTCGCGAAGAAGCTCTCGCACATGGCATTGTCATAGGCGTCGCCGACGGAGCCGGTCGAGGGCCTGACGCCGGCGTCCTTGCAGCGGTTGCCGAAAGCCAGCGAGGTATATTGCGAGCCCTGATCGCTATGGTGGATGACGTTCTCGGGCTTACGTGCGGCGAGCGCCATGTCGAGCACGTCGAGCACGACACGGGTCTTGAGATCGGCGGAGAAAGCCCAGCCGACGATGCGCCTGGACCATGCGTCCAGCACGACCGCGGCGAGCCACGCGCTTCTTGCCGATCGCCACGCACTCGGCCTTGAGCTCGGCGTGAATGCGCGGCGCGCCATAGGTCTTGTGCGAGGCGCCATGGATCATGCAGATCTTCCGGATGAGATCGACGTCTCGCGCAGCCAGCAGTGATGCAGGCCTGCCGCGCCAAGCATAATAGCCTGACGCGGAGACCTTGAAGACACGGGCCATGGTCTTGATCGGAAAGACGGCTCAGGTAGCGCGCTCATGAACCGGAAAACCCGTTCGGGTTCGCCTTGCTCTCCCGCGCGAACCAGGCCGCCGCCTTTGACAGGATATCGCGCTCCTGGCGCAACCGGTGGTTCTCACGACGAAGGCGGATCAGTTCTTCGCGCTCGGCGCTGGTCGGGCCGTCGCTGCGCTTGCCGGCGTCGCGCTCGGCCTGACGAACCCAATTTGCGATGGACTGCGCGGTCGGCTCGAACTCTCGCGACAGATCTTCAGGCGTTCGCCCCGATCGGACCAGCTCGACCATCTGTCGCCGAAACTCCGGCGGATAGGCGCTTCGAAAACGCGGCATCGGACACTCCAGAAAATGACTTCAAGGGTGTCCACAAAACCGGGTCAACTCCACTCGACCAACTTCACGTGCACGGCCTTGAATCAGCCCGAGCGTACGAGCTGTGCCAGAGAGCGCGCATCGTTGCGATCGGTCTTGTTCATGCTCATCGCCGCGATCGCAGCCTTGGAATGCCGCGTCTCCATGCAGGCGACCGGATAGCCGCAGTCACGCAGACCGAAATACAGCCATTGCGACAGGGGGCCAGCCTCCAGGCCGACGCGCTCGAACGTACCCGTCAGCTGACTCAGATGGGCCGCAATCGACTCAGGATCGGAGGGCGCTTTGGCCTCCACCTTGCAGCATGAGCGCCGATGCCGGCCAAGCTCAAGCCCCGATTACCCCATCTCATCGAGCACTGGTTCATGAGCCTGCCCGATGCCCGGGAGAAAGTGGAGGCTTGGCGAAGGGAGTACAACGAGCTACGACCTCATAGCGCGATCGGGAACAAGACCCCGATACCGCTCGTCAATCGACCACCGGCATGCAGCCCTCGGTGACCGTTTACCCCCTGGAAGCGGCCAGCAAGCCGGTCCAGCATCGGAGGCAGGCTCACCAACCGCCGGAACGAACTCAGCGCTGGATAGAAACTGAGGGCAACGTCATAATATTACAAATCATTCTCATATGCATTACGATAGCTATCTTCGTCGAGGACAAGACACACCGTGCCAAATTCCAGCTCACATGGAGCCGTTATGAAGCTACTCTACGCTGTCACTGCATACGGCCTCGGTATTTCGCTTGCTCTTGCTCAACCTCAGAGATGGACGAATCGTACCGACACGCCTGGAATCGGCGATGGAACGGACGACCGTCCGGCGAAGGGTATCCAAGATAACTCTTTCCTGATTGAGGAGGCCTACAATCAGGAGGCTGGAGTCGTTCAGGGTATTGCTACGCTACGGAGGCAGGGCCGAGATCGCTATCTAGGCCGTAAACCCATAAGACCGTCCGGCCGATTCCAGCGGCGTCGATTTCGTGATTCAAGCTCCGAAAGAGGAGCTTGGCGATGGGACGCTACGA
>NZ_JBHSLU010000032.1:0-55864 GCF_042655245.1 Allobosea massiliensis | reverse complement strand
AGACATTCCGCCGCACAAACAGGCCGGACATATGAAAGCAACCGATCAAATCATCCCGACATAAACGCCTTGCCAAAGGGGGCGTCCACATATGAATCACCGTCTCAGAAAAGGGGAACAAGATGCTGAAAAGACTCTGCCTCGGCACCGTTGCCGGCCTGGCTCTGGCCGGGCTGGCCTTCACCGGCGCCGCCCGGGCGCAGGAGACCACGATCAAGTTCACCCTCGGTTGGAAGACGCAGGGCTCGGATGCCGCCTTCTTCGTCGCCCGCGACAAGGGCTACTACAAGGCGGAAGGTCTCAACGTGATCATCGACCAGGGCGAGGGCTCGGGCGCGACCGTCACCCGCATCATGGGCGGCGCCTATGACGCGGGCTTCGGCGACGTCAACGCCATCATCCAGAACGCCGCGACCAAGCCGGGCGAGAACCCGGTCATGGTCTACATGATCTGGAACCGTCCGCCCTTCGCGATCTCCAGCAAGAAGGCGACCGGGATCACCAAGCCGAAGGATCTCGAAGGCAGGACTCTGGGCGGCGCCCCCGGCACGCCGACGACCCGCCTGCTCGAGGTCTTCGCCCGCAAGAACGGGCTCGACATGGGCAAGATCAAGCTCACCAGCATGGCGCCCAACCTGCAGGAGCCGCTGCTGATCAAGGGCGACATCGACGGCGCGCTGGTGTTCAACATCACCAGCTATTTCAATCTGCTGCTGAACCGCCAGGACCCCGAGAAGGACTTCAACTGGCTCACCTTCGGCGATTTCGGGCTCGATCTCTATTCCAACGGGCTGATGGTCTCGCAGAAGCTGATCAAGGAGAACCCCAAGGCCGTCGCCGGCCTCGTGCGCGCCACCAACAAGGCGATGATCGAAATCGCGAAGGACCAGGCCGTCGCCATGAAGGCGGTGATGGCCTATGATGCTCTGGTCAACGAGGCGATCGAGAAGAAGCGCCTGCAATACTCCTTCAGCGAGCTCATCGTCTCTCCGGAGATGAAGGAGATCGGCGTCGGCGACACCAAGGATGCCCGCATGGCCAGCGCCATCGGCATCATCGTCGAAGGCTACCAGCTGCCCCGCACGCCCAAGCCCGAGGAGATCTTCTCCCGCGCCTTCCTGCCGCCCAAGGCCGAGCGCGAGCTGGTCTATACGGCGAATTGAGACAGCGAGGCGATCACGCCCGGTCGGCGAGGCTCATGACCAGTGTCATGGGGTTCTCCGGCCCGGGCGTGAAGCCGTAGCGCTCGTAGAAGCGTTTCGCATCCTCCGAGATGGCGTGGACGAGAAGGCCCCTGATGCCGAGGATCGTGGCCGCCTGGCGGGTCCGCAGGACGGCATCCCTGAGAATCGCGACGCCGAGGCCTTGCCCCTGGAAGCAGCGGTCGACGGCCAGCCGCCCGAGGATGGCCATCGGGATCGGGTCCGGCATGTTGCGTTTCAGCCGGCCGGGGGCCTCAGTCGCGATGAGAGCGCCTGAGGCGAGCGCGTAGTAGGCGGCGACCCGGCCGGTTTCGTCGGCGACGACATAGGTTCGCGAAGTGCCGCTGGCCTGGTTGAAACGTGATCGGCGCCTAAGCCAGTCGTCGCGGACGGGAACGCCTGAATCGAAGTCGTCGAGCCTGTGACGGTCGTCGAGCGGGGCAGGGGCGCCCAGCATCAGTCTTTCCAGGGGCGAGGTGCCGACATGAGGCGCTCATAGGCCTCGCCACCGGGAGGCCGGTCGAGGACCTCGACAAATCGATCATAGGTCTCGGGATCGACCCGGATGAAGGTCTGGTCCAGAAGCGTGTCTTCGGCCGCGCGCCGCGCGGCGTCGATCATGAACTCCGAGCGCGTCTTGCTCTGTGTGCTGGCGGCGTGATCGATCAGGTCGCGAACGTCTTCACGGATCCGCAGATTGACGGCGCGCGTCGCGATCTTCGGTGATGCGGGCACGGAGCCTCCTGAGTGGAGCACCTTAGCAGCAAAGATACACGCTGTGTATCCAATGCCGAAAGCGCAGGGCGGGACAGTCGCGTTCCCTGACTCGCCTTCCGTGGAGTCACGTTCTATAAAAGAACAAACACAGAACATGAGCCCGCATGCAGCCCCGCCCGGATCCCGCTTCGCTGACCGATCTGCGCCGCCATCTCGCCGAGATGGCGCTGCGCGGCGCGCCTGCGGCGGTGGGGCAGGTGAGTTTCGGCGCGCCCGCCCTCGATGAGGCGCTGAATGGTGGCATCGCCCGCGCGGCCCTGCATGAGGTCTATGCGCCCGCCACGGCCGATCTCGCGGCGGCGACGGGATTCGCCGTCGGTCTCGCCATTCGGGCCGCGCAGGAGCGCCCGATCCTTTGGGTGCGGCAGGATGTCGTCGATGCCGAGACCGGCCGGCTGCATCCGCCGGGGCTGACCGAACTCGGGCTCGATCCCGCCCGAATCCTGCTGGTGCGGGCGCGTGATGCCGAGGGCGTGCTGCGGGCCGGCGCGGAAGCCGCCCGCTGCCCGGCGCTGGGGGCGGTGCTGATCGAGCCCTGGGGCGCGCCGCGGCGCCTCGATCTGACCGCGAGCCGGCGCCTGGCCCTGGCGGCGGAAGGCTCGGGCGCGACCACGCTCGTGCTGCGCGCCGCCGTAGTGCCGCAGCCGAGCGCGGCCTCGACCCGCTGGCAGGTCGCGGCCCTGCCGTCGCGGGCACTGGAGGCGAATGCGCCGGGAGCCCCCGCCTTCAGCCTGAGATTGCTGAGGCATCGCGGGGGGCTGGGTGAGTGTGAGTGGCGTGTGGAGTGGAGCCGTGACCGACAATCTTTCCAGGAGAGCCCTGTCCAGAGCGACGCCCGAAACCGTCAGGCCGCTGCCGGCCGCGATGAGCCCCTCCGTTCCCCCAGAGCCAGCCCCGATGCCACGCCGCTATCTCGCTTTGTGGTTCCCTTTCCTGCCGACCGACCGGCTGCGGCGGGAGGGCCGGATCCCGACATCCGGCGTACCGGCTGACGCCCCGCTGGTGGTCTATGCCCATCGCGGCAGCGCGCTGCGCCTCGTCGCCTGCGACCAGGCTGCTCTCGCCCTCGGGCTCACGCGGGACCTGACCCTGGCCGACGCGCGGGCCCGCATTCCCGGGCTGATCGCGATCGAGGCCGAGCCGGAGGCCGACGAGGCCCTGCTGATGCGGCTCGCCGCCTTCTGCGATCGCTTCACCCCGCTGGTCGCGCTCGATCGCCCCCAGGGCCTGCTGCTCGACATCACCGGCTGCGCCCATCTCTTCGGCGGGGAGGGCGCGCTGCTGGCGACGATCGGCCGCTGGATGCAGCGCGGCGGTCTCGCGCTCCGCTCGGCCGTCGCGGGCACGCCCGAGGCGGCCCATGCGCTGGCGCGCTTCGGCCGGGGCGGGATCGTGCCGGCCGGGCAGGACGAGGCCTGGCTGCGGCCGCTGCCGGTCGCGGCGCTGGAGCTTCCTGCCGAGACCGCGCTCGCCTTGACCCGGGCGGGCCTGAGGACGCTGGCCGATCTTGCCGAGCGCCCCTCCAAGGCGCTGTCGGCCCGTTTCGGCGAGGATCTGGTGACGCGGCTGCGGCGCATGCTCGGCCATGAGGATGCCCGGCTCACGCCGCTGCGCCCGCCGCCGGCCTGCCTGGTCGAGCGTCATTTCGCCGAGCCGATGCTCGATCTCGACGGGCTGCAGGAGGTCGTCGCCCGGCTGATCGCGGAGGCCGCGCGGGTGCTGGAGCAGCGCGGCGAGGGCGGGCGCGTCTTCGAACTCGGCTTCCATCGCAGCGACGGGGCGGTGCGGCGGCTTTCGATCGAGACCGGGCGCCCGACGCGGGACGGCAGGGCCATCCTGCGGCTCTGGCGCGAGCGCGTCGAGAGCCTGTCCGACCCGCTCGATCCCGGCTTCGGCTTCGATGCGGTGCGCCTCGCCGTGCCGGTCTGCGAGCCGCTGGCGGAGGCGCAGCCGAGCCTCGACCGTCGCGCCGTCGAGGACGAGGCCGTGGCCGATCTCGTCGACCGGCTGGTCGTGCGCTTCGGCCGCGACCGGGTGCTGCGCTTCGTGGCGCAGGACAGCCACCATCCCGTGCGTGCGGCGAAGGCGCGCTCGGCCGCGCTGCCGCCGGCCGGCATCGCCTGGCCGGCGCCCCTTCCGCATGAGCCGCCGACGCGCCCGCTCCAGCTCTTCGAGCCGCCCCAGCCGGTGGAAGCGATCGCCGAGGTGCCCGACGGCCCGCCGATCCGCTTTCGCTGGCGTCGGCTCATCCATGACGTCGCCCGTGCCGAGGGTCCCGAACGCATCGCGCCGGAATGGTGGCGCGACGGCTCCAGCGAGCCGATGCGCGACTATTACCGCGTCGAGGACTCGGCAGGTCGCCGCTTCTGGCTCTTCCGCATCGGATTCCACGAGCCGGAGCAGGCGCCGCCGCGCTGGTTCCTGCATGGGCTGTTTGCATGAATCAGGTCCTCAGCCCCTTCGCCGAACTCGTTGCCGCGACGAATTTTTCCTTCCTGCGCGGTGCCTCGCCCGGCCCCAATCTCGTGCTCACCGCGCTGCTGCTGGGCCATGCGGGATTGGGCCTGGCCGATCGCAACACGGTGGCCGGCGTGGTGCGGGCTTGGAGCGCGCTGCGGCAGCTGCGCGAGGACGGGCTGCCCCCGGCCGAGAAGCTGAAGGAGGGCGACAGTCCCGGCGAGCATGTCTGGATCGAGAACCCGGCCTTCGCCGATCTGCCCTTCACCGCGGAGCAGTTGCGGGCGATGGCGCGGGATTTCCGGCTCGTCCTCGGCAGCCGGCTCGTCTTCGCCGACGGCACGCCCGACATCGTCGTCTACCCCGCCAACCGCAGCGGCTGGGGCAGGCTCTGCCGCCTGCTCAGCGAGGGCAACCGGCGCGCGGGCAAGGGCGAGTGTATCCTCACCCTCGACGATCTGCTCGCCGACACGCGCGATCTCCTGCTGATCCTGATGCCGCCGCGCGATCTCACGGGCTTGCCTGCGCTGCTCGCCCGGCTGGACGAGGCCGCGCCCGGCTCGCTCTGGCTCGGCGCCAGCATGCACCGGCGCGGCGACGACCGCCGCCGGCTGGCGCGGCTGAAGACGATCGCCGCCGCGACCCGGACTCCGCTGCTGGCGACCAACGACGTGCTCTACGATGCGCCCGAGCAGCGCGATCTGCAGGACGTGCTGACCTGCATCCGCGAGGGCGTCTCGATCGAGCGGGCGGGGCGCCTGCTCGAGGCCAATGCCGAGCGCCATCTCAAGACGCCCCAGGAGATGATCCGGCTCTTCCGCGATGCGCCCGAGGCCATCGCCGAGACGCGCCATCTCCTCGCCCGCATCGAGTTCGATCTCGGCCAGCTCGAGTACGAATATCCCGACGAGCCCGTCCCGCCCGGCTGGAGCGACCAGGCCTGGCTGGCGGAGCTGGTGCGCCGCTGCTGCGTCATCCGCTATCCCAATGGGGTGCCGGCGAAGGTCGAGGCCCTGCTGCGCAAGGAGCTCGATCTGATCGCGGGGCTGAACTACGCCCGCTATTTCCTCACCATCCACCAGATCGTCGAATTCGCCGTCAGCCGTGGCATCCTCTGCCAGGGCCGCGGCTCGGCCGCCAATTCCGCCGTCTGCTATGTGCTCGGCATCACCGCCGTCGACCCCGCCGAGAGCGACGTGCTGTTCGAGCGCTTCATCTCGACGCAGCGCCGCGAGCCGCCCGACATCGACGTCGATTTCGAGCATGAGCGGCGCGAGGAGGTGATCCAGTGGATCTATGAGCGCTATGGAAGGCACCGCGCCGGCATCGTCGCGACCGTCATCCGATACCGTCCGCGCAGCGCCATCCGCGACGTCGGCAAGGCGCTGGGGCTGACCGAGGACGTCACCGCCCGCATCGCCGGCACGCAATGGGGCAGCTGGGGCACGGAGATCGGCGACGACCGCGTCCGCCAGGCCGGGCTCGACCCCGCCAACCCCACGATCCGCCGCGCCGTCGACTTCGCCATCCGCCTGCTCGGCTTCCCACGCCATCTCTCTCAGCATGTCGGGGGCTTCGTGCTGGCGCGCGGGCGCCTCGACGAGATGGTGCCGGTCGGCAACGCCGCGATGGCGGACCGCACTTTCATCGAATGGGACAAGGACGACATCGACGAGCTGCGCCTGATGAAGGTCGATGTGCTCGCGCTCGGCATGTTGACCTGCATCCGCAAGGCCTTCGACCTGTTGCGGCAGCATCAGGGCCTCGAGATGGGGCTGGCCGACGTGCCCAGGGATGACGCGTCGACCTACGACATGCTCTGCCGGGGCCAGTCGCTCGGTGTCTTCCAGGTCGAGAGCCGGGCGCAGATGAACATGCTGCCGCGGCTGAAGCCGCGCTGCCTTTATGACCTCGTCATCCAGGTCGCGATCGTCCGGCCGGGCCCGATCCAGGGCGACATGGTCCATCCCTATCTGCGGCGGCGGGCGGGGCTCGAGCCGGTGCATTACCCGGCGCCGGCCCCGGAGCAGGGCCCGGCCGACGAGCTCTTCCAGGTGCTGAACAAGACCAAGGGCGTCCCGCTCTTCCAGGAGCAGGCGATGAAGCTCGCCATGGTCGCCGCGAAGTTCACCGACAGCGAGGCCAACGGCCTGCGCAAGGCGATGGCGACCTTCCGCAGCGACGGCAGCATCGGCAACTATCAGGATCTGATGGTCGAGCGCATGGTGGCGCGCGGCTATGAGCGCGATTTCGCCCAGCGCTGCTTCGACCAGATCAAGGGCTTCGGCAGCTACGGCTTCCCGGAAAGCCACGCCGCCTCCTTCGCCAAGCTGGTCTACATCTCCTCCTGGCTGAAATGCCACCACCCGGCGGCCTTCGCTTGCGCGCTTTTGAACGCGCAGCCCATGGGCTTCTACGCTCCCGCCCAGATCGTGCGCGAGGCCCAGGAGGTCGGCGGCGTCGAGCCCCGCGCGATCGATGTGAATTCCAGCTTCTGGGACAATGGGTTGGAGCGTGTTGATCACGTTGAAAAGGGAAGCGCCGTCATCCCGGGCGACCGGAGGGAGACCCGGGATCCATTCCGGAACCTCTCCAACATGCGCTCAGGAATGGATCCCGGATCTCCGCTTCGCTGCGTCCGGGATGACCGGGGAGGGACTTCGGAAACTCACAGCCCTCATCCTGAGGAGCCGCGCAGCGGCGTCTCGAAGGATGATCCAGCGCGCTCTGAAACCATCCTTCGAGACGCGCCTGCGGCGCTCCTCAGGATGAGGGCCGAGGGGGTGGACAGGACGTGCTTCGCCCTCCGTCTCGGCTTCCGCCAGATCGACGGTTTCCGCGAGGAGTGGGGCCGGCGCATCGCGGCGCGGCGCGGCAGGGGCTATGCCGATGTCGAGGAACTGATGCGTCGGGCGGATCTGCCGGGCCGCGCGATGCGGCTGCTCGCCGATGCCGACGCCTTCCGTTCGCTCGGACTCGACCGCCGCGAGGCGCTCTGGGCCGTGCGCCGCCTGCCGGACGACGAGGCGCTGCCGCTCTTCGCCGCCGCACAGGCCCGCGAACTCGGCGAGGAGCCGGCCGTCCCGCTGCCGGTCATGCCGCTGCCGCAGCAGATCGTGGCCGACTATCAGACCGCCCGGCTCTCGCTGAAGGGGCACCCGATGGGCATGCTGAGGCCGCTGTTCCGGCGCGACCGTGTGCTGAGCTGTGCCGAACTCGACGGCCGCCCCGATGGCAGCTGGGCGGCGACGGCCGGCGTCGTGCTGGTGCGCCAGCGCCCCGGCAACGGCAAGGCGATCTTCATCACGCTGGAGGACGAGACCGGCATCGCCAACATCCTGCTCTGGGCCCGGCTGTTCGAGCGCTTCCGGCGCGAGGTGATGAGCGGGCGCCTGCTGCAGATCGAGGGCCGGGTGCAGAAGAGCCCCGAGGGGGTGGTCCATCTGATGGCCCAGCGCGTCGTCGACCGCACGGCCGATCTCGCGAGCCTGTCGGAGAGCCACAGCGCCACGATCACGCTGACGCGCGCCGACGAGTTCAAGCACCCCCAGCCCCCACGCGGGCGCCATCCGCGCGACGTCCGCATCCTGCCGAAATCCCGCGACTTCCACTGACTGCCGCAACGGTAGCCAATTTGCCTATTCCGTGAGCAGAATAGAGGCCCGCGTATGCGGGCCGTCGCCTTCTGTCCAATCAGGACGCACAAGGCGGGGGTGGCCGTGGCGGTCGATCGGCCGCGGCCTGCTGGCATGCCGGTTGCTAACCTCGTGCCGCCGTTCGCAGGAGCGCGCGGCCAACCACAGGGGAGACAAACGTGTCCGTATCCAGTTTCACCCGCTCGGCCCTTCTCGGCCTCGGCCTCTCGACGGCGCTCGTCACGGGCGCGCTCGCCCAGGAGAAGGTCCTGCGCATCGGCATGACGGCGGCGGACATTCCGCGGACCCATGGCCAGCCCGACCAGGGCTTCGAGGGCAACCGCTTCACCGGCATCCCGATGTATGACGCGCTGACCCATTGGGACCTCTCCTCGGCCGACAAGGCGAGCGTCGTCATCCCCGGTCTCGCCACCGAATGGGCGGTCGATGCCAACGACAAGACGAAATGGACCTTCAAGCTGCGTCCGGGCGTCAAGTTCCAGGACGGGTCGGACTTCAACGCCGCCGCTGTCGTCTGGAACGTCGACAAGGTCCTCAACAAGGAAGCCGCCCATTTCGCTCCGGACCAGATCGGCGTCACCGTCTCGCGTATGCCGACGCTGCGGAGCGCCCGCGCCATCGACCCGCTCACCGTCGAACTGACCACGAGCGAGCCCGACGCCTTCCTGCCGATCAACCTGACCAACCTGTTCATGGCCTCGCCGGCGCATTGGGCGGCCAAGCTCGCCGCCGTTCCGGCCTCGGTCACCGATCCGGCCGAGCGCGCCAAGCAGGCCTGGGCGGCCTTCGCCTCCGACCCCTCCGGCACCGGCCCGTTCAAGGGCGTTCGCCTCGTGCCGCGCGAGCGCTTCGAGATGGTCGCCAACAAGGCCTATTGGGACCCCAAGCGCGTGCCGAAGATCGACCGCGTCGTGCTGCTGCCGCTGCCGGAGGCCAATGCCCGCACGGCGGCGCTGCTCTCGGGCCAGGTGGACTGGATCGAGTCGCCGTCGCCGGACGCCGTGCCGCAGATCAAGCAGCGCGGCTTCACCGTCTACACCAACGCCCAGCCGCATGTCTGGCCCTGGCAGCTCTCCTTCGTCGAGGGCTCGCCCTGGGTCGACAAGCGCGTGCGCCACGCCGCCAATCTCTGCGTCAACCGCGAGGAGCTGAAGACGCTGCTCGGCGGGCTGATGGAGATCCCGAAGGGCACCGTGCCGCCCGGCCATCCCTGGTGGGGCAATCCCAAATTCGACATCAAGTATGATCTCGACGCCGCCAAGAAGCTGATGACGGAAGCCGGCTATTCGGCCGCCAAGCCGGCGAAGGTGAAGGTGCTGACCTCGGCCTCGGGCTCCGGCCAGATGCAGCCGCTGCCGATGAACGAGTTCATGCAGCAGGCGCTGAAGGAGTGCTTCTTCGACGTCGCGCTCGAGGTCGGCGAGTGGAACGCCGTCTTCACCAACTGGCGCGAGGGTGCCAAGCACGCCAATGCCCGCGGCGCCAACGCCACCAACGTCACCTTCGCGGCGATGGACCCGTTCTTCGCCATGGTGCGCTTCACCTCGACCAAGACCTTCCCGCCGGTCTCCAACAACTGGGGCTATTTCGGCAATGACGAGTTCGACAAGCTCATCGCCGATGCTCGCACCAGCTTCGACGGAACGGCGCGCGACGCGGCGCTGGCCAGGCTCCATGCCCGCATCGTCGAGGAAGCCCCCTTCGTCTGGGTGGCCCATGACGTCGGCCCGCGCGCGATGACCACCAAGGTGAAGGGCGTGGTCCAGCCGAAGAGCTGGTTCATCGACCTCGCTCCGATGTCGATGGACTGAGGCACCGCAATCTCGCGCTCACCCGCCTCCATCGTCATGGTCGGGCTTGTCCCGACCATCCACGTCTTCGTTCGCCCGCGGCGATGCTCAAGACGTGGATGCCCGTCACCAGAAAGGGCATGACGTTGGGGGAGGGTGTGGCTGCGACTGGCACAGCCCTTGCGACGCCAGTTTGGAACCCATCCAGACCGGAGCCACCCATGATCCGCACCGCCCTTGCCCTGACCCTCGCAGCCGGCGTTTCTCTGTTCGCCGCATCGGCACAAGCCCAGGGCACGCTGCGGATCGGCATGACCGCCTCCGACATCCCGCTGACCACTGGCCAGACCGATCAAGGCGGAGAGGGCATGCGCTTCATGGGCTATACGGTCTATGACGCGCTCATCAACTGGGACCTCAGCAAGGCCGACAAGGCCTCCGACCTGACGCCCGGCCTCGCCACGAGCTGGAGCGTCGACGCCGCCGACAAGACGAAATGGACTTTCGTGCTGCGCGAAGGCGTCAAGTTCCACGACGGCTCCGAGTTCACCGCCGACGCCGTGGTCTGGAACCTCGACAAGCTCCTGAAGAACGATTCCCCGCAATTCGATCAGCGTCAGGCGGCGCAGGGGCGCTCGCGCATTCCCGCCGTCGCCTCCTACAAGGTCATCGACAAGTACAAGGTCGAGATCACCACCAAGGCGCCCGACGCGACGCTGCCCTACCAGATCGCCTGGGTGATGATGTCCTCGCCGGCGCAGTGGGAGAAGCTCGGCAAGAGCTGGGAGGCCTTCGCCAAGACACCGTCCGGCACCGGTCCCTGGCAGCTCACCGCCTTCCAGCCGCGCGAGCGCGCCGAGCTCTCGCCCTTCCCGGGCTACTGGGACAAGGCCCGCGTGCCCAAGCTCGACAAGCTGGTGCTGCTGCCGCTGCCGGAGGCCAATGCCCGCGCCGCGGCGCTGCGCGCCGGGCAGGTGGACTGGATCGAGGCGCCGTCGCCGGACCTGATCCCCTCGCTCAAGTCCGCCGGCTTCCAGATCGTCACCAACGCCTATCCGCATAACTGGACCTGGCATCTCTCGCGCACCGAGGGCTCGCCCTGGAACGACATCCGCGTCCGCAAGGCCGCCAATCTCGCCGTCGACCGGCAGGGGCTGAAGGAGCTGCTCGGCGGCCTGATGATCCCGGCCGAGGGCTTTTACCCGCCCGGCCACCAGTGGTTCGGCAACCCCAAGTTCAAGCTCAAGCTCGACCAGGCGGAGGCCAAGAAGCTCCTCGCCGAGGCCGGTTTCTCGCCCGCTAAGCCGTTGCAGACCAAGATCCTGATCGCGCCCTCGGGCTCGGGCCAGATGCAGCCGCTGCCGATGAACGAGTTCGTCCAGCAGAACCTCGCCGAGGTCGGCATCAAGGTCGATTTCGAGGTCGTCGAGTGGAACACGCTGATCAACATCTGGCGCGCCGGCGCGAACCATGAATCCTCGCGCAAGGCGACGGGGATGAATTATACCTACTTCATCCAGGACCCTTTCACGGGCCTCATCCGTCACCTGCAGTGCAATCTGCAGCCGCCGGCCGGCACCAACTGGGGCATGTATTGCGACCCGGAGATGGACAAGCTGTTCGACCAGGTCCGCAACACCTTCGACGCGACGGCGCAGACCGCCGTTCTCCAGAAGATCCACGAGAAATATGTCGACGAGGCCCTGTTCCTGATGGTGACGCACGACGTCAACCCGCGCGCCATGAGCCCCAAGGTGAAGGGCTTCGTCCAGGCGCAGAACTGGTTCCAGGACTTCTCGCCGATCACCATGGCGAAGTGAGGTTGTTCTTGGCACGGAGCGAGCACCAGAAAAGCGCGAGTCATCCCGGACAAGCGGCGAAGCCGCGCCGATCCGGGATCCATTCCGCAGCCTTGCCGATCGAGGCTCAGGCATGGATCCCGGGTCTTCGCTGCGCTTCGCCCGGGATGACGGCGCGTTTGAGTGAACTCACAGTGCCAAGGCGATTGCCATGCTGAAATACCTCGCCAAGCGCATCCTCTACGTCCTGCCCGTCGCCTTCGGCGTCAGCCTGTTCTGCTTCCTGCTCGTGCATATCGCGCCGGGCGACCCGCTGACCTCGGTGCTGCCGCCCGACGCCTCGCAGGCGATGCAGGACGAGCTGCGCAAGATCTACGGCTTCGACCGGCCCTTGCCGGTGCAGTTCGGCCTCTGGCTGCTGAAGGCGCTGCAGGGCGATCTCGGCACCTCGATCGCCACGGGCCGCCCCGTCGCCGAGGAGGTCTGGCGCGCCGTCGGCAACACGCTGCTGATCGCGCTGCTGGCGACGGTGATCGGCTTCGTGCTCGGCTGCTTCTTCGGCTTCGTCGCCGGCTATTTTCGCGGCTCCTTCCTCGACAAGTTCGCCTCCATGCTGGCCGTGCTCGGCGTCTCCGTGCCGCATTACTGGCTGGGCATGGTGATGGTGATCGTGTTCTCGGTGCAGCTCGGCTGGCTGCCGCCGGGTGGGGCGGGGCCGGGCGGCTCGGCGGCGTGGAAATGGGACTGGGAGCATGTCAGCTACATGATCCTGCCCGCCATCACGATGTCGGTGATCCCGATGGGCATCATCGCCCGCACCGTGCGTGCGCTGGTCGCCGATATCCTCAATCAGGAATTCGTGCCGGCGCTGCGGGCCAAGGGCCTGCTCGACTTCGGCGTCTTCCGCCATGTCGTGAAGAACGCGGCGCCCACCGCGCTCGCGGTGATGGGTCTGCAGCTCGGCTACCTGCTCGGCGGCTCGATCCTTATCGAGACGGTCTTCTCCTGGCCCGGTACCGGCTTCCTGCTCGGCAACGCCATCTTCCAGCGCGACCTGCCGTTGCTGCAGGGCACGATCCTCGTGCTCGCCATGTTCTTCGTGGGCCTGAACGTCCTCGTCGATATCCTGCAGGGTCTGCTCGACCCGCGCGTCCGGAGGCGCTGAGATGTCCGCCATCGCGCAAGGCAAGGCGGCCGCCATCGTGCCGCCCCTGCAGAAATCCCCCGGCTACTGGTCGGGCGTCTGGCGCCGCTTCCGCAAGGACAAGGTTGCGGTCTGCGCCGGTCTCGTCGTGCTCGCCATCGTCCTGATGGCGATCTTCGCCGACTACCTCGCCCCCGCCGACCCGACCCGCTCCTCGATGCTGCGGCGGCTGCGGCCGATCGGCACGCCGGGCTATCCGCTCGGCGCCGACGAACTCGGGCGCGACATGCTCTCGCGGCTGATCTTCGGCGCGCGGCTCTCGCTCTTCATGGGCGTTGTGCCGGTCTTCATCGCCTTCATCATCGGCTCGGTCATCGGCATCGCCGCCGGCTTCTTCGGCGGCAAGTTCAACACCGTCGTGATGCGCACCGTCGATGTGTTCTACGCCTTCCCCTCGGTGCTGCTGGCGATCGCGCTCTCGGGCGCGCTCGGCGCCGGCATCACCAACTCGCTCTTGTCACTGACGATCGTCTTCATCCCGCCGATCGCGCGCATCGCCGAGAGCGTGACGACGCAGGTCCGCTCGATGGACTATGTCGAGGCGGCCCGCGCCAGCGGCGCCAACGCGGTCACCATCATCCGCGTCCATGTGCTCGGCAATGTGCTGGGACCGATCTTCGTCTATGCGACGAGCCTGATCTCGGTCTCGATGATCCTGGCCTCGGGCCTCTCCTTCCTCGGGCTCGGCACCAAGCCGCCGACGCCGGAATGGGGGCTGATGCTGAACACGCTGCGCACGGCGATCTATGTGCAGCCCTGGGTGGCGGCGCTGCCGGGCGCGGCGATCTTCATCACCTCGATCTCGTTCAACCTGCTCTCCGACGGTCTGCGCTCGGCGATGGATGTGAAGGGCTGACATGGAGCACGAGACCCATGCCGATCGCGGTGGACCGGGCACGCCGCTGCTGCAAGCGAAGACGCTGACCAAGCATTTCCCGCTCGGCGGCGGGGCTGTCGTGCGCGCCGTCGACGGCGTCGATTTCGCCGTCATGAAGGGCGAGACGCTCGGCGTCGTCGGCGAATCCGGCTGCGGCAAGTCGACGACCGCGCGCGTCGTCATGCAGCTGATCCCGCAGGACATGGGCGAGATGCTGTTCGACGGCGAGATCGTCGGCGGCCAGGCCCTGACCCTGAAGGAATACCGCCGTCAGGCGCAGATGGTCTTCCAGGACAGTTACGCCTCGCTCAACCCGCGCCTGACGATCGAGGATTCGATCGCCTTCGGCCCGACGGTGCACGGCGTCTCCAAGGCCAACGCCATCCTCAAGGCGCGCGACCTGCTGGAGCGCGTCGGGCTCGATCCCGCCCGCTTCGCCGCGCGCTACCCGCACGAGCTCTCCGGCGGCCAGCGCCAGCGCGTCAACATCGCGCGTGCGCTCGCGCTCGGCCCGCGGCTGGTGATCCTCGACGAGGCGGTCTCGGCACTCGACAAATCGGTCGAGGCGCAGGTGCTCAACCTGCTGGCCGACCTGCGCGAGGAGTTCGGCCTGACCTACATCTTCATCAGCCACGACCTCAACGTCGTCCGCTTCATCAGCGACCGCGTCATGGTGATGTATCTCGGCGAGGTCGTGGAGATCGGCCCGGTCGAGGAGCTCTATGGCGATCCGCGCCACCCCTATACCCGCGCGCTGCTCTCGGCGATGCCCTCCATGGATCCCGACAACCGGACCATGGAGGCCCCGCTCGCCGGCGATCCGCCCAACCCGATCAACCCGCCCGAGGGCTGCCGCTTCCACCCACGCTGCCCGCATGCGCAGACCGTCTGCGCCAAGGTGAAGCCGGTCCTGGCGACGGTCGGCGAGGGCGCCCGCCAGGTCGCCTGCCACATGCAGGTACCCGGCTCCGGCCACAGCCACGCGCCGGCCCTGGAGGTCGCGGCATGAACACGACCATGGGCACCCCTCTCGTCGAGATCGAGAACCTGACGGTACGCTTCCGCGGCGCCCAGACGGTCCACGCCGTCAACGGCGTCTCGCTGACCCTGGAGCCGGGCCAGGTGCTCGGCATCCTCGGCGAATCCGGCTCCGGCAAGAGCGTCACGCTGAAGACGCTGCTGCGTCTGCTGCCCGAGAGTCGCACCGATATCGGCGGCGGTGTCCGGGTCGACGGGCGCGACGTACTGGCGCTGAACCCGCAGGATCTGGCCGATTACCGCGGCGCCGTGACCTCGATGATCTTCCAGGATCCCGCGCTCGCGCTCGATCCCGTCTATACGGTCGGCCAGCAGATCGCCGAGGCGATCATCCGGCACGAGAGCATCTCGGCGAAGGCGGCGATGGCGCGCGCGCTCGAACTGCTCGAGCTGGTCCGCATCCCCTCGCCGGAGCGCCGGCTCAAGGCCTATCCGCACGAGATGTCCGGCGGCATGCGCCAGCGTGCCATGATCGCGCTCGCGCTCGCGGCCCGTCCGAAACTCCTGCTCGCAGACGAGCCGACCACCGCGCTCGACGCCACCGTGCAGATCCAGATCCTGCTGCTGCTGCGCCAGCTCCAGCGCGACCTCGGCATGGGCATGCTCTTCGTCACCCACGACATCGGCGTCGCGGTCGAGGTCTCGGACCGGCTGGCGGTGATGTATGCGGGGCAGATCGTCGAGACCGGTACGGTGCGCGAGCTGCTGCGCGATCCGCAGCATCCCTATACCCGCGGGCTCCTCGCCGCGAATTTGCACGGCGCGAAGAAGGGCGAGCGGCTCGAGGCCATTCCCGGCGCGCCGCCGGCGCTGACCGAGCCGCCCTCGGCCTGCTCCTTCGCGCCGCGCTGCAAGCATGCGCAGGATCGCTGCCGCGCGGCGCTGCCGCCCGTCGTCCAGCTCGGCGAGGGACGGGTGGTGCGCTGCATCCTGGCAGAACAGGCGCTGACCGCGGCGGCCTGAGCACGCCGCCCATTCCGCAGCGGCCATTTCCCCGCAGGCCTCGACCCGCTATCAGCAGCCGACGACGCGCCGCGACCCTGCCGCGCCAAACTGACGGAGCCTGCCCATGGATCTCGGCCTTCACGACAAGCGCGCTCTGGTGCTGGGCGCGAGCCGGGGGCTCGGCGCCGCCATCGCCCGCACGCTCGCGAGCGAGGGCGCCTCGGTCATAGCCGCCGCCCGCAATGTCGCGGCCATCGACGCCTGGGCCAGCGAATGCCCCGAGGAGGTCCGCAGCCGGATTTTCGCCGCCAGCCTCGACCTCTCGGACATCGCCTCGGTCGAATCCCTGATGAACGTGCTGCGCGATGCCGGCGGCATCGACATCCTGATCGGCAATTCCGGTGGTCCGCCCCCGGCCGAGGCGCGCGAGGCCGGCCGCGGTGACTGGCTCAAGCATTTCGAGGCGATGGCCGCCAATCTCTTCCACCTCGCACAGGGCCTTCTGCCGGGCATGGTCGAGCGCGGTTTCGGCCGCATCATCACGATCGCCTCCTCGGGCGTCGAGCAGCCGATCCCGCGTCTCGCCCTCTCCAACGGCATCCGCTCGGCCGTCGTCGGCTGGTCCAAGACGCTGGCTGCGGAGGTCGCCTCCCAGGGCGTGACCGTGAATGTCGTGCTGCCGGGCCGCATCCACACCGAGCGCGTCGACCAGCTCGATCAGGCGGCCGCCGATCGCGCCGGCACGACGCCCGAGCAGGCCGCCAAGGCCTCGCGCGCCACGATTCCCGCCGGCCGCTACGGCACGCCGCAGGAATTTGCCGATGTCGTGACCTTCCTTGCCAGCGAGCGGGCCAGCTACGTCACGGGCGCCAAGATCCGCATCGACGGCGGCGCCACGCGCGGCATCTGAAGCGGTCGAAGTGTCAGGAGGCGCCGGCCTGCCTTCTGGCGACCGGCGTCATCGTCGCAGGGAGGCTCAGGCCGCCTGCGAATAGGTGGTGCCGGACGCGTTCGCCGCGCCGAGCTGGTAGGTGCTGCCATAGGCCTGCGAGGCGCTGTTCGGCGGCGGGCCGGGCGGCGGACCCGACGGGCGGCTGCGCTGTTCGAGCGCGGCCTGGAAGGCGCTCTGCTCGTCCTTCGACATCGAGCCATCCGCACTCGTGTCGATCGCGTCGAACAGCTTGCTGAGCAGGTCGCTGGACGAACTCGTGCCCGACGAGAAGGCCGAGAGGAACTCGTCCTTGGCGACGCTGCCGTCGGAATTGGCGTCGAGCTGGGCGAAGATGTCGGTCTCCTCCTCGCTCTCGCCACTGCTGCTCTGGCTCTGCCCGCCGGCCTGGAGCCCGAACAGGAAGGACTGCAGCTGCTGCTGCGCCTGCTCGACCTTGGCCTTGAAGGCGTCCTGCTCCTCCTTGGTGACCGACCCGTTGCTGTCGCTGTCGATCGCCTTGAAGAGCTCCTCGCTCTTGCTGCTGTCGGCGCCCTTGGGCGCGCCGGCCTTGAATTCCTCGATGCTCAAGCCGCCGCTGCTGTCGGTATCGACCGACTCGAAACTCGGAGGCTTGGGCGGAGGCGGGCGAAACCCGCCGCTGACGCCACTGATGCTGGACATGGCTGGACTCCATCGCGTCACCGCCGGATGGCGGCGCCTGCGATTGTCCGACCGGAGCTCATTGCGGAAGCCTAAGGGGCAGGGGCGCTGCGCCCGGCAATTGGTAAGCCGGTGTTTCGGATGAGCCGGTCAGCAACAGGGCGAAACACAAATCCCGGTCGCCTCAGGCGATGACGGCCGTCGCCTCGATCTCGACCAGCGCCTCGGGCTCGACCAGCGAAACGACCTGAACGACCGCCATTGCCGGGAAGTGCCGGCCCAGCACGCCGCGATAGACCGGCCCGAGCTCCTTGAGGCTGCTGCGATAGGCCTCCATGTCGGTGACGTACCAGGTCATCCGCACGATGTCCTCGATCCGCCCGCCGCCGGCCTCGACCACGGCCTTGATGTTGAGAAAGGTGCGCTCGAGCTGCGGCAGGAAGCCCTTGGCGAAGACACCGTTCTCGTCCCAGCCGACGAGGCCGCCGGTGACCAGCACGCGGCCTTCCGCGACCATGCCGTTGGCATAGCCGCGCGGCAGCGGCCAGCCTTCCGGCAGGATGGCGCGGGACAGGGTTTCACTCGACATGGGCGTCGCCTCGGTTCGGGGCCGTTCCGGCTCGTCTGAAAGGATGGATCAGCCCTCGCCTTGCGCCATCTGGCGTAGCGCGAAGCGCTGCAGCTTGCCGCTGGCGGTCTTGGGCAGGGCCGTGACGAAGTCGATGGCGCGGGGATATTTGTAGGGCGCGATACTGGCCTTCACGTGATCCTGCAAGGTCTTGAGCATCGCCGCATCGCCGGCGACGCCCTCGCGCAGCACGACATAGGCCTTCACGATGTGGCCGCGCTCGGGGCAGGGCGCGCCGACAACGCCGCATTCCATCACGTCGGGATGAGCGAGCAGACAGGCCTCCACCTCCGGACCGGCGATGTTGTAGCCCGACGAGACGATCATGTCGTCCGAGCGCGCCTGGTACCAGAAATAGCCGTCCCGATCGCGGATATAGGTGTCGCCGGTGACGTTCCAGCCGTTTTGGACGTAAGCGCGTTGGCGCGCATCGGCGAGATAGCGGCAGCCGATCGGCCCGCGCACGGCGAGCCGGCCCGGCGTCCCGTCGGGCACCTCGCCCCCCTCGGCATCGATGATCTTCGCCTCGTAGCCCGGCACCGGCAGGCCGGTCGCACCGGGGCGGATGGCCTCCTGTGGCGCGGCGATGAAGATGTGCAGCATCTCGGTCGCGCCGATGCCGTCCATCAGCTTCAGGCCGGTCTTCGCCAGCCAGGCGTCGAAGACCGGCTTGGGCAGCGTCTCGCCGGCCGAGACGCAGATCCGCAGCGAGGAGATGTCGCGGCCGGCGAGCTTGTCGAGCACGGCCCGATAGGCCGTCGGCGCGGTGAAGATCACGCTCGCCTTGTGCCGCTCGATCGCGTCGAGCAGATCCGCCGGGGCCGTCCTGTCGGGCAGCACGGCCGCCGCGCCGATGCGGAAGGGGAACAGCACGATGCCGCCGAGCCCGAAGGTGAAGGCGAGCGGCGCCGAGCCGATGAAGCGGTCCCCGGGCGAGGCTTTCAGCACCTTGGCGGCATAGGTGTCGCAGATCACCAGCAGATCGCGCTGGAAATGCATCGTGCCCTTGGGCTCGCCGGTGGTGCCCGAGGTGAAGCCGATCAGGCAGACATCGTCGCTGGCGGTATCGACCGCCTCGAAGCGCTCATAGCCCGGCTGCGCCATCAGCGTCTCGAGTTCGCTGCCCTCCGCGCCGAAGGCGACGATGCGCGCAAGCTCCGGCACCTGCCGCTGCGCGCCCTCCAGATCGGCCAGCAGACGGTGGTCGCAGAGCGCCAGCGCGATCCTGGCCTTGCGCAGCGGATAGACCAGTTCGCCCGCCCGCAGCATCGGCATGGTCGCGACCACGACGCCACCGGCCTTGATGACGGCGAGATAGGCCGCGACCATCATCGGCGTGTTGGCCGCGCGCAGCAGCACCCGGTGGCCGGGGACCAGGCCGAGATCCCGCGTCAACACATTCGCGATGCGGTCGATCCGCTCGGCGAGGTCCCGATAGCTCCAGGTCAGATGATCGCCGATGATCGCCGGCCGGTCGCCGCGTCCCTGCGCGACATGCTCGTCGACCAGAACGCTCACCGCGTTCAGCCGCTCCGGATAGCGCAGCCCGGCCCCGGCGAGGTCGATCGCCGGCCATTGCTCCGGCGGGGGCAGGTTGTCGCGGGCAAAACTGTCGATATGGCCGGAGCGCAGGAAGTTCATGGCCGTCACCCTCGTCGTCTAGCTCTTGGCCTTGAGGAGGTCGCGCGCGATCACGACCTTCTGGACTTCCGAGGCGCCTTCGTAGATCCGCAGCGCCCGGATTTCCCGGTACAGTTCCTCCACCTTGACGCCCTTGGTGACGCCGAGGCCGCCATGGATCTGGACGGCCCGGTCGATCACACTCTGGGCGTTCTCCGTCGCGACGAGTTTGGCGAGCGCGGCCTCGCGGGTGACGCGCGCCGCGCCGCGATCCTTGGTCCAGGCGGCGCGGTAGACCAGCAGGGCAGCGGCATCGACCTCGGCCGCGCTGTCGGCGATGGCGGCCTGGGAGAGCTGGAGATCGCCCAGCGTGCCGCCGAAGAGCTTGCGCGTGCTGGCATGGGAGATCGTCTCGTGCAGCGCGCGCCGCGCGAAGCCCAGCGCCGCGGCGCCCACCGTCGAGCGGAAGATGTCGAGCGTCGCCATCGCGACCTTGAACCCGTCGCCGGGGCCGCCGATCCGGTTCTCGACCGGCACGCGGCAGGCCTCGAAACGCAGCGTCGCCAGCGGATGCGGCGCGATCACCTCGATCCGCTCGGTCACGCTCAGGCCGGGATTGTCCGCCTCGACCAGGAAGGCGGAGAGCCCGCGCGCACCCGGCGCCTCGCCGGTGCGGGCGAAGACGACGTAATGGTCGGCGATGCCGCCATTCGAGATCCAGCTCTTCTCGCCGTCGATCCGGACATGGCCGTTGCCGTCGGGCGTGGCGGTGGTCGCCATCGCCGCGACGTCGGAGCCCGCTTCCTTCTCGGACAGCGCGAAGGCCGCGATCCGGGCGCCCTCGCAGACGCCGGGCAGGATGCGCTGCTTCAGCGCGTCGGAGCCCGCGACCGTGATCGCGCCGGTGCCCAACCCCTGCATCGCGAAGGAAAAATCCGCCAGCCCGTCGCGCGCCGCCAGGATCTCACGGGCGAGGCAGAGCGTGCGCACGTCCAGCGCCGGGTTCAGCCCGCCATAGGCCTCCGGCACGACGGCGCGGAGGAAGCCGCCTTCGCCGAGAGCCGTGACGCGCGCCCGGCAGGCCGCGTCGACATCGTCATGGGGCAGGCCGGGCAGGGTGGCGTCGGCCCAGGCCGAAAGCTCGGCGGCGAAGCGGCGGTGCCGGTCCTCGAAGAAGGGCCAGTCGAGCGTGTCGCCGAGAAGGCCCGGGAGATGAGGTCCGTCGAGCTTCGTCGCAGCCATCTCAGTTGCCCTCGAAGACCGGCTTCTGCTTGTTGGCGAAGGCGTGGTAGGCGCGGGCGAAATCCTCGGTCTGCATGCACAGCGCCTGCGCCACGGCTTCCGCCTCGATCGCGCTTTCGACCGACATCGCCCATTCCAACTCGAGCATGCGCTTGGTCATGGCGTTGGCGAAGGTCGGCCCGTCCGCCAGTTCGGCGGCCAGCGCCTGCGCCTCGGCGAGAACCTGTTCCTTCGCGACGAGCCGGTTGAGGAAGCCCCAGCGCTCGGCCTCTTCGCCGCGCAGTGTCCGGCCCGTGTAGAGCAGCTCCGCCGCACGGCCCTGGCCGATGATCCGCGGCAGCATCGCGCAGGCGCCCATGTCGCAGCCGGCCAGCCCGACGCGGTTGAACAGGAAGGCGATCTTGCTCTCGGCCGTGCCGAGCCGGAGGTCGGACGCCATGGCGATGATCGCGCCCGCCCCGGCGCAGACGCCGTCGATGGCGGCGATCACCGGCTGCGGGCAGGCGCGGATCGCCTTGACGAGCTCGCCGGTCATCCGGGTGAACTTCAGCAGGTCCTTGGTCTCCATCGCAACCAGCGGGCCGATGATCTCGAAGACGTCGCCGCCGGAGGAGAAATTGCCGCCGGCGCCCGTTACCACGATCGCCTTGACGTCCTCCTCCTTCTGCGCGGCGAGGAAGAAATCGGTGAGTTCGCGGTAGCTTGCGAAGGTCAGCGGATTCTTTTTCTCAGGCCGGTTCAGCGTCACGGTCGCGACCTTGCCGGCGACGGAGAGCGCAAAATGCTGCGGCTGGAACGCCGCGAGCGGCAGGGTCGTGGCGTTGGCCAGAGTGGTCACGAGGCGTCTCCCTTGCCGGCATCGTCCGGCTGGCTGGCGTCCTGCGCCCTTGCCGCGATCGCGCGGTGCAGCGAGGCCTTGGTCTGTCCGAGCAGGCGGAAGAGCTGCGCCCGCTCCTGCTGGTTGAGACCCGCGAAGAGCTCGGCGATCCAGCCCTCGTGCCGCTCGGCCATCGCTTTGAAGGCCTTGCGGCCCTGCGCGGTCAGCGTCAGGACCTGCACGCGCCGGTCCTGCGTCGCGGCGCGCTTGTCGACGAGCCCGTCCGCCAGAAGCCCGGCGACGACGGCGGTGACGTTGCCGTTCGAGACCATCAGCCGCTGCGAGACCTCGCCGACCGTCATGCCGGTGCTCGACTTGTCGAGCTGCGCCATCAGATCGAAGCGCGGCAGCGTCGTCCTGAATTCCTCGCGCAGCCGGTTGCGGATCTCCGTCTCGATCAGCGTCGAGCAGGTCAGCAGCCGCAGCCAGAGCCGCAACTCGTCCTTGTGGTCGCCGGGGCGCTCGCTCGCCTTGGTCTCGCGGTCGAGCATCAGGCCGGGGAGGATGCTCTCCATCGCCTAGAACTCCCCGCCATTGATCATCAGGGACTGGCCGGTCACAGCGCCGCTGGCCGGCCCGCAGAGATAGAGCACCGCCTGCGCGACCTCCTCCGGCGCGATCAGCCGCCCCAGCGGATTGTCCTTGACCATCCCGGCCAGCGCCTGCTCGCGGGTGACGCCCGTCTTGGCGACGATGGCGTCGAGCCCGCTCGCGACCATGTCGGTATCGGCATAGCCGGGGCTGACCGCGTTCACCGTCACGCCGCTGCGCGCCGTCTCCAGTGCCAGCGACTTCACCAGCCCGATCACGGCATGCTTGGCCGCGACATAGGCCGATACGTGAGGATAGCCGCGATGGCCGGCGGTCGAACCGATCGCGATCAGCCGGCCATGGCCGCGCTCAACCATGCCGGGCAGGGCACCGTGGAACAGGTTCACCGTGCCGATCAGGTTGATCTCGGTCATCCGGCGGAAGCGGTCCGCCGGGCTACGCAGAAAGGCCCCCGCCTCGACGGCGCCCGCATTGGCGACCGCGATGTCGATCGGCCGTCCCTCGGAGAGCTGCGCCAGTGCCTGCGCCATCGCGTTCGCATCGGTGACGTCGCAGGCGGCCTGGGCATCGGCGTCGCCCGCTGCGCAGGCCGCAGCCAGGGCCGCCACGTCGCGGCCGAGGATGGAGACCCGCGCGCCCTCGCGGCGCAGGCGTGCGGCGATGGCGCGGCCGATGCCGCGCCCGCCGCCCGTCACCACTGCGTGCCGCCCTGAAAGGAGCATCCGTACCGCCTCCCGATGCGCCAATGTATTTTAGGTCTAAAGCATTTTGCAAGCGCCGCGAGACAGGCACCGAAGCCCACCGACCGGCGCCCGATCTGGCGCGGAAGCGCCTGCTATCCTGAGGTTCGTCACTGCGTCACTTGATCTCGCTCAAAGCGGGGCGCGTGGTCTTGAGCAAAAATTATTTCAGACCTAAAATAATTTTCCGGTCGGTTGGGACGAGGGGCTTCGGATGCGTATCGCGGTGGTCGGCGGCGGGCCTGCGGGCCTCTATTTTGCGCTCCTGATGAAGCGGGACTGGCCGGATCTCGACATCACGGTCTTCGAACGCAACCAGCCGGACGACACCTTCGGCTTCGGCGTGGTCTTCTCGGACCAGACGCTCGACATCTTCAAGGCCGCCGACGAGGCGAGCTACGCCGCGATCCGCGACAATTTCGCATATTGGGACGACATCGAGGTCCACTTCAAGGACAGCGTCCACCGCGTCTCCGGCAACGGCTTCTGCGGCTGCTCGCGCCGCTCCCTGCTGCTGCTGATCCAGGCGAGGGCGCGCCAGCTCGGCGTCGAGTTGCGCTTCGGCGAGGAGGCTGCCGACATCGAGACGCTGAAGACGAGTTACGATCTCGTGGTCGGCTCGGACGGCATCAACAGCCGCATCCGCGAGGGCTGGCGCGACCGCTTCCAGCCGAAGGTCGATCTGCGGCCCAACCACTTCACCTGGATGGGCTCGACCCGCCCCTTCGACGCCTTCACCTTCTTCTTCAAGGAGACGCCGCACGGCGTCTTCATCGCCCATTGCTACCAGTACGAGGCCGGCCGCTCGACCTGGGTGCTGGAAACGGACCCCGAGACCTTCCGGAAGGCCGGCCTCGGCGCGATGGACGAGGCGGCGTCGGCCGCCTTCCTCGAAGGCGTCTTCGCCGAGGAGCTGCAGGGCCACCGGCTGATCACCAACCGCTCGCTCTGGCGCAACTTCCCGATGATCCGCTGCCGCAACTGGGTGGTCGAGAACGTCGTCCTGCTGGGCGACGCCAAGGCGACGGCGCATTTTTCGATCGGCTCCGGCACCAAGCTCGCGATGGAGGATGCGATCGGCCTGCACAAGGCCTTCCATCAGGCCGGACTGCAGGTTGCGGACGCGCTCGCTTTGTTCGAGCGCAGCCGCCGCGAGGAGGTCGAGAAGACCCAGCACGCCGCGGATGTCTCGCTGGTCTGGTTCGAGCAGCTCGGCCGCTTCTGGGATTTCGAACCCTTGCGCTTCGCCTTCGGCCTGATGACGCGCTCCAAGGCGATCACCTATGACAATCTCGCTCTGCGCGCGCCCGACATGGTCAAGGCCGTCGACGAGATGGTCGCCGGCGAACTCGGCCCGCTCGCCCGCCGCCGCAAGGACGGCAGCGCCGTGCCGCCGGCCTTCCAGCCGCTGAAGCTGCGCGATCTCACGCTGGAGAACCGCCTCGTCCTGGCGCCGATGTGCCAGTACTCGGCTGATGACGGCGTGCCCGGCGACTGGCACCTGATGCATTACGGCTCGCGCGCCATCGGCGGCCCCGGTCTGATCTTCACCGAGATGACCTGCGTCGCTGCCGATGC
Organism: Allobosea massiliensis; assembly: GCF_042655245.1. Lineage (NCBI taxonomy): Bacteria > Pseudomonadati > Pseudomonadota > Alphaproteobacteria > Hyphomicrobiales > Alloboseaceae > Allobosea > Allobosea massiliensis. The sequence continues at coordinate 31,291 of NZ_JBHSLU010000032.1, read as the reverse complement.
CCGGATCACGCCCGGCTGCGCCGGTCTCTACAATGACGAGCAGGAGGCCGCCTGGAGCCGCATCGTCGCCTTCGTCCATGCCAATTCGGCAGCAAAACTCTGCCTCCAGCTCGGCCATGCCGGGCGAAAAGGGGCGACGAAACTGATGTGGGAGGGCATGGACCGCCCGCTGGCGGAGGGTGCCTGGCCGATCATCTCGGCCTCGCCCTTGCCCTACTATCCCGAGAGCCAGGTGCCGCGCGAGATGACGCGGGCCGACATGGACCGGGTCAAGGCGGAGTTCGTCGCGGCCGCCGAGCGGGGCGCGCGCGCCGGCTTCGACATGCTCGAACTCCACTGCGCCCATGGCTACCTGCTGGCGAGCTTCCTCTCACCGCTGACCAACCGCCGCGGCGATGAATACGGCGGCAGCATCGAGAACCGGCTGCGCTATCCGCTCGAGGTCTTCCGCGCGCTGCGCGAGACCTGGCCGCGCGAGAAGCCGATGTCGGTTCGCATCTCGGCGACCGACTGGGCGCAAGGCGGGCTATCGGCCGAGGATTCGGTCGCGATCGCCGAGGCCTTCGCCGCCGAGGGCTGCGATCTCGTCGATGTCTCGACCGGCCAGACCGTGCGCGAATCGCGGCCCGTCTATGGCCGCATGTTCCAGACCCCGTTCTCGGACCAGATCCGCAACGAGGCCCGCGTCGCGACCATGTGCGTCGGCAACATCACCACCGCCGACCAGGCCAACACGATCGTCGCCTCCGGCCGGGCCGATCTCGTCGCGCTCGGGCGGCCGCATCTGTCGGACCCGTCCTTCGTGCTGCGCTCGGCCGCCTGGTATGGCGTCGATCTGATGCAGCCGGTGCAGTACGGGCCGGGCAAGGACCAGCTCCTGCGCAACACGCCGCGCGAGCGGCAGGACCTGGAGGCGCTCAAGCTCAAGGCCAAGCCGAGCCGCCACGCCGTCTCGGCCTGACGGGTTCTGCGGGGAGGACCAGGCGCCGCAGGAAGCGGAACATCGCGCGTGCCCTTGGGTTGGGGTGTCCGAGGCTCGCGCCGGATGCGGGCCGTGGAAGGAAACCCGATGGTTCGCTCTCTCTCGCGGCTCGCGCTGGTCGCGGCCCTCTCCGCCCTCCCGCTCGTGGCGTCGGCCCAGACGCCGCCCACCACGCCGCCCTCCGACCCGGCGCAAGCGCAGGCCAGCGGAGGCCTCGGGCCGAAGACGACCAACCCGACCGAGATCGACAAGGGTCAGAACATGATCCTGCCCAACGCCGGCCGCTCGGGGGAATCCGCCGCGCCGACCATGGTCTATGACTGCAAGAACCGGCCCCAGGACTGCACCACGCCCACCAATCAGGGCGACAAGGTCGACGTCCCGGACATGTCGTCCGCCCCACCGACGTCGAAGCCCTGAACCGGCGATGGAGTCGGCCGCACAACATTGCGCGGGAGCAATGAGGCGATTGCCGGCGGCCGGGTGCCGTGGCGTGCCGACGTCGCTATCTCTGGCGCAACCGCCGGGCCTTCCGCCCGGATGACCAGAGAGGGCGCCATGAAGCTCACCGGAATCCACCACGTCACCGCGATCTCGGCCGATGCGCCGGGCAATCGCCGCTTCTATGTCGAAACGCTGGGCATGCGCCTGGTCAAGAAGACGGTGAACCAGGACGACACCTCCGCCTATCACCTGTTCTATGCCGATGGCGCCGGCTCGCCGGGTACGGATCTCACCTTCTTCGACTGGCCGGCCCCGCCCGCCCGCCGCGGCACCCATTCGATCGTCCGCACCTCGCTGCGCGTCGCCGACGAGGCCTCGCTCGACTGGTGGCGCCAGCGCCTGACCGCAGCCGGCGTCGCGGTTTCGCCCATCCGCACCATCAACGGCCGCTCGGCTGTCGATTTCGAGGACCCGGAGGGCCAGCGCCTGACGCTGCTCGCCGATGGCGGCGACATCCCCTTCGTCGTCTGGGACAAGAGCCCGGTCCCGCCGGAACATCAGATCCGCGGGCTCGGCCCGGTGACCATCTCCGTGCCGAAGCTGGAGCGAACGGAAGTGGTGCTGACCCAGTTGCTGGGGCTGGAGCGCATCGGCAGCTATCGCGACGCCGCCCATGCGACCGACGAGATCCACGTCTTCAAGATCGGGGAGGGCGGCCCGGCAGCCGAACTCCATGTCGCGGTCGAGCCGGACCTGCCGCAGGCGCGGGAAGGCGCCGGTGGCGTCCATCACCTCGCGCTGCGCACGCCGACCTTCGCCGATTACGACGCCTGGGCCGAGCGCCTGCGCGCCGCCGGCTATCCCAACAGCGGCCCGGTCGATCGCTTCTATTTCCGCTCGCTCTATCTGCGCGAGCCCAACGGCATTCTGATCGAGATCGCGACCGACGAGCCCGGCTTCGCGACCGACGAACCGGCCGAGACCATGGGGGAGGCGCTCTCCCTGCCGCCCTTCCTCGAGCCCCGCCGTGCCCAGATCGAGGCCGGCCTGAAGCCGCTCTGACCGGCGGCGAGAGTTCGCTTGCGACATGACCGCGGGGCGGACCGGGCAGCCGGTCCGCCCCGCGGTTTTTGTCGCAATCGCCGGACGGTTTTCACCCCGCCTTAACCAAGAACGCCTCTACTCGAACCAGGCCGCTTTGCCGGCTCGCGCCCTCCCGTTGCGACGGCGCCTGTGTGTTGCGTCGGGTCGAGAGCGTTCGGGATGTCGGGTCAGGGCTACAGGCTGCGCAAGGCGCCGCGAACCCGCTACCGGGTCAGCCACAATGTCTTTTTGCAGATCGCCGCCATCGTCGTCGCCTGCGGCGTCGGCTTTGTGGCGCTCGATCCCGGTCACGAGGCGCAGCGCCCCACCGCGGCCGCGCCCCTGCGCGACGTCATGGTGACCGGCTCGCTCGCGTCCTCGTCGACGGCCTATCGCGACCTGCTGAAGCCGGGCTTTGCGCTCGGGACGACACCCTCGTCCTTCGGCGCGCAGGCGCCGCTGCAGGCTGGGCTCCAACCTAGCGAACTGGCCCAAGCTGCCCGCTCTTCATCCGCCGCCCAGCTTCCCGTCGTCGCTGTCCTCCCGGCGGCGCCGGCGGCTCCCGCGGTCGCCCCGCCGGCTCCGGCTTCGCCGGCCGTCGCCGCCGCGCCCGCCGTCGAGCCGCAGGCCGTCACCCGGATCCTCAAGGATACGCCGCTGCCGGCGCCGCGTCCGGCCGACCTCCGGGCCCCGCAGGCGGCCGAGCCGCCTGCCATCGCGCTGCGCCAGCCGACCCGCCGCGCCGCCCGCGTCGCAGCGGCGACGCCGGCTCCGGTCGTCGAGGACAACCGTTCCTTCTTCGAGAAGCTCTTCGGCGCATCGCCCCAGCCCAAGGGGCCGGCCATGGCCTATGCCGCGCCATCCGACGACGAGATCGATCGCTCGCGCGGCCGCCGTCTCAGCCCCTCCTTTGGTCCGGCGCCGGGCGCGATGCAGGGGGGCACCGCGATCTACGACATCAGCGGCAAGACCGTTCACATGCCCAATGGCGAGAAGCTGGAGGCCCATTCCGGCTTCGGCGACAAGATGGACGATCCTCGCTACGTCCATGTCCGGATGCATGGCGCGACACCGCCCCACACCTACAATCTCGTCGAGCGCGAGGCGCTCTTCCATGGCCACCGCGCCCTGCGGATGCACCCGGTCGGGGGCAGCAGCGCGATCTATGGCCGGGCCGGCTTGCTGACGCACCCCTATCTGCTGGGACCCAGCGGCCAGTCCAATGGCTGCATCTCATTCAAGGATTATGACCGCTTCCTGCAGGCCTTTCTGCGCGGCGAGGTGAGGCGCATCGTGGTCGTTGCCAGCATGCGCGACGCGCCGGCCTCGCTGATCGCCTCGCGTTGACGCGGAGGTGAGGAGCGCGTGATCGGCGCGTGCGGAACGATGGGCGGAGCCGAAGGGTTCAGCCTCATCATCCCCCAGGGAGCTTGCCGATGACACCTCTCGCCCGCCTCGCCATGCCGTCACGCCGCCGCCTGTTGGCGGGCGCAGCCTTTCTTGCCGCTTCCGCAGCCCTGCCGGTCGCGGCCCATCATGGCTGGGCCTGGGCCGAAGGCGAGCAGATGGAGCTGAAAGGCACCATCCGGACGATCTCGATGGCCCCGCCGCATCCGATGCTGATGGTCGCAGCCGAGGACGGCAAGGAATGGCAGGTCGATCTCGGCAACCCGAACCAGACCGCGCGTTCGGGCTTCACCGGCGACACGGCCAAGCCCGGCGACGCGATCACCGCGCTCGGCAACCGCCATCTCGACAAGAGCAAGGCCCATATGAAGGCCGTGCGCATCGTCATCGCCGGCAAGAATTACGACATGTATCCGGAGCGCATCCGCAGCAACTGAGGCCGCATGGAGCTTCTCGCCGGCGTCGGGACATGGCCCGGAGCCGTGCTGCTCAAGCAGAGCGGCACGGCCTATCTGTTCGTCAATGCGAGCCACATTCTCGGCCTCGCCCTGCTGATCGGCGCGATCTGGCCGCTCGACCTCCGGCTGCTCGGGCTCTTTCACAGCGTGCCGGTCGCCGCCTTAGCGCCCGTGCTGTCGCGCATGGCGGGAATCGGGCTTGGCCTCGCGCTCGTCACCGGCGCCTGGCTCTTCACCGTGCGCCCGGTCGAATATGCCCGCAACGCCGCCTTCCTCTGGAAGCTCGGCCTGCTCGCTTTGGCGGTCGCCAACATCGCCCTGCAGCACCGCAGCGCCGCCTACACCCGAGCGCTGGCGGGCGAGATCACCGCGGTGGTGAAACTGCGCGCGCTGGCCTCGCTGATGCTCTGGCTCGCCGTGCTGCTGGCGGGCCGCTGGATCGGCTTTCTCTGAAGCGCCGCGTCCGGTCGCCTCAGCCCTTGGCGGCAGCCTTGGCCTTGGCTGCGCCGGCTTTCGGCTTGGCGGCCGCGGTCTTCGCGCCCGCCTTGGCCGCAGCCGGCTTGGCTGCCGATTTGGCGGCAGGCTTCTTCGCCGACGCCTTGGCGGCCTTGGCCTTGCCGGGCCCCTTGACGCCGCTGCTCTCGGCCTTGGCGTTGACGAGCTCCACCGCCTGCTCGAGCGTGATCGCCTCCTGCGTCAGCGCTTTCGGAAGGGTCGCGTTGACCTTGCCCCAGTTGACGTAAGGCCCGTATTTGCCGGCCCGCACCACGAGCTTGCCGCCCGCCGGATGCTCGCCGAGTTCCCGGCCCGGCACCGCGGCGCCGCGCCCGAAGCGGCTGCCGCCGCCACCGCTCTCCTTGGCGACGATCAGGTCGATGGCGCGGTTGGCGCCGATCTGCAGGATGTCGTCGTCCTTGTCGATATTGGCGTAGGTCTTGCCGTGCTGGACGTAAGGCCCGTAGCGGCCGATGCCGGCGAGGATCGGCTCGCCGCTCTCGGGATGCCGCGCCACCTCCTTGGGCAGCGAGAGCAGGGCCAGCGCCTTCTCGAGGTCGACGCTGCCGGGGCTCATGCCCTTGGGCAGGCTGGAGCGCTTGGGCTTTTCGCCCTCGCCGAGCTGGATATAGGGGCCGAAGCGCCCGTCGCGGATGGTGACGTCCTGGTCGGTCGCCGGGTCCTTGCCGAGGATGCGTACGCCCGGCGCGCCAGTGCCGCCCTCTGCGGTCGCCTCGCCATCGCTGGCCTGGACGGTGAGCGGGCGGGTGTAGCGGCATTCGGGATAGTTGGAGCAGCCGACGAAGGCGCCGAACTTGCCGAGCTTCAGCGAGAGCGTGCCGGTGCCGCAGACCTGGCAGGCGCGCGGATCGCCGCCATCCTCGCGCGGCGGGAAGACATGGGGCCCGAGCACGCCGTTCAGCGCCTCCAGCACCTCGGTGACGCGCAGCTCCTTGGTGTCGCCGATCGCCGCGGTGAACTCCTCCCAGAATTCGCGCAGCAGCACCTTCCAGTCGATCTCGGCGTTCGAGACCCGGTCGAGCTTCTCCTCGAGCAGCGCGGTGAAGTCGAAGGCAACATAGCGGTTGAAGAAGCTCTCCAGGAACGCCGTCACCAGCATGCCCTTGTCCTCGGGCACGAGGCGCTTCTTCTCGATGCGGACATATTCGCGGTCGCGCAGGGTCGAGAGCGTCGCGGCATAGGTGGAGGGCCGGCCGATGCCGAGCTCTTCCATGCGCTTGACCAAGCTCGCTTCCGAATAGCGCGGCGGCGGCTCGGTGAAATGCTGCTCGGCGGCGATGGCGCGCTTCTCCAGCCCGTCGCCGGCCTTCATCGCCGGGAGCTTCTTGGAATCCTCGTCCTCCTCGTCGTCGCGGCTCTCCTGATACAGCGTCAGGAATCCGTCGAAGAGCACGACCTGGCCGGTGGCGCGCAGCTCGAGATGGCGACCGGCGACGGTCGCGGCGATGTCGACCGTGGTGCGCTCCAGCGAGGCCGATTCCATCTGGCTCGCGATGGTGCGCTTCCAGATCAGCTCGTAGAGACGCGCCTGCTCGGGCTCGAGATGGCGCGCGACCATCGCCGGCAGCCGGCCGAGATCGGTCGGGCGGATCGCCTCGTGGGCTTCCTGCGCGTTCTTGGCCTTGACCGTATATTTGCGCGGAACGCCTGGCACATAGGCGTCGCCGAATTCCTTGCCGATGACGCGGCGCGCCGCGGCAATGGCCGAGCCGTCCATGTCGACGCCGTCGGTTCGCATATAGGTGATGAGACCGACCGTCTCGCCGCCGATGTCGACGCCCTCATAGAGCCGCTGAGCCAGCTGCATTGTCCGCGCCGGGGCGAGTCCGAGCTTGCGCGAGGCCTCCTGCTGCAGGGTCGAGGTCTGGAAGGGCGGGTAGGGGTGGCGCTTGACCGGCTTGGCCTCGACATTCGCCACGCTGAAGGCTGCGCTCTCCAGTGCCTCCTTGAAGGCCCGGGCTTCGTCGCCGGTGCCGATGTCGAGCCGCGTGATCTTCTTGCCGTCGGCGCCGACGAGGCGGGCATCGAAGACGCCGCCGGCCTTCGTCGCCAGCGTCGCCACCAGCGACCAGTATTCGCGCGCCCGGAAGGCCTCGATCTCGCGCTCGCGGTCGCAGACGATCCGCAGCGCCACCGACTGCACGCGTCCCGCCGAGCGCGCGCCGGGAAGCTTGCGCCAGAGCACGGGGGAAAGGGTGAAGCCGACGAGATAGTCCAGCGCCCGACGGGCCAGATAAGCGTCGACCAGCGCCTGGTCGACCTGGCGCGGATTGGCGAGAGCCGTCTGCACCGCGTCCTTGGTGACGGCGTTGAAGGTGACGCGCTCGACGGGAATGCCCTTCAGCGCCCGCTTCGCATTGAGCGCCTCCAGCACATGCCAGGAGATCGCCTCGCCCTCGCGGTCGGGGTCGGTCGCGAGGATCAGCTTGTCGGCGCCCTTCAGCGCCTTGACGATCTCGGAGACCTGCTTGGCGCCACGCCCCTCGATCTCCCACTTCATCGCGAAGTCGTGCTCGGGATCGACCGAGCCGTCCTTCGCCGGCAGATCGCGGATATGCCCGAAGGAGGCGATCACCTCATAGTCGGAGCCGAGATATTTGTTGATCGTCTTGGCCTTGGCCGGCGACTCGACGACGAGGAGCTTCATGGTGCGGTGTCTCGGTCATAGCCTCTCTGAGCGCGGCACCGACCCTGTTGGGAACGGTCCCGCGACCGGTGAAAGACCCGGCGGTTCGGAATTGCGCGCGAAGTTGGTTCAGGGAACGGGCCGTGTCAAACGCCGATTGCGCTTTTGAGCCGTTCGGCGGCGTTTTGGCCACATCCCCCGGCAGGCCTGCAGATGGCGGGCCCGATCCGGCTCCGCAAGGGCAGGGGCGGCAGTGCCGCCCCTCGCCGTCTCAGCGCAGCGCGCCGTAGAGCGCCGCGAGAAACCCGTCATAGGCCGCGCCGTCGATCCAGCGCAGCACCGCGACGAGATCGTTCTCCACATCGACCAGGATGACGTTGGTGCCCGCGCCCAGCGCCCAGTAGGCGGACGCCGGTATCGCCGGCCGGGCCGTCGGGCCGCGGTTCAGCCACCACAGGAAACCGTAATTGGCCAGCGTCGGGGAGGGCGCCACCATCTGCTTGATCCAGTCGGCCGGGATCAGGCAGCGCCCGCCCCAATCGCCGCCCCGGGCCATCAGCAGTCCGAAGCGGGCATGGTCGCGCGCCCCGATGAACAGGCCGCCGCCCCAATGGCCGCCGCCGGGCACGGACTGGATTTGCCGCCCGTCAATCTCCACGAAGGAGTTCTCGTAGCCCTGCCATTCCCAGTCGGAGGAGGCACCGATCGGGTCCATGATGCGCTCGCGCAGGACCTCGGGCAAAGGCCGGCGGAAGCGCTGCAGCAGCGCATAACCCAGCACGTTCACCCGCACGTCGTTATACTCATAGAAGCTGCCGGGGGTGCGAAGCTCCCGCTTCTGGCCCTTGCGGCTGTTGTCGGCGCCGGGGCCGATCTGTCGGTTGTGGTCGACCTGGTCGGACTTGCCGAAGATCTCGCCCTGCCATTCGCTCGATTGCTGCAGCAGATGCCGCCAGGTGACCCGACCATTATGGGCGCCCTCGAAGAAGGGACCGGGCACGCTCCGACCCACCGGCTCGTCGAGATCGGCGATCAGCCCGTCGGCGACGGCGAGCCCCGCCAGCACCGAAAGATAGCTCTTGGCGATCGAGAAGGTCATGTCGGGGCGGTTCGTGTCGCCCCATTCGGCCACGATCCGCCCGCCCTTCAGGATCAGCCCGGCCGGACCGCCGCGCTCGCGCACGGGACCGACGATGTCGGTCCAGGGCCCGCTCTCGTTCCACTCGCGATTGCCGACATAGGTGCCGTCCGGCCAATAGAGGCTTCTCGGCCAGGGGCTCTCATGGGCCTGCGCGAAGGCGACAGCCTCCGCCAGCCGCGCCGGATCGAAGCCCGCTTCGCCGGGTGCGACCGTGCTCCAGCGCGATCCATGGGCGGCGGGCACAGAGGCGGCGGACATTGGCGGGCTCCCTCGCGGCGGCGGGCCCGTGGACGCGCCCCATCGCCTTTGGCGTAGCCCGATGCGGCCGCCTCCGCCATCCCGCCATCCGCATGCGGGAGAGCGCCATCGCGCGCTTGCACGCCGGCCGACTCGCGCCTAAACACCCCTCTTCAAATGACATCGTCAGCCCCGCTCTACCCGCACCGGCATCTCCTCGGGATCGAGGGGCTGAACCATTTGGACATCGAGGCGCTGCTGGACCGGGCCGACGCCTATGTCGCGCTCTCCCGTCAGGTCGAGAAGAAGACGGCGACGCTGCGCGGCCGCACCCAGATCAACCTGTTCTTCGAGCCCTCGACCCGGACGCAGGCTTCCTTCGAGCTGGCGGGAAAACGCCTCGGCGCCGACGTCATGAACATGTCGGTTGCCTCCTCCTCGGTGAAGAAGGGCGAGACGCTGATCGACACCGCCGCGACGCTGAACGCGATGCGGCCCGACATCATCGTCGTGCGACACCATGCGGCCGGCGCGGTCCATCTTCTGGCCCGGAAGGTCGGCTGCTCGGTGGTGAATGCCGGCGACGGCGCCCATGAGCATCCGACGCAAGCCCTGCTCGACGCCCTGACCATCCGCCGCAACAAGGGGCGGATCATGGGGCTGACGGTCGCGATCTGCGGCGACATCCTGCATTCGCGCGTCGCTCGCTCCAACATCATCCTGCTCAATGCGCTCGGCGCCAAGGTCCGCCTAATCGCGCCCTCAACGCTGCTGCCCGCCGGCATCGAACGCATGGGCGTCGAGGTCTTCACGGACATGAACAAGGGCCTGGAAGGCGCTGACATCGTGATGATGCTGCGCCTCCAGCTCGAGCGCATGCACGGCGCCTTCGTGCCCTCCTCGAAGGAATATTTCCGCTATTTCGGTCTCGATCGCGAGAAGTTGCAGCGGGCGCAGCCCGACGCGCTGGTCATGCATCCCGGCCCGATGAACCGCGGCGTCGAGATCTCCTCCGAGGTCGCCGACGGTGCCCAGTCGCTGATCCGCGAGCAGGTCGAGATGGGCGTCGCGGTGCGCATGGCCGTGCTCGACGCGCTGGCGCAGCATCTGCCTAATCTGTGACGCGATGCTGAGGCTCGCGACCGGCTTATTGGCAGCCAAGGCAAGGGCCGCGCTCTGGCTGCTCGCCTTGGCCTATGTCTCGCTGGCGGCGATGCTCCTGCATGACGATGCCCGCTCGGGCTGGACCTGGGCCTTCATCGTCGGGGGCGGTCTGCTGCTGCTCCTCTTCATCGGCATCGTCCGGTTCTGGCTCGTCTTTTTCAGAGGTCTGGGAGACCGCAATGGCTGACTCGCAGATCACCGTCATCGCCAATGCCGAACTGGTCGATCCGGCTGCGCGTCGGCAGGGCCGGGGCTCGCTGCTGCTGCGCGACGGGGCGATCGCCGACATCGCCCGGGGCGCCGAGCCGGCCGCCCCTGAAGGCGCCCGCCGCATCGACGCCGCCGGCCTCGTCGTCGCGCCCGGCCTGGTCGACCTGCGCGCTTTCCTCGGCGAGCCCGGTGCCGAATTCCGCGAGACGCTGGGGACGGGGTCGCAGGCGGCCGCCGCCGGCGGCGTCACGACCGTCGTCTGCCGCCCGGACACCGACCCGCCGATCGACGATCCGGCGATCATCGATTTCATCAAGCGCCGCGCCCGCGACAAGGCGATCGTCAACGTCCTGCCCTGCGCCGCGCTGACCAAGGGCCTGCACGGCAAGGAGATCACCGAGTTCGGCCTGCTGCTCGAGGCCGGCGCGGTCGCTTTCGGGGACGGTGCGAAGGCCCTGCGCAACCCGCAGATCATGCGCCGCGCCCTGATCTACGCCCGCGACTTCGACGCGCTGATCATGAACCATGTCGAGGATCCGGATCTGCGCGGCGCCGGCGTCATGGCCGAGGGCGAGTTCGCCAGTCGCAAGGGCCTGCCGGGCATCCCGCGCGAGGCCGAGACGGTGATGCTCGAGCGCGACCTGCGCCTCGCCCGGGCCACCGGAGGGCGTTACCACGCCGCGATGATTTCCTGTGCGGACTCGGTCGAGCTCATCCGCCGGGCCAAGGCTGACGGGCTTCGCGTCACCTGCGGCGCGTCGATCAACAGTCTGACGCTGAACGAGAACGACGTCGGCGACTACCGCACCTTCTGCAAGGTCTCGCCGCCGTTGCGCGACGAGCCCGAGCGACTGGCGCTGGTCGAGGCGCTGGCCGAGGGAGTCATCGACGTCGTCGTCTCCGATCACGATCCGCAGGACGTCGAGACGAAGCGCCAGCCCTTCGCCGAGGCCGCCGACGGCGCGCTCGGCATCGAGACCCTGCTCTCGGCCTCGTTGCGCCTCGTGCAGGCCGGTCAGATCGCTCTGCCGGACCTGCTGGCGGCACTGTCCACCAAGCCTGCCGGTCTGCTCGGCCTGCGCTGCGGCAGGCTCGCAGCCGGCGCGCCGGCCGACCTGATGCTGCTCGATCTCGAAGCGCCCTATGTCGTCGACAAGCGCAAGCTCAAGTCGCGCGCCAAGAACTCGCCCTTCGACGAGGCGCGGCTGGAGGGCATCGTGCGCGCCACCTATGTCGGCGGCCGCGTGGTCTACGAGAACGCCGCCGGCTGAGCGGGTCGCGCCCGGCCGACGGAGGTCATGCGCTCAGACGCCGGGGGCGCCGCTACGCCGCTGGCGGCTGGGAGCGACAGGCTGCCGCTCGGGCCGGATCGGCACCATCCGCGCGAAGACGGGGTTGGGCGTATGGTCGTAGGAGGCGCCCGTGCTGGCGTCGACGGCGACGCCGATCAGGCCCCCGGCCACCACATTGCCGGCCATGCCGGCCGCACCGCCGCCGCTGACCTCGGTCTTCACCTCGATCTGCTGGGGATGGTGGCCCGGCATCTCGAAGGTCGCGATGAATTCCTGCTTGCGGCTGATCGGGAAGGTGCAGGGCGTCGCCGCGCAGACAAGGCCGGTCGACGTCGTCACCTTCGCGCCCGGCGGCTCGGAATTGAAGGTCACGTCCTCGTTCGATCCGCGTGTCACGGTCCCGCAGGCGCTGACGCTGAGCGCGACAGCAACAGTCAGAAAAAGTCTCATGTTTTGAAAGCCTTTGCCCCAGTTTCTTCGCGCGTTCGTTGGCATGCCGTGCGAGGCCCTGTCGAGATTGTGGCGCGCGCTCGTCGGGTTTTCCCCAGGCTTTCCGGAAGCGAATGAGCCGTCCTCGTCGAGGCGGCAAACGGGCGTTTCCCTCGGCGTGGCTCCTGCTCTACATCTAGGCGCCGGGACGAAGCAGGGATGGCACATGCCGGAGATCTTGAACTGGGGTCTGACGGGGGCGGTGGCGGGCGCAGCGCTCGTCGTCGGCTATCTGCTCGGCTCGATTCCCTTCGGCATGATTCTGACCCGGCTGACAGGCGGGCCGGATCTGCGCAGCATCGGTTCTGGCAATATCGGCGCGACCAATGTGCTGCGCACAGGCAACAAAAAGCTGGCCGCGCTGACCCTGCTCGGCGACATGCTGAAGGGTACGGCCGCGGTGCTGCTCGCCGCCGCGCTGTTCGGCTCGCGCGAGGCCGGGCTGGTGGCCGGTTTCGGTGCCTTCCTCGGCCATCTCTTTCCGGTCTGGCTGCGCTTCAAGGGCGGCAAGGGCGTCGCCACCTTCCTCGGCATCCTGATAGCGCTGAAAGGCTCGATCGCGCTGATCTTCGCCGCGATCTGGCTGAGCATCGCCTATCTCACCCGCTATTCGTCGCTATCGGCGCTGGTGGCGAGCCTGCTCACCCCGCTTCTGCTGCTGTTCTGGGTGCGGGATGCCCGTGCGGCGCTGCTGATGGCGGTGCTGACCCTGCTGCTCTGGTTCATGCACCGAAGCAACATCGCCCGCCTCCTCGCCGGCCGCGAGGGCAAGATCGGGCAGAAGGGCTGAGGCGCCCATGGCTGGCATCGTCCTCAGCGATCGCCAGCGTCTCGACTGGCTGCGGCTGATCCGCAGCGAAAGCGTCGGGCCACGCACCTTCCGCTCGCTGATGAACCGCTTCGGCGGTGCCGCGGCAGCGATCGAGGCTTTGCCCGACCTCGCACGCCAGGCCGGCCGCACCGTCCGGATCTGCCCGCTGGCCGAAGCCGAGCGAGAGATGGAGGGGGTGCGCCGCCGCGGCGCCCGCCTCGTTGCGTTGGGCGAGGCCGCCTATCCGAACGCACTCCAGGCGATCGATACCGCTCCGCCGCTGATCGCCGTGCTCGGCCGGAGCGAGGTGCTGCTGCGCCCGTGCGTCGCGATCGTCGGCTCGCGCAATGCCTCGGCCGCCGGGCTCAAATTCACGGCGCGGCTCGCGCGCGATCTCGGGGAGGCGGGTTTCGTCGTGGTCTCGGGTCTGGCACGCGGCATAGACACCGCCGCCCATGAAGCCAGCCTCGCCACGGGCACGATCGCTGTCCTCGCCGGCGGGCTGGACGAGGTCTACCCGCCTCAGAATATCCCGCTGCTGCAGCGGCTCGTCGAGGACGGAGCCGCGGTCAGCGAGATGCCGCTCGGGCTGGCCCCGCGCGGCCGCGACTTTCCCCGCCGCAACCGTCTGGTCTCGGGGCTGTCGCTCGGCACGGTCGTGGTCGAGGCGGCGCGGAAATCGGGCTCGCTGATCACCGCCCGTTTCGCCAACGAGCAGGGCCGCATCGTCTTCGCCGTACCCGGCTCGCCGCTCGATCCCCGTGCCGAAGGCGGCAATCACCTGATCCGCGAGGGCGCGACGCTCTGTGCCGAGGCGGCCCATGTGATCGAGGCGCTGGCGCCGCTGGTCGGTCGCGAGGACGCGCTGCTTCGGCCCGTGGCTACGATGCGGGACGGCGCCGGCGAGACGCCGTCTCAGCCACTCTGGGACGAACTCGATCTACCCGGCATCGAGCCGGCACCACTGGCGCTCTGGCCGGAGCCGGCGCCCGTGACGCAGGACGCCGGAGCCGTACCGGGCGATTCCGAAGGCCTCCGCCGCCGCGTCCTGGCTCTGCTGGGTCCAGCACCGGTCTCGTTGGACGATCTGGTGCGGGCCAGCGGCTGCTCCGTCCGCGAGGTCAGCCGGACCGTGCTGGACCTCGAGCTCGATGGCGTCGTGCTGCGCCATCCGGGCGGTGCGCTGTCGCGAACACCGGACTGACCGCCGGCACGGCGGCTGCAACCAGAAGGCGAAACGGGCCCGGCGGTCCGGCCGCGGCTCAGCCACCGCGCTCGCCGCCGCAGCGGGCGAGATGGCGGGCCTGGATCGCGGCCTCGAGACGCGCCATTTCGAGGAAATAGGCGAGGCTTTCGAGATGGGCCGTCTGCGCCATCAGCCGCATTTCAGCGACCAGAACCTCGATATACCCGGCCACTTCCGACTGGGCGGCCCGCGGAGGCGGGCTTCTCAGCACCTGAACTGGCAGATTTGTCGTCCCTGCGCCGCGCTCCTCCTCGTCCCGGTTTCCTGCCGATGCCGACGCCGGAGTGCTCCCGGATTGTCCCTTGCCCCTCATCCCCAACGCATCTCCGCTCGAGCCGGGCTGAGCCCGGCGAAGGCGCCGCGCCCCCACCGGCACGACAGGGTGCAATCATAGCGAGTAGTTCGGGGCAATCTCAAGCATATGGTGGCGTCAGCCGAGGAAAAGAACCGCGAGCGGCAGCGTTCCCAGCGCGAGCAGCGTCTGGAGGGTGGTGATCTCGGCCATCAGCGGGGCATCGCCACCGAGATCGCGGGCGAGGAAATAGGCTGCCGTCGCCGTCGGCACGGAGGCCGCGACCACCGTCATCGTCAGGGCCGGGCCGTTCAGTCCGAGATGGCGCGCTATCGTCCATGCCAGCAGCGGCATCACCACCAGCTTGGTGGTGACCGCCACCAGATGCGCCGTACGCGGCCGTGCGAGACTGCGTAGGTCGAGGCCCGCGCCGACGGCGAGCAGGCCGACGCCCAGCGCCGCCCGCCCCATCACGTCGAGATAGCTGACGATCGCGGCGGGCAGCATCCATTGGCACTGGTTCAGCACGAGACCGACGGCCGAGGACCAGATGAACGGGTTGAAGGCGATCGAGCGAACCGTCGCGAGAGGCCCCATCGGCCTGCCATGGGCGAAGCGCGAGAGCACCAGCACGCACATGACGTTGAGGAGCGGGATCATCGCCGCGACCGCGATCGCCATAAGTGTCGTGCCGTCGCGACCCTGGAGGCCCGCGGCGAGCGCGAGCGCGACGAAGGTGTTCCAGCGGACCGAGCCCTGAAAGATCGAGGTGAAGGCGGGTCCGTCGATCCCCGCCCGCGCCAGCATGGGGCGCGAAAGCAATAGCAGGGCGGCCACGATCAGGATGGCGAGGACCAGGCTCAGCCCCATCGCCAGCACCGGCAGGCGGCTGAGATCGGCGACGGCCAGCGTATGGATCACCACGGCCGGAAACAGCACCTGATAGGTCAGCCGCTCGACGCCGAGCCAGTGGCTCGGCCCCACGATGCCGCGGACCTTCAGGAACCAGCCCGTTGCGATAACGAGGAAGACGGCAATCAGGCTGGTCAGCATGGCTTCGGCAAGGAGAGGAGAGGCGGGGCCGCCCGGCGGAACCCGGCGGTAGCGATTGCCGGACGGGAACCGGCCCGGCCTTGGGCCGTTGATGTCGCGGACGGCCATGGCATCCGCAGCGGAAACTCCGCCTTCCATTTCATGGCCGCCGGCGTCGAGCAAGGACGCTGCCTTCGGGTGGCGTTGCGTCTGCCGCAATCCGGCCGCGATCGGTTCACGCCGCATTCAACCGCTGGGGACGAGACTGCCTCGCAATCGGGGCCGTCCCCGCAGACAGGAGATCCACCATGATGTCGCTGAGGAAGACCGCCATCGTCGCGCTCGCCTCGCTGAGCGTCGTTTCCGCCGGCTTCACCGCGCCGGCCATGGCCGCCGGTGCCCCCGCGGGAGCGCCTGTGAGTGTTGATCCGGCTCGCCTCGACAAGGCACAGGCCGAGTACAGCCAGTATCGCTACCGCGGATATCGGGGCGGCTGGCATCGCGGCAACCGTGGCGCAGCGATCGCCGCCGGCGTGGGTCTCGGCATCCTCGGCGCGGCGGTCGTCGCTTCGCAGCGCCGGGCCTATGCCGATCCTTACTACGACGGATACTACGCCCCGGCGCCGGTCTATGCGCCCGCTCCCGTCTACGCCCCGGCGCCGGTCTACCGCCCCTACTACCGGCCCTACGACTTCCGCGACCATCGCTGACCGTCGTCGACAATCGGTCGGAGAGCCCGCGCGTGCCAACGCGCGGGCTTTTCATGCGCGGCGAAGCGGCCCGTCAGGGCTGGTCGGGATCGGCGTCCTCTGCGGCTGCGCTCTCGATCCGCGCCAGACGGTCGAGCGCGCCCTGGAGAATGTAGGCTGCCGCCATCTTGTCGACGACGGCGGCCCGCTTGGCGCGCGAGGCGTCGGCATCGAGCAGGGTGCGCGTCACGGCCAGCGTCGACATGCGCTCGTCCCAGAACAGGATCGGCAGCGGCGTCAGCGGTACGAGGTGGCGCACGAAGGCCCGCGTCGACTGCACGCGCGGCCCCTCCGTGCCGTCCATGTTCAGCGGCAGGCCGACGACAAGCCCGACGACGCCATGTTTCGCCGCGATCTGCAGCAAGGCCGCCGCGTCCTGCGTGAATTTGACCCGCTTGATCGTCTCGAGCGGCGTCGCGATCTGGCGCTCCACGTCGGAGAGCGCGAGCCCGATCGTCTTGGTGCCGAGGTCGAGCCCGAGTAGCCGTGCATGATCGGGCAGGGCTGTGAAGGCTTCGAGCGTGACGACATTGCTGGACATAGCCGGCCCCTAGCATGCGCCGCCGCAGGTGGCGAGCGGCGCAGGCAGGCGGGGCGGGCATGGCCGGGCCTGCTCAGCCCTGCGGCTTCACGCCGGCCGCAGCCAGCGAGGTCGCCCACTTGTCGATCTCGGCCGCAAACAGCTTGGCATGGGCCTCGCGGGTCATTTCGCTCTCGGGGAAGGTGCTCGTCCCGAAAGCCTTCAGTTTCTCGATGACCGAAGGCTCCTTCAGCGCCGTGCGGAGCGCCGCGTTGAGCTTGTCGAGCACGGGAGCGGGCGTTCCCTTCGGCGCATACAGCCCGTGCCAGATCGTCATGTCGAGCTTGGCGCCGGCTTCCGCCATGGTGGGCACGTCTGGCAGAACGTCGAGCCGCTGCGCCGAGGTGACCGCATAGGCGCGGATGCTCTTGCCGGTGATCTGCGGGATCGCCGAGGTCGACTGGTCGCACAGGACATCGATCTGCCCGCCGACGAGGTCGTTCATCGCGGGGCCGGTGCCGCGATAGGCCACCTGGTTGAACTTGGCGCCGAGCTGCTGGGACATCAGCACGGCGCAAAGATGGGAATTCGAGCCGACGCCGGCATGCGCCACCGTCAGCTTCTCAGCGTTCGCCTTGATGTAGGGGAAGAAGGACTTCGCATCCGTCGGCGGCAGGGCGAGCTTGCCGGCGATCACCATCGGGCCTGTGTTGACGAGACCGATCGGCGCGAAGGCCGTCTTCGTGTCGTAGCCGAGATTGTTGTAGAGCGCCGGCGCCGCGGCCAGAGCGAGATGGTGGATCAGGATGGTATGGCCGTCCGGCTCGGCCGCGGCCGCCCGTTTGGCGCCCGCCGTGCCGCCGGCCCCGGCGACGTTCTCGACCACCACGGGCTGGCCCAGCGACTTGCTCATCTGCTCGCCGAGCAACCGCGCGATCACGTCGCTCGGGCCGCCGGCCGCGAAGGAGACGATCACGGTGATCGGCTTGGTCGGGAAACTCTGCGCCAGCGCCGGGCCGGCCAGGCCTACCGACAGCAACGCGGCCAAGGCCGCTCTCTTGGTCATGCTCATGCGTATCCTCCATGGGTCGTGGTGAACGGCCGCTCTTCGTCGGCTTTGTGGGAAAGTTCAGGGACCTCGAACGCGTCAGCGCAGATCGGACTGGTAGTGAGCCTCCTCGGTCAGACACAGGCTAAGACGTCGTTCGACGGGGGCGCCCTCGAGCGACAGCGCGAGGCGGTCGATCAGCAGGGCAGGCGTGCCGGCGGCCGTTCCGAGGCGGCGGGCCTCCTCGGGCGACAGCGCCACGGCCTTCAGCTTCTCACGGGCATGGGCGACCGTCACGCCGTAGCGGGTCGCGAACAGGCTGTAGAGATTGTTCGGGATCGGCCCGTTGGCGAGGCCGGGAAAGCGCCGCTCCGGCAGGCTGATCGTCTCCAGGATCACCGGCTTGTCGCCGAGCGAGCGGAAGCGCCGAATCCGCAGCACCGTCTCGCCGACTTCGAGCGCGAGCGCCTGACGCTCGGCCGGATCGGCCTCGGCACTTTCCGTCGCCAGCACCGTGCTGTCAGGAAAGCGGGCCGCGCCATCATCCGGCACCAGCTTGAAGAACTGAAAAAGGATGCGCTGCTCGTCATGCTCGGCGACGAAGGTGCCGCGCCCCTGCCGGCGCACCAGCAGGTTCTCCGCCGCGAGTTCGTCGAGCGCCTTGCGGACCGTTCCCTGGCTGACGCCGAGCTCGGCCGCGAGTTGCCCCTCGCTCGGCAGGGCCGTTCCGGGAGCCCAGACTCCGTCGACGAGTCGGCGCACGAAATGGTCCTTCACCTGCCGGTAAAGCGGCCGGAAGCCCAGGATTTCGGCACCGCCGGCCGGTTCGGAGGGAAGCGCGATTTCGCGCTTGTACTCGGTCATATGTCTTATATAAGACTTGTCGCACGGCCGGTCGAGTCCTGAATTGGAGCGGGCCGGAGAGAGCGCAGCGAGGAAACCCCGATGAGCAAGCCCCACCTCCTGGTCCACGAGAAGAAGGACACTGTCGGCGTCGTCGTCGTCGAAGGTCTGAAGGCCGGCACCGACATGCTGTGCGTGGTCACACACGACAATTCCGATTTCCGCCTGACCGCGAAGATGGACATCCCGATCGGCCACAAGGTCGCCCTCAAGGACATCAAGAAGGGCGAGACGATCTGGAAATACGGCCAGGACATCGGCGAGGCCCGTGCCGATGTGAAGCAGGGC
The DNA here is from genome assembly GCF_042655245.1 of Allobosea massiliensis. Lineage (NCBI taxonomy): Bacteria > Pseudomonadati > Pseudomonadota > Alphaproteobacteria > Hyphomicrobiales > Alloboseaceae > Allobosea > Allobosea massiliensis. Next base: position 12,353 of record NZ_JBHSLU010000032.1, on the reverse strand, counting down.
GAGCATCTGCACGTCCACAACGCCAAGACCAAGCGCTGGTGAGCGCTTCGCTGTTCTGATCGCGCCGCCAGGGGCTCCCGCAGGGTCGAGCCCGCCAAGCAAAAGAGGAAACACCCCATGTCGATCGTCGCCAATTTCGATCTCGTCAAAGGCAAGCTCGCCCGGGTCAAGGGCCGCAAGATCGAGGCTCCCGAGTTCAAGACCCCCGTCGTCCGCCGCCCCACCGGCCGCAGCCTCGACTCCTTCTTCGGCTGGCGCCGCGAGAACGGCCGCGTCGGCGTGCGCAACCACGTCCTGCTGCTGCCGCTCGACGATCTCTCCAACGCCGCCTGCGAGGCCGTCGCCAACAACGTCAAGGGCACGCTGGCGATCCCGCACGCCTATGGCCGCCTGCAGTTCGGCGAGGATCTCGAACTGCATTTCCGCACGCTGATCGGCACGGGCTCCAACCCGAACGTCGCGGCGGTCGTCGTCATCGGCATCGAGGACGGCTGGACCAAGCGCGTCGTCGACGGCATCGCCAAGACCGGCAAGCCCGTCGTCGGCTTCGGCATCGAGGGCCATGGCGACATCTCGACCATCGCTCGCGCCTCTTATGTCGCCAAGGAATTCGTCCAGTGGGCGACCGAGCTTCAGCGCGTGAAATGCGGCATCGAGGAACTCTGGGTCTCGACCAAGTGCGGTGAGTCCGACACGACCACCGGCCTCTCCTCCTGCCCGACCGTCGGCAACATGTACGACAAGTGGATCCCGCGCGGTGTCTACGGCGTCTTCGGCGAGACCTCCGAGATCACCGGCGCCGAACATCTCTGCAAGGCCCGTGCGGCGACGCCGGAGGTCGGCGAGCGCTGGTACAAGATGTGGAAGGCCTATCAGGACGACGTCATCGAGGCCCACAAGACCGACGATCTCTCGGATTCGCAGCCGACCAAGGGCAACATCGCCGGCGGCCTGACCACGATCGAGGAGAAGGCGCTCGGCAATCTCGAGAAGATCGGCCGCGAGTGCAAGTTTATCGACATCCTGCAGCCGGCCGAGGCGCCGACCAAGGGGCCGGGCCTCTATTACATGGACACCTCTTCGGCCGCGGCCGAATGCGTGACCCTGATGGCGGCGGGCGGCTATGTCGTGCACACCTTCCCGACCGGGCAGGGCAACGTCATCGGCAATCCGATCGTCCCGGTCATCAAGATCACCGGCAACCCGAAGACGATGCGCACCATGCCGGAGCATATCGACGTCGACGTGTCCGGCATCCTGCGCCGCGACATGACGATCCCGCAGGCGGGCGATGCCCTGATCGAGAACATCGTGCGCACGGCCAATGGCCGCCTGACTGCGGCGGAAGCATTGGGGCACCGCGAATTCTCGATGACCAAGCTCTACCGCTCGGCCTGAGCCGCTGCTAACAGCCGGGGCGCCGCCGGATGCGGCGCCCCGTTCCGCTCCGGCCTGTCATTCGGGAGCCCCCAGCCTTGTCCATCGCGACGACGACCCGGCTCGCCACCTGGCGGCCGCTCCTCGACGGCATCGTGCTCTCCGCGGTGGTGGCGCTCGCGGCCTATCTCGCCGAGCCGCTGGTGAAGTCCGCCGCCGGCGGCCGCTTCGGCATCCCCGCCGTGGTGATCGCGCTGATCATCGGCATGGTGCTGCACCCCCTCGCCAATGCGCCGCGCTTCCAGGCCGGCATGACGTTCTGCGTCAAGAAGATGCTGCGCTGGGCGATCGCGCTGCTCGGCCTGCGCGTCGCACTGGGGGACATCGTCGCGCTCGGCCTTACGACGGCGCTGCTCGTCATCGTCGCCATGGCGGCTACCATCCTGTCCGGCTTCCTGCTGGCGCGCTGGCTCGGCCGCGAGACGGGCATGGGCGCTCTCGGCGGCGTCGCCACCGCCGTCTGCGGCGCCTCCGCCGCGCTCGCCACCGCGACCGTCGTGCCCGACTACAGGAGCAAGGCCGCCGACGTCGCCTTCACCGTCATCGCGATGAATGCGCTCTCGACGGTGGCGATGCTGGCCTATCCGCTGATCTGTGTCTGGCTCGGTTTCTCGCCTTCCCAGACCGGCATCATGCTGGGCGCCACCATCCATGACGTGGCGCAGGTCGTCGGCGCGGGGCAGGCGGTCTCGGTCGAGGCCGCCAATGCGGCGATCATCGTCAAGCTGTTCCGCGTCTTCCTGCTCCTACCGGCCGTGCTGATCGTCGGTTGGTGGCTGGTCCATGACGATGCCAAGCGCGCGGGAGACGTCGCCGCAAGGGCCAAGGTCCCGGTTCCCGTCTTCGCCATCATGTTCCTGGTGCTGTGCCTGGTGAACAGCCTGCTCGCCACGCAGCCGGCGCTGGCCGACCTCTATCAGCCGATCCGCACCATGCTGCTCTCCATCTCGACCTGGGGCCTGCTCATCGCCATCGCGGCGCTGGGCTTGGGCACCTCGCTCGGCGCCATGGCGCGGCTCGGCTGGCGCCATCTCGCCCTCGTCACCGGCACCAGCCTCGTCATCCTCGTCATCGTCACCGGCAGCCTGCTCGCACTGGGCTGACCGTCATAGCTGCAAAGGCGCCTGCCATGACCGACATCGTCATCACGGAATTCATGGACGAGGCGGCGGTCGCCATGCTCAGCGCCCGCTACAGCGTCCATCACGACCCCGATCTCTTCGGCAAGCCCGACGAACTGGCGAAGCTCGTCGCCGATGTCCCCGCCCTGATCGTCCGCAACCAGACGCAGGTGAGGGGCGATGTCCTGGCGGCGGCAAAGAAGCTGAAGGTCGTCGGCCGGCTCGGCGTCGGTCTCGACAACATCGACATGGAAACCTGCGACGCGCGCGGCATCAAGGTCTTCCCGGCGACGGGGGCCAACAGCCTCTCCGTCGTCGAATACGTCATCGGCAGCGCCATGATGCTGCTGCGCGGCGCCTACTTCGCCAATGCCGCGATGGTGGCGGGCGAGTTCCCGAAGACGAAGCTGATCGGCCGCGAGATCGCCGGCAAGCGGCTCGGCCTCGTCGGCTTCGGCGCCATCGCCCGCGACACCGCGGCCCATGGCCGCCTGCTCGGCATGACGGTCGCGGCCTACGACCCTTACGTCCCGGCCGACCATCCCGCCTGGGCTTCGGCCGAGCGGCTCGAGCTCGACGCCGTGCTCTCGACCTCCGACGTGATCAGCATCCATCTGCCGCTGACGCCCGAGACCAAGGGACTGATCGGCAAGGACGCGTTCGCCCGGATGAAGCCGGATGCGATCCTGATCAACGCGGCGCGCGGCGGCATCATGGACGAGGCGGCTCTCGTGGGAGCGCTCAAGGCCGGCAAGCTCGGCGGCGCGGCGATCGACGTCTTCGCCGAGGAGCCCCTGCGCGGCGCCGGCAAGCTCTTCGCCGATGTCCCCAACCTGATCCTGACGCCGCATATCGCCGGCAACACGGTCGAATCCAATGGCCGTGTCTCCGGGCTGGTGGCCGAGCGGGTCATGGCGGCGCTGGAGGGCCGGGCATGACACGGCTGTCTCTGGAGAACGCCGAAACGCGCCTCACCGAGATCTTCGCCACGGCGGGCGCGTCGCCGGCCAATGCGGCCTCCGTCGCCTGGGCGCTGGTGATGGCCGAGGCCGACGGGCTGAAAGGCCACGGCCTGTCGCGCGTCCCGACCTATCTCGCCATGCTGAAATCCGGCAAGGTCGACGGGCAGGTCGTGCCCAAGGCGAGCCGGCCGAAGCCCGGCGTGCTGGCGATCGATGCCGGCCACGGCTTCGCCTATCCGGCGATCGACCTCGCCATCGCCGAAATCCCCGATCTCGCCCGCGAGCAGGGCATCGTGGCCGCGCCGATCCGCCGCTCGAACCATTGCGGCGCCGCCGGCCTGCATGTCGAGCGGCTGGCCGAGCAGGGCCTCGTCGCCATGCTCTTCGCCAACACGCCGGGCGCGATCGCGCCCTGGGGCGGCTCCAAGCCGGTCTTCGGCACCAACCCGATCGCCTTCGCCGCCCCGCTCGCCGGGCGGGAGCCGGTCGTCATCGACATGGCGCTGTCCAAGGTCGCCCGCGGCCCGATCGTCGCCGCCAAGCAGAAGGGCCTGGCCATCCCCGAGGGCTGGGCGCTGGACGTCCACGGCAAGCCGACGACCGATGCGGAAGCCGCGCTCGCTGGCACCATGGTGCCGCTCGGCGACGCCAAGGGCGCGACGCTGGCGATGATGGTCGAAATCCTGGCTGCGGCGCTCGTCGGTGCGCATTTCGGCTTCCAGGCCTCCTCCTTCCTCGACGCGGCAGGCGGCCCGCCCGATACGGGCCAGCTCATCCTCGCCATCGACCCGCACGCCATGGGCGGCCACTGGTTCGACGAGCGCATGCGCGCGCTGGTTCACGCCATCGAGGCACAGGAGGGCACGCGCCTGCCGGGAGTGCGCCGCCTGACGCTGCGTGCCAAGGCGCGGGCGGAAGGGATCGAGATGCCGGAGGAACTGCTCTCCTCCTGACGATCAGGTATCCAAGGCGGCCTGGACGTCGCGCCCCCCATAGAGAATGCGCAGGATTTCGACCCTGTTTCCGACGACGCGGAAGGCAATGGTGACCCGCCTTTCCATGCCGATGATCCTCAAGCCTGGCAGCAGATCGTCATGCTGGGTTCCGCGCATCGGGAATTCGACCAGGGCGCGATAGGTCGTCTCGATGCGCTGGATGTAGCGGTCGGCGGTCTGCGGGCTCGATCGCTCCGCAATCCAGTCATAGATCGAGCGCAGATCGTCTTCGGCTCGTGGACTGAGCTTCAGCTCAAACGGTGTCACGGGCTCTGGTCAGTCGCTCCTGATGGTAAGCGCGCATCCGGTTCGACATCTCGTCGGCCGAAAGCCAAGGCCGCGAATCGGCCAGCGCCTCCTCGACCTTTCGCTTCAACTCGGCCTCGAACGCCCGTTCCTCACGGGCGAGGGCTTCGAGCCCGGCGCGCACCACGTCGCTCGGCGAGTCGTATTCACCCGAGCGGACCCGCTCCTCGACCTTTTCGGCGAGATCGCCGAGCGTGACCGTCAGCGTCGTGTTCGGATCATCCATCGTGGATCTCCTCTGTCGCCTCTCGCGATTTTAGCATCCGAGCTGCTGTCGCGACAGTCAGACAAAGTCGAACGCATCGATATCGACCAGCCCCTTGTCGGTGATCTTCAGATGCGGGATCACCGGGAGCGTCAGGAAGGCGACCTGCAGGAAGGGCTCGGCCAACACGACGCCGAGCGCCTTGGCCGCCGCGCGCAGATCCTCGAGCCCGTGCCGCACAGTCTCGAAGGGCTGGTCGCTCATCAGCCCCGCCACCGGCAGCGCCAGTTCCGCCGTCACAACCCCGCCATCGGCGACCGCGAAACCACCGCCGATTTCGATCAGCCGGTTGGCGGCGGCGGCCATCGAGGCGGCGTTGACGCCGACGACGCAGAGATTGTGGCTGTCATGCCCGACGGAGGAGGCGATCGCCCCGTGCTTCATCCCGAAGCCATGGACGAAGCCCGTCGCGATGCCGACGCTCTTGCCGTGGCGCTCGATCACCGTGACCTTGACCGCGTCCTGATCGAGATCGGGCAGGGCCTCGCCATCGCGGGCGGGCAGCCGCAGCGACAGCCGCTCGGTGATGATGCGACCGGGCACCACGCCGATCACGGGCGTCTCGCCTTCGCGCGCCGCGACGCGGAAATCAGCCTCGGTGAGCGCCCGGCTCTTCACGCTGCCGAGCCCGACCGGCGCCACCGGTGCGCGCTCAGTGAAGAGGGCGTCCCCGACCAGCCGCCCGCCGGCGAAGACGCGCTTGACCGAGCAGGCGGCGAGATCCTCGACCAGAACGATGTCGGCGCGCTTGCCCGGGCCGATGAAGCCGCGATCGAACAGGCCGTAGAGCCGCGCCGCCGAGAGCGAGGCGATGCGATAGGTCGCCAGCACATCCGCGCCGCGGGCGATGGCGGTGCGGATCATGAAATCGAGATGGCCTTCCTCGGCGATGTCGAGCGGGTTGCGGTCGTCGGTGCAGAAGGCGAGGAAGGGCGAGGCGTCGCGCGAAATCAGCGGGATCAGCTGCAGCAGATCCTTCGAGACCGAGCCCTCGCGGATCAGGATCGCCATGCCCTTGGCGAGCTTCTCGCGTGCCTCGTCGGCGGTCGTCGTCTCGTGGTCGGTGCGGATGCCCGCGGCGAGATAGGCGTTGAGGTCCAGGCCGCGCACCAGCGGCGCGTGGCCGTCGATATGCCGGTGCGAGAAGGCTTCGAGCTTCGCCAGGCACCCGGGATCGCGATGGATCACGCCCGGGAAATTCATGAATTCCGCCAGCCCGATCACCTTGGGATGGTCCATCATCGGCGTCAGGTCGCCCGCCTCCAGCCGCGCACCGGCGGTCTCCAGATGCGTCGCCGGCACGCAGCTCGACAAATTGACGCGCAGATCCATCCGCATCGCCTCGGCACAGCGCAGGAAATAGGCGATGCCCTCGGTGCCGAGCACATTGGCGATCTCGTGGGGGTCGCAGATCGCGGTGGTGACGCCATGGGGCAGCACGCAGCGCTCGAATTCGAGCGGCGTCACCAGCGAGGATTCGACATGCAGATGCGTGTCGATGAAGCCCGGCACCGCGATCAGCCCGGTGGCGTCATGCTCGACCTTGCCCTCATAGCGACCATGGGTGCCGACGATCGTATCGCCACAGAGCGCGATGTCGGATTCCACCAGCGCGCCCGTCACCAGATCGAGCAGCCTCGCGCCTCGGATCACGAGGTCGGCAGGCTCGTCGCCGCATCCCTGGGCGATCCGGCGGGCGAGGGTGGCGGCATCGGTCATGGGTTGCTGTCCAGCATCATTCAGGGCGGGGAGGGTGCACGGCTGACGATCGCTTGTCGATTGCGCCACCATTCTGGCACCGTGATGTCATCCCAATCACGACGGCGATGATCTATATCCCACGGCCCATCTCGCCTGATCGCCACGCAGGAGCCTTCGCATGAAACTGACCTGGTACGGCCATTCCGCCTTCCGCGCCGAGATCGATGGTGCCGTCATCCTGATCGACCCGTTCTTCACCGGAAACCCGATCTTCGAGGGCGATGTCGCGGCGATCTCGCAGGGCGTGACCCACATCGTCGTGACCCACGGCCATGGCGATCATGTCGGCGACACGCTCGCGATCGCCGAGAGCACGGGCGCGACCGTCATCACCAATTACGACCTCGCCATGCATTTGGCGTCGAAAGGCCTCAAGAGCTTCCAGCCGGTCAACACCGGCGGTACGATCGATCTCGGTGCCTTCGGCGTCACCTGGGTCCGCGCCGATCACTCGGCCGGCATGGGTGAGGCCGGCGTCTCCGTACCGCTCGGCAACGCCAATGGCGCGATCCTCAAGGCCAAGGGTGAAAAGACGCTCTGGCACATGGGCGACACCGACATCTTCTCCGACATGGCGCTGATCGCCGAGATCCACGGTGTCGAGGCCTGCATCTGCCCGGTCGGCGACCGCTTCACCATGGGCGGCAAGGTCGCGGCGCTGGCGATGACGCGCTTCGTCAAGCCGCAGGTCGCGATTCCCTGCCATTACGGCACCTTCCCGCTGATCGACGCCAATGCCGACGCCTTCGTCGCGGGGCTGGCGGGCAGCGGCATCCAGGCGCTGGTGCCGACGAAGGGCGAGGCGTTCACGATCTGACGCCAGCGTCATTCTCGGGCGAAGCGGAGCGCAGACCCGAGAATCTCTGGAACATGAGATGGTCGGGGCAAGCCCGACCATGACGGCGCGGGACTTGCCCCTTACTTACGCGCCGCCATCTGCTATAGCGCGGCGAACCCTGATCCGGCGCCTTGCGCCCACCATGCTGGAGTCCGCCATGTCGGTCGATCTCGCCACCGTCAAACGCGTCGCGCATCTGGCGCGCATCGCCGTTCCGGAGGCCGATCTGCCCAAGCTGCAAGGCGAGCTCAACGCCATCCTCGGCTTCGTCGAGCAGCTCAACGAGGTCGATGTCGAGGGCGTTGAGCCGCTGACCTCGGTGACGCCGATGGCGATGAAGCAGCGCGAGGACGTGGTGACCGACGGCGAGATCGCGGCCAAGATCGTCGCCAACGCCCCGGCCGCCGATGACGACTACTTCATGGTGCCCAAGGTCATCGAGTGACGCCCGTCATTGCGAGCGTCAGCGGAGCAATCCAGAGGACGTCGAGCGCTGCCGCTCCTGGATGGCTTCGTCTCTGCGCTCCTCGCCATGACGGTTCCACTGCCTTCACTGAATCCGGATACTGCCCGTGACCGATCTCACCCGCCTGACCCTGACCGAAGCCCGCGACGGGCTGAAGGCCAAGAGCTTCTCCGCCACCGAGCTGACGCAGGCCCATATCGCCGCGGTCGAGAAGGCGCGGGCGCTCAATGCCTATGTGCTGGAGACGCCCGAGCATGCGCTGAAGCAGGCCGCCGCCTCCGACGCGAAGCTGGCGAAGGGCGAGGCCGGGCCGCTCGAAGGCCTGCCACTCGGCATCAAGGACCTCTTCGCGACGGAAGGCGTGCGCACCACCGCCTGCTCGAAGATCCTCGGCAATTTCGTGCCGCCCTATGAATCGACCGTTTCGGGCCAGCTCTGGCGCGACGGCGCCGTCATGCTCGGCAAGCTCAACAACGACGAGTTCGCGATGGGCTCGTCGAACGAGACCTCGGCCTTCGGCAATGTGGTGAACCCCTGGCGCCGGAAGGGTTCGAACGTGTCGGCCGGACAGGGTGGCGCGGTCGAGGGCACGCATCTCGTGCCGGGAGGCTCCTCGGGCGGCTCGGCCGCGGCCGTGGCCGCCAATCTCTGTCTCGCCGCGACCGCGACCGACACCGGCGGCTCGATCCGCCAGCCCGCGGCCTTCACCGGCACGGTCGGCATCAAGCCGACCTATGGCCGCTGCTCGCGCTGGGGCATCGTCGCCTTCGCCTCCTCGCTCGACCAGGCGGGGCCGATCGGCAAGAGCGTGCGCGACTGCGCCGTGATGCTGCGCTCCATGGCCGGCCACGATCCGAAGGACACCACCAGCGTCGATGCCGCCGTGCCGGATTACGAGAAGGCGGTCGGCCGCTCGGTGAAGGGCATGAAGATCGGCATCCCGAAGGAATATCGGCTGGACGGGCTCAACGCCGAGATCGACGCGCTCTGGCAGAAGGGCATCGACTGGCTGAAGGCGGCCGGCGCCGAGATCGTCGAGATCTCGCTGCCCCATACCAAATACGCGCTGCCGGCCTATTACATCGTCGCCCCGGCCGAGGCCTCCTCCAACCTCGCACGCTATGACGGCGTCCGCTACGGCCTGCGCGAGCAGGGCAAGGACATCGTCGAGATGTACGAGAAGACCCGCGCCGCCGGCTTCGGCACCGAGGTCAAGCGCCGCATCATGATCGGTACCTATGTCCTCTCGGCCGGCTATTACGACGCCTATTACGTCCGCGCCCAGAAGGTCCGCACCCTGATCAAGCGCGACTTCGACGAGGCCTATGCGGCCGGCATCGACGCGGTGCTGACGCCCGCGACGCCCTCCGCCGCGTTCGGCATCGGCGAGAAGGGCTCGGCCGACCCGGTCGAGATGTATCTCAACGACGTCTTCACGGTGACGGTGAACATGGCCGGCCTGCCCGGCATCGCCGTGCCGGCGGGGCTGGACGGGCAGGGCCTGCCGCTCGGCCTGCAGCTGATCGGCCGCCCCTTCGACGAGGAGACGCTGTTTGCCCTTGGCGAGGTCATCGAGCAAGCGGCGGGCCGCTTCCCCGTCGCCGAGCGCTGGTGGGGCTGAGCCGAGACGGAACGGTCATTTGACAGCCTTCCCCGATCGGCGTCAGATCGCCTGACGTTGGGGGACGTTGCAAGGCCGGGGCGGTGGCGGGAATGCCGCTGGCTCGCGCGCCATGGCGGATGGGCTCCGGCGCTTTAGCCTGGAGACCCGCCTTGGCTGCAACGCTTCATCCCGCCGCGCCGCATCACCTGCCACCCTTCATCACCGCGCCGCATGAGACCGACGCGATGATGATCCTCGCCGGCGTCACCATCGTCGGCGCGGTGCTCGGCTTCGGCCTGCTCTTCCTGCGCCTGCACACGCTGCCGGAGCGGATGGCGCACAAGGCGCACAAGCTCCAGTTCGAGATCGTCGCGGTGCTCGGGCTGCTGGCGCTCTTCACCCATATCCATCTGTTCTGGGTCGCGGGCCTGCTGCTGGCCCTGATCGAGATCCCCGACGTCTGGAACCCGCTGCGCCGGATGGCCGGCGCGCTCGACAAGATCGCCGGCATCCCGCCCGAGCGGGACGAGGACGAGCCGCCGCAAGCCGCGACGGGCGGAGGCGAGCCGCCGCCACCAATCGCTGCGGCGCCGACAGCGAGCCCGGCTGCCGCCGCCCCGCGGACGGCCCAGCCGGAGGCGCCGGCCCATGGTTGAGATCCTGATCTGCTCGCTGCTGACGATCCTGCCGGACTATCTCTACCGGCGCTATGGGCAGGGAAAGCGCTTCGGCCACGAGATCACGCTGTACTCGGTCTGGTTCGAGCTGCGCTGGGGCATCGTCGGCTGCCTGATGCTCACCGTCGCGCTGATCACGGTGATCTTCTACAACCACCCCTCGACGACCAATGCGACGCTGTTCTTCCGCACGGTGCCGATCGTGCCCGAGGCCAGCGGCCGCGTCGCCGAAATCTATGTCCGCCAGGGCGGCAAGGTCGGGCAGGGCGAGCCAATCTTCCGGCTCGACGACGCCAAGCAGCAGGCGGCCGTCGAGGCGGCGCGCCGCAAGGTCGGCGAGGTCGAGGCGGCGCTCGCCGTCGCCAAGGTCGACATCCTCGCCAACGAGGCCAGGATCCAGGAGGCGCGCAGCTCGCTCCAGCTCGCGCTCGACGAATTGCGGACGAAGCAGGAGCTCAAGCGCCGCAACGACGATGTCGTCGCCGCCCGCGAGATCGAGCGGCTCGAGAACGTCGTGCAGGGGCGGGAGGCGACGGTCGCCGCCGCCACCGCCTCGCGCGAGGCGGCGCAGGCCCGCATCGCCGCGCTGCTGCCGGCGGAGAAGGCCAGCGCCGAGGCCGCGCTCGCCCAGGCCGAGGTCGAGCTGGCCAAGACCGTAGTGCGCGCCGGCGTCGCCGGGCACATCGAGCAATTTGCCCTGCAGATTGGCGATCTGGTCAATCCCTTCATGCGGCCGGCCGGCGTCCTGATCCCGGCGACCGCCGGCCGCAAGGCGCTGCAGGCCGGCTTCAGCCAGCTCGAGGCGCAGGTGCTCAAGGTCGGCATGGCCGCGGAGGTCGCCTGCATCTCGAAGCCCTGGACGATCATCCCGATGGTCGTGACCGACGTGCAGGAGTTCATCGCGGCCGGGCAGTTCCGCGCGGGCGACCAGCTCGTCGATGCCCAGCAGGTCCAGCGGCCGGGCACCGTGCTCGTCTTCCTCGAGCCGCTTTACGAGGGCGGTCTGGACGGCGTCTTCCCCGGCTCGAGCTGCGTCGCCAACGCCTATTCCAGCAATCACGAGCTGATCGCCTCGGGCAAGGTCGGTACGTTCAAGGCGCTCGCGCTGCACGTCGTCGACGCCACCGGCGTCGTCCACGCCGTGATGCTGCGCATCCAGGCGCTGCTGCTGCCGGTCAAGCTGCTGGTGCTGAGCGGGCACTGAGTGGGGCGGGGCCCGGCACCAAAATGAAAAGGGCCGCGCGAGCGACCCTTTTGCGTCTTCGGTCCGGCCTGGCCGCCGGGATCAGCCCTGCGCGGGGGCGTGATGCGAGGGCTCGACCTGGGCTTTCTTCTTGCGCAGATCCGCCAGCCAGCGGACGACGACATAGAAGACCGGGGTGAAGATCAGGCCGAAGATCGTCACGCCCAGCATGCCGGAGAACACCGCGACACCCATCGCCTGGCGCATCTCCGCGCCGGCGCCGGTCGAGATCGTCAGCGGGAGCACGCCGAGGATGAAGGCGAGTGAGGTCATCAGGATCGGCCGCAGCCGGGTCCGCGCCGCGGCGATCGCCGCATCGCGCCGGTTCATGCCTTCTTCCTCCGCCTGCTTGGCGAATTCGACGATCAGGATCGCATTCTTCGCCGCGAGGCCGACCAGCACGACGAGGCCGATATCGACGAGGATGTTGCGGTCGAGCCCGGCATAGTTGACCCCGAACATCGCGGCCAGAATGCACATCGGCACGATCAGGATGACCGCCAGCGGCAGCATCCAGCTCTCGTACAGCGCCGCCAGCAGCAAGAACACGAAGACGACCGCCAGACCGAAGGCGATGATGGGGCTCCGTGGGCATTTCTACATTAATACACGCTAAGGGAATTTGAAGTTGTTTGGATTGAAGCGGTTAGCCCGGATTGGCCTGAAGCGTTCGAGGGGT